>NZ_JAGWUA010000162.1 GCF_028868675.1 Bradyrhizobium sp.
CTCACCGTCGCCGACATCGCGCTCTATGGCTATACCCATCTCGCCGAGCGATGCGACTTTGATCTGGCGACCTTCCCGGCGATCCGGGCCTGGCTCGCACGGGTCGAACAAACGCCGGGCTTCGTGCCGATGGATTGGCGGCCGGCCGATATCGACAATCCGGCCAGCATCGCAGCGAGCGCCTGAGAGTCTCCGAATAGCGGGCAAAACCTTACCGCTTGCCGCGATTTCGCCATTTTCGGCGCGGCCGCCGCCGCAATATTGCCGGTTGAAATTGTGAAGTTGACTGGCGTCGCGGGTGATTCGCTCGCGCGTCGAAGGATTTAGAACATGATTCGGGCGTCCGGCACGGCGGGCTTTCAAAGCCAGCCTGCACCCGTCGCCTCTTCCGGGCTGACCAGCGCCGTCGCGGCCTCGCTCGCGGTCGCGGCCTTGTCGCTGTGCCTGATCGCCACCGTGACGGTGCTGTCCACCAGGGCGGCGATGGCATTGCCGATCTGACGCCGGCTCCGATTTCGAAAAATCCCTTTGCCGCTTTCCACGACGACCCGCGCCGCTCGGCATCGCGACAGGCCTTCGATGAAGACACCGGTCATACTGGTTGCCCTGACGCTGACCGCGGCCATTCTGGTCGCGGCTTCGCTGCTGATCCTGGTCGGAACGCGCAAGACGACCGGCTCGTCCACGCTGCAATTCCCCTCCACGGCGATGCACCGCCGCATGAACGGCTAGCTCGCGGCTGTACGGAAGCGAACGCGCGGCGATTGATCATCGCATCCTCTCTCCCGTATGAAGGACGCCGCTGCCTTGCTCGTAACGGGCTTCGTGCCCGATCGCGGAGATTCGCCATGTCTCTCACCATTCGCCCGGTCGCCCGGCAGGACTACGATCGATGGCTGCCGCTGTGGGACGGCTACAACGCCTTCTACGGCCGCTCCGGCCCGACCTCGCTCGCGCCCGAGATCACGCGCATGACCTGGCAGCGCTTCTTCGATGCCTACGAGCCGGTGCACGGCCTCGTCGCGGAGACCGACGGCCGCCTGCTCGGCATCACCAACTATCTGTTCCATCGCAGCACGACCGCGATCGAGCCGTCCTGCTACCTGCAGGACCTGTTCACCGCGGAAGCCGCCCGCGGCAAGGGCGTCGCCTCGGCGCTGATCTACGGCGTCTACGAGCGGGCGAAGGCCGCCGGTGCGCCGCGCGTCTACTGGCAGACCCATGAGACCAATCTCGCGGCGCAGCGCCTGTACGACAAGGTGGCGGAACGCTCCGGCTTCATCGTCTACCGCAAGATCTTCTGACAGGAGCCCCCAATGGAAATTCGCAATCTCGGCGCCTCCGGCCTGCGCGTCTCGGCGGTCGGCCTTGGCTGCAACAATTTCGGCCAGCGCACCGATCTCGAAACCTCGCGCAGGGTGATCCACCGCGCGATCGACCTCGGCATCACGCTGTTCGACACCGCCGACATCTATGCCGGCCAGGGCGGCTCCGAGACCGTCCTTGGCGCTGTCCTCGGCGACCGCCGCAAGGACATCGTGCTCGCGACCAAATATTCCAAGCCGATGGCGAGCGACGGCACCAAGCAGGGCGCCTCGCGCCGCTACATCATGAGCGCGGTGGAAGCGAGCCTGAAGCGGCTGAAGACCGACTGGATCGATCTCTACCAGCAGCACGATTACGACCCACTGACGCCGATGGACGAGAGCCTGCGGGCGCTCGACGACCTGATCCACCAGGGCAAGGTGCGCTACATCGGCAACTCGAACTTCCCGGCCTGGCGCATCGCGGAAGCCGAGTTCACCGCGCGCGCGATGAACGTCAACCGCTTCATCTCGTGCCAGGACGAGTACAGCCTCGTGGTGCGCGACATCGAGAAGGATCTGCTGCCGGCGGCGCAGGAGTACAGGCTCGGCCTGTTGCCGTTCTTCCCGCTGGCAAGCGGGCTCCTCACCGGCAAGTACCAGCGCGGCGCGGCGGCGCCCGCCGACACCCGCTTCGGCAAGGCGCCCGCGCTGCGCGACCGCTACGTCACGCCGCGCAACGAGGACATGGTCGAGAAACTGAAGGCGTTCGCGCAATCGCGCGGCCACACGCTGCTCGAACTCGCCTTCTCCTGGCTCGCGGCGCGCCCCCAGGTCTCGAGCGTCATCGCCGGCGCCACGCGTCCCGAGCAGGTCGAGCAGAACGTCAACGCGATCGGCTGGAAGTTCTCGGCCGAGGAGATGGCGGAGATCGACAAGATCACCAAGGGGTAACGCAAGTCAGGCGATCAGCCCCTTCATCGCTTTCGTTCCCGTGCTGTCGGGGAATACCGTCTCGGCGAGCGCGCGGTCGGAGAGGCCGAGATGGTCGGCCAGCACGCCCTTGAGCACGGCGCGCAGGTCGGTGGTCGGCTTGAGGTCACGGCCGTCATGGAGGCTTGCGGACTTCAGCGACGGCCAGTCCGAGATCACCCGCCCGCCGTTCACCGCACCGCCGGCGAGCAACGCGACCGTTGCCGTGCCGTGATCGGTCCCGTCGGTGCCGTTGATGCGCGCGGTGCGGCCGAACTCGGTGGCGACCACCACGACCGTGTCGCGCCAGCGCTCCCCCAACCCGCTTTCGAATTCGGCGAGCACGCCGTCGAGGCCGGAAAGCAGAAACGCCAGCCGCCCGACCGGGCCGCCCTCATTGGCGTGGGTGTCCCAGCCGTCGAAGGCGAGGGCTGCGATGCGCGGGCCGTCGTCTGCCGCCATCAGCTTGGCCGCGCCGCGCGCTACCAGCTTCATCTGCGCCATAGCGCTACCGGGCTTCCGCTTCATGTCGTCACCGCTTGCGGCCTTGTCGAGCTGCAGGCCCTGCGTCAGCGCGCCCGCCAGCGCCGGATCGCGGTGACGGTAGAGATCGACGAGCCGCATCGCGGTGTCCTCGTTGGCCTGCGGCAGCGCGGCCGGCGCCCAGCCGACGGTGGGCGCCGCGCCACGCAGCACCAGCGGCGTGGTGGGACCGACCGCGAGCCCGCTCGAGACTCGCTCACCGCGCGGCAGCGTTTCCAGCGCGCGGTTGAGCCAGCCGGACTGCACGCGGCCGGGACCGGCATAGCCACTCTCCAGCACGTCCTGGCCGTCGAAATGCGAGCGGTCGCGATAGGGCGTCGCGACCGCGTGGATCACCGCTGCATGCCTGTCGCGATACATGCGCGCGAATTCCGGCATCGACGGATGCAGCGCGAAGAAGGAATCAAGCATGCTGGCCGCATGCGGCCCGTCCCGCGTCAGCGCGATCGAGCCGTGCAGGCCGGCATAGTCGGGATCGCCGACCGGCGCCACGGTCGCAAGGCCGTCGAGCGCGCCGCGCAGGATCACCACGACGAGCCGCGGATCGCGGCCGCCGGCGGCGCGCGCGAATTTCGGCAAGTACGCCCAGGCCGCAAAGGAGGCGCCGCCGAGCAGCAAGGCGCGGCGCGACGTGAGGAGGCGGTTCTCGACGCAATCCATCGTCATCTCCGCTGGAATTCTGGCGACATCAGGAGCAGCGCCAGCGCCTGCTGGCGCGACTCTGCGCGCTCGATCGTTCGCCGCGTCTCGATCGAGGCCGCATCGGCCGCGGCAAACTCCAGCAGGTCGAGCGGATCGATGGTGTTGCCGAGCCGGCCGCCGATCTGCGCCGCGACGTCGAGCCTGAGCTTCATGCCCTCGGGCGCGGCCCAGGCCGCATTGCTGTCGGGGAATCCGTTCGGCCCGGCCGGCGCCCACATGGGCTGGCCGAGCAGATTGAGGCTGTTGAGATAGGGGCCGGGATCCTCCGGCACGCGCGCCAGCAGCCGGCCGCTCGCGACCAGGAATTCGTATGGCGAACGCATTTTTGTCAGCGGTGCCCGCCACGCCTCGTCGGCATCGACCAGCGTCGTCGCGAGCGCGCGCAAATCGCCGTCGGTCCTGACGAAGACCTCACGCAAGCGCGCGACCAGCGCGGGCGGCGGCTCGTCGGCGACGAAATGGCGGACGAATTTGGTGGCAATGAAGTTCGCCGTCGACGGGTGGCGCGCGAGATCGGCAAGCGCCGCCTCGCCCTGCGCGACGCCGGTCGGCTCGTAGGTCTTGCCGAGCAACAGATGCGCGCCCGGCTGATGCGCATTGGCGTTGAACACGAAGCTGCCGGGCTCGCCGAGCTGGCCCTGCCGGCCGGCAAAGGTCCAGCCCGTGATGATGCGGGCGAGCGAGGTGACGTCGGCTTGCGTGTAGCCGCCGCCGACGCCGAGCGTATGCAGCTCCATGATCTCGCGCGCGAGGTTCTCGTTAAGGCCGCGCCTGCGGTTGAGCCCGGCGCGCGAGTCCGGCCCGAGCGATTGCTGGTTGTCGAGGAAGAACAGCATTGCCGGATGCTGCTCGACCGCCTTCACCATGTCGGCGAAACGCCCGAGCACGTGCGGGCGGATCGCCTCGCGCTCGAAGGAGCCGGCCCACATTCGCGCCAGCTCGCCCTTGGCGGCCGAGATGCAGAAATGATTGGACCAGAATGCGACCAGGCGCTCGGTGAAGCCGCAATCGGCGAGCATCGCGCGCTGCAGCCGCGCCAAGGCCTCTGCACGAAAGGTCTTCTGGATCACGTTGGGCGGCTGCGGCCCCGGTCTTGCGCCCGGCGGCGCCTGGCCGGCGATATCCGTCGCGACCGTGTTGAGGGACAGGCTGCGGCGCGGAGCGCCGTCGGGTTTTGCCTCGCCCGGCGCCTGCGGCGGCGCGGCCTTCGCGGCTTCGCGCGCCTGCCTCACCTGCGCCTGATAGTCGAACACGGCGTGCGCGAGCTGCGGCGTCGATTGCAGGTTGGGCGCCTCCAGCAGCGAGCCGTTGGGGCGGCTCAGCTCGGCCTTGACGAAACCGCGCGGATCGGACGCAGCGTTACCGATGTCGCCGGAGGCGCCGCCGCGCGCGCCGAAGCCGAACCGGTTGAGCGCGACCAGCGCGGCTTGCGAATCCCGGGCCATCGGCTTGTCCGTACTTCCTTGCGAGGATCGAGGTGATTGGTATATCGGGGATCGCAGATGAACCCGGCATGAAGATGACGGCGACGCCGCGGCGCAGATCATGACAGATTCGAAACAAATGCCTTCGAAGCAACCGTCCGTGCGCCACGCGCCGTCGACCGAGCCGCCCTCGCGGCAGGTCGTCTGCTCCCGCTGCGGAACCGAATTCACCTGCGCGCTCGAAGGCCCCTGCTGGTGCTCCGAAGAAACCGCGCGCCTGCCGATGCCGAGCGACGGCGAGGACTGCCTGTGCCGCGACTGCCTGCGCAAGGCGGCGGAGGTGGCGCGAACGGCGAGGTAGTCTCATCTGCCTTGCAGATGCCGCGCGCGGCCCGCGCCACTCCGCGAAAGCGGGAAATCCATTAAGCCGCGGCCTCTCCGTATCCCACGACCGTCTCTGGAATACCGGATCGGCCGCTTTCGCGGACGATGACACCGAGCATGTCGATGTGCCCCGACACGAGTCGCCAGGCGCGCGAACTACCGCACCACGGACGCCGTCTGGCCGAACAGAATCTTGCGCTCCTCCGCGGTGCGGATCGCGGGCTTGCCGAAGTTCGGGTTGACCTCCTTGGCGAGCGCATAGGCGCGCTCGGTCGCCGGCCGCGCGCGGATGGTCTCCAGCCAGCGCTTCAGATGCGGGAAGTCGTCGATGTTCTGGCCCTGGTTGGCGTACGGCACCACCCAGGGATAGGACGCCATGTCGGCGATCGAGTAGTCGCCGGCGACGAATTCACGATCGGCGAGACGCTTGTTGAGAACGCCGTAGAGACGATTGGTCTCGTTGACATAACGGTCGATGGCGTAGGGGATCTTGTCCTGCGCGTAGTTGCGGAAGTGGTGGTTCTGGCCGGCCATGGGCCCGAGCCCCGCCATCTGCCAGAACGTCCACTGGATCGCGTCGTAGCGGCCGTAGAGATCGGCGGGCAGGAATTTTCCGGTCTTCTCGGCGAGATAGAGCAGGATCGCGCCGGACTCGAACAGCGACAGCGGTTTCGTCCCGCCTTTCGGCTCGTGATCGACGATGGCGGGAATGCGGTTGTTGGGCGCGACCGCCAGGAACTCCGGCTTGAACTGCTCGCCCTTGCCGATGTTGACCGGGAAGACCTTGTATTTCAGCCCGGTCTCCTCGAGGAACATCGTGATCTTGTGACCGTTCGGCGTCGTCCAGTAATAGAGGTCGATCATGGCTGAAATCCCGGGCTTGAGGCGAGGTCCGCGAGAAAGATGCGCAAGAAACATGCGGTTGCATGAACTTCGCGCCGAGCCCCGACCGAGTCAATGGCTCCCGCAATGACGGAGCCGTGATCGGCTCACGCGGTCCGGCCGCTGGCGCGCAGCAGCGTCGCGCCGCTCTCGGTTACCGCGATGACGAGACCGCGGCCGGCAACCGTCTCGCGCGCGACGAGGCCGCGATCGGCGGCGTCCTCCCAGATCGTCAGGCGCGGGCACGAGGTCTTCCACGTCGCGATCACCTCGGCATAGGCGCGCGGCTCGCGCGCGATCCATTCGACGAAATCGAGCACCAGCGGATCGGCGGTCTCACTCATTGCGGGCCTCCGCTGCCGATGGCCGCCAGCACCGGCGTGCGGATCAGGAGCCAGCTGGCGTAGCCGATGTAGTAGAAGGCGATGGTGGTGATCAGGCGCATCGACCAGACCACGAATTGCCGGTCGCTCATCGCCTCCAGGATCCGCCGCGCCAGCGTGGTGCCGAGCATGGAGGCGGTGATCGCGACCGCGGCGAGCGTGGGATCGAGCGTTGCGGCCTGGTCGATGATGCCGCCGAAATAGATCAGCTTGGTGAAATGACTGAAGACCTGGCAGATCGCTTTCGTCGCCACCTTCTCGCGCCGGCCGAAATCGCCGCCGAGGAAGAAGGTGTCGAGCAGCGGACCGGAGACGCCGGTCATCAGCATCAGGCCCATGCAGATCGAGCCGTAGACGGCGCCCTGCCAGACGCTGTCGGGATTGGGCTTGATGTTGGCCGGCAGCAGCCGCGCCATGAACGGGGTGACGCCGAGCAGCAGCAGCGCCACCGGCTTGTCCGGGACGTAGCGGGCGATCGACCAGGCGCCGAGCGCCAGCGCGCAGCCGATCAAATACACCGCGACCGGCCGCCAGCGAATATGCGCCCGCCACAGGAAGGCGCGCCAGCCGTTGGAGGCCATCTGCGTGATCGCATGCAGCACCATCGCGGTGGGCAGCGGCATCAAGGCCAGCAGCACGCCGATCAGGATCAGCCCGCCCGCCATGCCGAACAGGCCGGACAGGAACGCGGTCCCGACCATCAGCAATCCCAGTGCGGCGATCATCAGCGGCGTCACGAAGCGTCTCCTGCATCGGCTCTTTGCGTCAGGGACGCGAGCTGCCGGCTCTCCCTCGCCCCGCACACGGGGAGAGGCGAAGAAAGCGGCGCCTGGAAATCAGCAAATCAGCCCAGAAACTACGTCCATCCTTGTGCCGCGCTTGTCGCGGCGGCGCAAACTGAGTTATCTTGGCCTGGCATCAGTTTTCCTGAGGGTGGGCGACTTGCGGCGGCTGCTGTTTCTCAACGGCATCAAGGCATTCGAGGCGGCGGCGCGCACCGGCAGCTTTGCCGCGGCCGGCCTCGAGCTCAACGTCTCGGCGGCCGCGGTCAGCCGCATGGTGCACCTCTTGGAGGAGCGGCTCGGCGTGGCGCTGTTCGAGCGCAAGGCCAACAGGCTCGCGCTGACCGCGCCGGGCCGCGCCTATCAGAGCGGGCTGACGCCGATCTTCGACGCGCTGGCGAGCCTCACCGCGCAGGTCACCGCGCCCTCCAGCCTGCGCGTGCTGACCATCGGCGTCGGGCCGACCTTCGCGATGCGCTGGCTGATCCCGCGGCTGTCGGAGTTCCAGGCCGAGGAGCCCGACGTCGAGGTGCGCTTCACCACCGGCGGCGCCGCGGTGCCGTTCGGCGAGGACTGGAGCTGCGGCATCAAGCTCGGCACCGGCGACTGGCCGGGGCTGGTGGCGGAGCCGCTGTTCGCCGGCGACCTCACGCCGGTCTGCGTGCCCCGCCTCGCCAACGCGCTGAAGCGTCCCGCCGATCTGAAGGGACCGGGCCTGATCCGGGTCGCGCATTCGCCGGACGACTGGCCGCTCTGGCTCAAGGCCGCAAACCTCACGCGCATCAGCGCGCGCGGCCCGGAATTCCAGTTCTACGGCCAGGCACTGCAGGCCGCACTCGACGGCCTCGGCATCGCCATGGGCATCCGTCCCTATATCGACGACGATCTCGCCGCCGGCCGCCTTGTTGCGCCCTTCGACCTCTCCGTGCCCAAGGGCATGCGCTGGTATCTCGTCTACCGTAGCTTCCAGACCGAGCAGCGCGACTTCGCCGCGTTCCGGCGCTGGATCATGCGCGCCGCGGCGGAACCGGCCGCACGGCCCCGCCGCATCGGCCGCGTCGCGCTGGCGCGGACCTGAGCCTCGACCGGGCCGTCGCCGAAAAAGGTGCCTCCCATGTGAACGATTTCACAGTCGTAGCCGACGAACCGTGGTCTTTTGCTCGTCCAACAAGAATGGGGACGACAATGACGACCGTTTACGACGGCTTTGACATCGAATCGTTCGAAGCTGGCAAAGGCCTGTGGCACGCCCGCATCCGCCGCGCCGATCTGAGCCCCGTCGCCATCGACGGCGTGCTGTTTCCGGCGATGGAGGTCGGCTTCGCCTGGCCGGACCCCGCGGCCGCGATTGCGGACGCCAAGACGCATATCGACCGCTTCCGGCGGCGCATCACCAGCGACCAATAAGGACAGCCGCGACGGGCAACCGGGAAACAGCCATGGCGTATATCGAAGTCGAAGAGACCCGGCCGCTGGCGCGCTGCTACGTCCGCTCCGTGCTGTCGAACTGCCCGCACTGCAACGGCGAGCTCGCGGTGCTGCGCGTGATCGGCGGCCGCGCCGGCAACGAGTACTGGACCATGCGCTGCACGACCTGCGGCGGCATCCATCTCGACGTGCTGCAGCCCGTCGAGCCGCGCGCACAGGACGACGGCCCGCCGCCGGCGGCGTGAGGCCTCTTCCTGCTGCCACCTGATGTCAGCAGGCGGGCCGCGGGCCGGCATTCGCCCTTTCATCGCTGCCGGACTCGTCCCATATTCGCCCCATGGCGAAGAAACCTGCATCTCCCGAAAAATCCGGCAAGTCCCCCAAATCAAAGGCACCAAGTTCTCGGGCATCGAGGCCCGACGTGCAGCCGATCGGCCCGGCGCTGGCCGAACTGCTCAATCCCGCGATCAATCGCGGCGATGCCGGGATGGGATCGGGCACCGGACTGCAGCCGCCGCCGGACAATTCGCGCGACCGCCGCGCCGGCGGCGAGGCCGCCGCGCATCGCGCCCGCGCTTCGACGCCCAAGGATTTCGGCAAGGGTTTCGACGAGGCGCCGCAGGCCAATTACGGCACGGCGGCGACCGTGCCGTTCCTCGATCCGGAGCTGGCGCGCCAGCTCGGGCTGCCGACCGAGGAAGACGACGCCGAGGCGCTGGCGCGGCCGCCGCGCAGCAGGACCGAAGCGCTCGGCGTCAAGGCGACCGCGGACGCGCTGGAGGCCCTGATCCGCGAGGGCCGCCCGGAATTCCGCAAGGACGACGGCTCGATCAAGGTGTGGACGCCGCACCGTCCGCCGCGTCCGGACAAGTCCGAAGGCGGCGTGCGCTTCGAGATCAAGTCGGAGTACGAGCCCAAGGGCGACCAGCCGCAGGCGATCGCCGAGCTGGTCGAGGGCATCCAGCGCAACGACCGCACCCAGGTGCTGCTCGGCGTCACCGGCTCCGGCAAGACCTACACCATGGCCAAGGTGATCGAGGCGACGCAGCGCCCGGCACTGATCCTCGCGCCGAACAAGACGCTCGCCGCCCAGCTCTATGGCGAGTTCAAGAGCTTCTTCCCCGACAACGCGGTCGAGTACTTCGTCAGCTATTACGACTACTACCAGCCCGAAGCCTACGTTCCCCGCACCGACACCTACATCGAGAAGGACTCTTCCATCAACGAGCAGATCGACCGCATGCGCCACGCCGCGACGCGTGCGCTGCTGGAGCGCGACGACGTCATCATCGTCGCCTCGGTGTCCTGCATCTACGGTATCGGCTCGGTCGAGACCTACACCGCGATGACCTTTGCGCTGAAGAAGGGCGAGCGCATCGACCAGCGGCAATTGATCGCCGACCTCGTGGCGCTGCAGTACAAGCGCACTTCGGCCGATTTCACCCGCGGCACGTTCCGGGTGCGCGGCGACGTCATCGACATCTTCCCCGCGCACTATGAGGACCGCGCCTGGCGCGTGAACCTGTTCGGCGACACCGTGGAGAACATCGAGGAGTTCGATCCGCTCACCGGACACAAGCAGGACGAGCTCGAATTCATCAAGATCTATGCCAATTCGCACTATGTGACGCCGCGCCCGACACTGGTGCAGGCGATCAAGTCGATCAAGTCCGAATTGAAGCAGCGGCTGGACCAGCTCCACGACCAGGGGCGCCTGCTGGAGGCGCAGCGGCTGGAGCAGCGCACCACCTTCGACCTCGAGATGATGGAGGCGACCGGAAGCTGCGCCGGCATCGAGAACTATTCGCGCTATCTCACCGGGCGCCGCCCCGGCGAGCCGCCGCCGACGCTGTTCGAATATGTGCCCGACAACGCGCTGGTGTTCGCCGACGAGAGCCACGTCACCGTGCCGCAGATCGGCGGCATGTTCCGCGGCGACTTCCGCCGCAAGGCGACGCTCGCCGAATACGGCTTCCGCCTGCCCTCGTGCATGGACAACAGGCCGCTGCGCTTCGAGGAATGGGACGCGATGCGGCCGCAGTCGGTCGCGGTCTCCGCGACGCCGTCGGCGTGGGAGATCAACGAGGCCGGCGGCGTCTTCGTCGAGCAGGTGATCCGCCCGACCGGCCTGATCGATCCGCCGGTCGACATCCGCCCCGCCCGCCTCCAGGTCGACGACCTCGTCGGCGAGGTGCGGCAGGTGGCGCAGCGCGGCTACCGCTCGCTTATCACCGTGCTGACCAAGCGCATGGCCGAGGACCTGACCGAGTACCTGCACGAGCAGGGCATTCGTGTCAGGTACATGCATTCCGACATCGACACGCTCGAACGCATCGAGATCATCCGCGACCTCCGCCTCGGCGCATTCGACGCGCTGGTCGGCATCAACCTCTTGCGCGAGGGCCTCGACATTCCGGAATGCGCGCTGGTCGCCATCCTCGACGCCGACAAGGAAGGCTTCCTGCGCTCGGAGACGTCGCTGATCCAGACCATCGGCCGCGCCGCGCGCAACGTCGACGGCAAGGT
>NZ_JAGWUA010000163.1 GCF_028868675.1 Bradyrhizobium sp.
CGAGGGCAAGAAGGTCGGCGTGATCGCAGGCTCCGCGCATGAGGCCTATCTGAAGGCGATGTTCACCGACGCCGAACTGCACGGCTATCCCAATGACGACGCGCTGCGCGCCGCGCTCCGCCGCGGCGAGGTCGATTTCATCTTCGGCGACGCCATCTCGCTTGCGTTCTGGATCAACGGCACGGACTCGGCCGACTGCTGCGCCTTCTCCGGCGGCCCCTTCGTCGAGAGCCGCTATTTCGGCGAGGGCATCGGCATTGCCGTGCGCAAGGGCAACGACCTGCTGCGGCAGGCGCTGAACTGGGCGCTGTTCCGCGTCTGGGAAAAAGGCCGCTACACCGATCTGTGGCTGCGCTACTTCTCGGTGAGCCCGTTCTAGCGCTGGTGGCAGCCACGCCGTCATTGCGAGGAGCGTGAGCTCCGAAGCAATCCAGAGTGTTTCCGCGGAAAGATTCTGGATTGCTTTGCGGAGCCTGTCATCGGGCCGCGCTTCGCGCGGACCCGATCGCTATGACGGTGTGTGGGTCCCGGTGATCCGCAACTTTTGCATTTTGACCGGAAATCGCTAATTTCCGCGGCCCGGAGGCCTCCAGATGTCTGTGATCGATCTCGCCGCGAATCCGAGCGACCTGCGTGCGCTCGCCGAACAATCCAACGCCTGGCCGTTCGAGCAGGCGAAGGCGATCGTCACGCGACTGAAGAAGCATCCGAAGGACGAGGTGCTGTTCGAGACCGGCTACGGCCCGTCGGGACTGCCGCATATCGGCACCTTCGGCGAGGTCGCGCGCACCACCATGGTGCGCCACGCCTTCCGCGTGCTGACCGAGGACAAGATCAAGACGCGCCTGCTCGCCTTCTCCGACGACATGGACGGCCTGCGCAAGGTGCCGGACAACGTGGCGAACAAGGGACCGCTTGAAGCCAATCTCGGCAAGCCGCTGACGCGCGTGCCCGATCCGTTCGGCACCCATGACAGCTTCGGCGCGCACAACAATGCGCGACTGCGCGCCTTCCTCGACCATTTCGGCTTCGACTACGAATTCGCGAGCTCGACCGAGTACTACACCTCGGGCCGCTTCGATGCGACGCTCCTCAAGATGCTCGCCGCCTACGACAAGGTGATGGCGATCATCCTGCCGACGTTGGGCCCGGACCGCCGTGCGACCTATTCGCCGTTCCTGCCGATCAGCAGGACCACGGGCGTCGTGCTGCAGGTGCCGATGATCCGCCGCGACGTCGCCGCCGGCACGGTGACCTATGTGGACCCCGACACGAATGAGGAGGTCGAGACACCCGTCACCGGCGGCAACGTCAAGTGCCAGTGGAAGGCCGACTGGGCGCTGCGCTGGGCCGCGCTCGGCGTCGACTACGAGATGGCCGGCAAGGACCTGATCGATTCCGTGAAGCTGTCGGGCCAGATCGTCCGTGCGCTCGGCGGCACGCCGCCCGAAGGCTTCAACTACGAGCTCTTCCTCGACGAGCAGGGCCAGAAGATATCGAAGTCGAAGGGCAACGGTCTCACCATCGACGAATGGCTGCGCTACGCCTCGCCGGAGTCGCTGTCGCTGTTCATGTACCGCGAGCCGAAGGCGGCGAAGCGGCTCTATTTCGACGTCATCCCGCGCAACGTCGACGACTACCAGCAGTTCTTGGACGGTTTCCCGCGGCAGGATGCCAGGCAGCAGCTCGGCAATCCCGTTTGGCACATCCACAGCGGCCGTCCGCCCAAGGCGGATATGCCCGTCACGTTCCAACTCCTGCTGACGCTGGTGTCGTCGTCGAATGCGGAGAACGCCGAGACGCTGTGGGGCTTCATCGGCCGCTACCGGCCCGGCGTGACTGCGAAGACGCATCCGAAGCTGGATGCGATGGTCGGCTACGCCATCAACTATTATCGCGACTTCGTGGCGCCCACGAAACAGTTCCGCGAGCCGAACGAGACCGAGCGCGCGGCGCTGCAGGATCTTCGCGACGCGCTGTCGCAACTGCCGCAGGACTCCTCCGCCGAAGACATCCAGAACGTGGTCTACGAGATCGGCCGCCGCGATCCGTTCCTCGACCAGGTCAAGAAGGGCAAGGACGGCCGCCCCGGCGTCACGCTCGACTGGTTCAACATGCTCTACCAGGTGCTGCTCGGCCAGGAGAAGGGTCCGCGCTTCGGCTCCTTCGTCGCGGTCTACGGTATCGGCAATGCCGTCAACATGATCGACGGCGCGCTGGCGCGGAGCGCGTAGGGGCCACGGCGCTGAGTAGGTTAGTTAAGTTAGTTGAATGCCATGCC
Source organism: Bradyrhizobium sp. (assembly GCF_028868675.1). GTDB lineage: Bacteria > Pseudomonadota > Alphaproteobacteria > Rhizobiales > Xanthobacteraceae > Bradyrhizobium. Next base: position 2,282 of record NZ_JAGWUA010000163.1, read on the forward strand.
GCCGCTCAACGCGATGGTCTGGCCGGTCATGTAGGGATTGTCGACCAGCAGCATCACGGCTTTGGCGACTTCCTCCGCGGTGCCGAAGCGGCCGAGCGGAATGCGGCTGACGAGCTGCGGCGCGCCCTTCATCATGTCGGTCTCGATCAGCGACGGCGCCACGGCGTTGACGGTGATGCCCTCCTTCACCAGCCGCGCGGCATAGCCGCGCGTCAATCCCTCCATGCCGGCCTTGGACGCGTTGTAGTGCGGACCGATCGAGCCTGCGCCGCGCGCCGCGCCCGAGGAGATGTTGACGATGCGACCCCATTTCTTGGCGCGCATCATGGGCAGCACCGCCTGGGTGCACAGGAAGGCGGACTTGAGGTTGACCAAAATCGTCCGATCGAAATCATCTTCGGTGAGATCATCGACCCCGCGCGTGATCGCGATCCCGGCATTGTTGACGAGGATGTCGATCGGCCCGAGTTCGGCCGCGACACGTTCGACTATCTTGCCGACCGCATCGCGCTGCGACACGTCGGCGGCGATCGCGACGGCCCGGACGCCATGCTTGCGGAGTTCGTCGGCAAGCGCATCGGCCTGATCGATCCGCTCGCGGCAATTGACGGCGACGGAAGCGCCGGCTTTCGCCAGCAGCTTGCAGATTGCAGCTCCGATGCCGCGCGAGCCGCCGGTGACGAGCGCCGTACGCCCCTTCAAGCTGTCTGCCATGGTTTGCTCTCCCGCGCGTCTGCTCCCCGGTGAACCATGCTAACACGGCGACGGGCGCGCGTCAGATCTGGCGCTCAGCGGCGGTGACGCGCCCGGGTGCGAGCCGCCTTCTTCGCGGCCGTCGAGCGCGCCTTGGCGCCCTTGGTTCGGCTCGCCTTGCGTGCCGCGGCTGATCGCGCGGCCGCGCTGCGGCGGCTCGCGGCACGCTTGCCTTGTCGCGACAGCGCGCTGTGCGAGGCGCTCGCGCGCGGCTCCTTCTTCAGGACGGCCTTCACAGCGCGCGAGACGCGCGGGCGGCGCTTCGGGTGCCGTTTGCCCTGGCCGGCCTCGTAGGCATATTTGGCGCTACGCCGCGTGGCCTTCTTGGTCCGACCCTTCCGCGGCGGCGGCAGGTCGATGCCGGAGCGGCGCGCCTCGGAGAGGCCGATCGCGATGGCCTGACGCGTCGAGCGCGCGCCATGCTCGCCGCGGCGGATCTTGTCGATCTCGTCCTTGACGAACTCACTGGCCTGCGTGCTCGGCGATTTGCCCGCACGCTTGTCGCGCTTGGCTTTGCGGATGGTCTCCTGTTTCGGCATGAGTCAAGTTCCCTCTGGTGTTGACCGGGATACCTGACCGCAACGCCCGAGGCGGAAGATCGATCCGTTTCAACCTTTCAGCGCTGCCAGCAGCTCGTCCGGACGTTCGGCCATCATCGTATGGCCGGCGCCGGGAATGACGACGGTGCGGGCATGCGGGATCGCGGCGGCGAGCGTCTTGCCGGCCCTGGGCGGTGTCATCATGTCCCGCTCGCCGAGGATCAGCGTGGTCGGCACCTTGATGGTCGCAGCCGCAGCAAGCGCGTCCGCATAGGAATTGCATGCGGCCAGGTCCCTGTAGAGGACGCCCGGCTTGCAATTCCTCAGCACGGCCTGCGCGCCGCCGTGCATCCAGAGCCCCGGCGCGAGGCTGCCGCCGAGCTCGGCGTCATGGCCGAGGCCCCAGATCGAGACCATGTCGATCGCGGCCTGGTCGTTGGCCTCGGCCGCCTTGAGCAGGTCGGGGCCGACCGTCATGGTCGCGGCCGTGCCGATCAGGCTGAGCGCCGAAACCTTGTCCGGATGCCGCGCCGCCGTGTCCAGCGCGATCAGCGATCCCATGGAATGGCCGATCAGATGCGCTTTCGCAGCGCCCGCGGCTTTGAGCAGCGCCGCCATCCAGTCCGCCATCTCCGCGATGCTGCCGAGCGAAGGGCCTGCCGAGCGGCCGTGGCCGGGCAGGTCTGGCGCCAGCACGGAAAAGCCGTGATGGGCGAACCAGCGCGTATGCAGGGCCCAGGTCGAATGGTCGAAGCCGGCGCCGTGGATGAACACGACTGCCGGCAGCTTTGCATCGAATTCGCGGCCGCCGGTCGCGACAAACACCTCGGCGCCGTTGACGGAGAGCTTCATGTTTCAAACCTTCTGCGAGATGCGGAGCGCCTGGGCGAGATCGTCGATGATGTCGCCGGCCGCCTCGATGCCGACCGACAGCCGCACCAGCTCTTCCCCGATGCCGGCGGCCTTGAGCTGCGCGGCATCCATCTGCTGATGGGTGGTGCTGGCGGGATGGATCACCAGCGTCTTGGCGTCGCCGACATTGGCGAGATGACTGATCATGCGCAGCGACTCGATGAACTTGCGTCCCGCCGCGCGGCCGCCCTTGATGCCGAACGAGACGATCGAGCCGGCGCCGCGCGGCAGGAGCGTTCTTGCAAGCTGATGGTCGGGATGATTTTCCAGCGAGGGGTGCAGCACCCAGTCGACGGCCTTGTTGGCCTTCAACGCCTCGAGCACGAGGTGCGTGTTCTGCATGTGGCGGTCCATGCGCACCCCCAGCGTTTCCACGCCCTGCAGCAGCTGAAACGCGTTGGTCGGCGACAGGCAGGCGCCGAAATCGCGCAGGCCTTCGGTGCGCGCGCGCATGATGAAAGCGGCGGTACCGAACTGCTCGTCGAAGACGATGCCATGGTAGCCGGCATAGGGTTCGGTCAGGACCGGGAATTTGCCCGAGTCGCGCCAGTCGAAGCGGCCGCCGTCGATAATCGCGCCGCCGATCGCGATGCCGTGGCCGCCGATCCACTTGGTCGCCGAATGCATGACGATGTCGGCCCCGAGCTCGATCGGCCGGCTGAGATAGGGCGTGGCGAAGGTGTTGTCGATCAAGAGCGGAATCTTCGCCTCATGCGCGATATCAGCGACTTTCGGAATGTCGAGCACCTCGAGGCCGGGATTGCCGATGGTCTCGCCGATCACGAGTTTCGTGTTCGGCCGGATCGCGGCGCGGAAGGCGTCCAGGTCGCGCGGCTTCACGAACGTCGTGGTGATGCCGAAGCGCGGCAGCGTGTGCGCGAGCAGGTTGATGGTGCCGCCATAGAGCGAGGCGGAGGCGACGATGTGGTCGCCGGCATTGAGCAGCGTCGCGATGGCGAGATGCATCGCCGCCATGCCGCTCGCGGTGCAGATCGCGCCGACGCCGCCCTCCAGCGCGGCGAGCCGCTCTTCCAGCACGGCGATGGTCGGATTGGAGATGCGCGTATAGATGTGGCCGGCGCGCTCCAGGTTGAACAGCGCCGCCGCATGGTCGGCATCCCTAAACACGTAGGACGTGGTCTGATAGATCGGCACCGCGCGGGCGCCGGTCGTGGGATCCGGATGCTGGCCCGCATGCAGGCTCAGGGTCTCGAAGGCGGGCGGTTTCGGCGCGGGCATGCGTGGCCTCATCGGTCAGTCGGCGGAGGCGGCCGTTGTGCCACAAAACGGCGTGGCGCGTCAGCCGTCGAAAGATCCGGAGATGTCGGCGCCGAAAATGAAAAAGCCCGGATGTTCCGGGCCTTGCTGGTGCTGCCGGACAGGATTGAACTGTCGACCTCTCCCTTACCAAGGGAGTGCTCTACCACTGAGCTACGGCAGCAAATGCTGGCGAAGAATCGGGCCGCCATGTGGGCCCGCCAAGCGGGGCGATGCATGCCACAAGCCCCCCTTCCGCGCAAGCTTGCCGGGCCGGCTGAGGCGACAAAATCGGGTCGATCGCGGGTGGCTCAGGGTCATTTCGACCGAAAAGCCGCCGATTTCGCCGGATTTGGCGCCGTTCTCCGCCGGTTGGTCAGTTGGCTGCCACCCCCGAATTCGACCCATTCTCTTGACTTGTTCATCTCTGACCGCGTGTGGCCCCTTGAGCTGTCGCGGTTCGCTGGCATCCTGCGGCCGATCACCTTTGACGAGCCATGATGATGACGGACGAGACCGACAAGACGACAGGACGGACCGGCAACTCCCGACAGGACCGGTTGAAGTCGGCGCTGCGCGAAAATTTGAAGCGGCGGAAGCTGCAGGCGCGCGAGCGCGACAAGGCCGACACCTCGCACAAGGACGAAGCCACCCCACGCCGTGAGATCGCCGGCAAGAGCGGCGAATGAACGGGATGCGAGGGACGCGAATGTGATTTGATGTCTCGCGCTCCGTTCCCTCATCCTTCGGGATGCGTGCTCTGCACGCTCCCCACCGTGAGGGGAACAGGCACAGGTCTTTACGGGAGGACTGAAATGGCCGAACTCGTCGTGCTCTACAAGACGCCCAAGGATGCCGCGGTCTTCGACAAGTACTATTTCGAGACGCACGTGCCGATCGCAAAGAAGCTCCCTGGCCTGAAGAAATACGCCGTCAGCAAGGGTCCGGTCGTGACGCCCGGCGGCCCGTCGCAATTCCATCTCATCGCCGTTCTCACCTTCGACAGCCTCGCGGACATCCAGAAGGCTTTCGGCACTCCCGAGGGCAAGGCGGCCGCCGCCGACGTGCCGAAATTCGCCAGCGGCGGCGTCGAGATGCAGATGTTCGACACAAGCGAGGTGTGATCCGCGCGCATCGGCGCCGCTTCAAGCCAATGGTGTTTGCCTGATCGTCTCTTCCGCCGGGAGGGGCGAATTTTGCCAGGCCGAGGCGCTTCGCCGTATAACCGTGCGCAATCCGCGCAAGAGGGACCGGCGATGACTTCCCAGCTCAAACTGATCGCGCTCGACGCCGACGACCTCGCCGTCATCTCGACCCATGTGCAGGACGCGCGGGTGCAGACCTCCGACATCATCTGGCGGCAGGGCGACAAGCGGCTGGTGATCGGGCTGAGCCGGCTGGACTGGGAGCAGACGCTGCACGGCGAGACCGAGCCGCGCCGGCTCCTGGCCGCGCTCCGTTTCGACCGGGTGCTCGCCTGCAAGTCGCGCAACATCGACCTCGCGGCGCCCGACAAGGTGCTGGACCTCGTCGGCATCGAGTTTCATCCCCACGACGACCCCGGCGGCAGCACGCTGTTGCTGTTCGCCCATGGCGGCGCCATCCGGCTCGACGTCGAATGCCTGGAATGCGAGCTCACCGACCTCGGCCCGGACGACCTCGGGACCGGGGAGGTCGGGGAGGAGGATGGACTGGGAACGGCCGGGTGAAGAACGGCGCGGCGGCGTCATCACGCCTGGGTCGTTCCGGCCCGCGTTCGCTGCGCTCGCTTCGCAGGAGGGAGCCTTCCGAGGGTTGACGCCGCCAGCCCGCCGCGCCATTGAGCAAGGGGGCGAGCCGAGCCCCGAACGAGCCGAAACGATCAGCCAAAATGCCCATCCGCCTGGACCGCAGCAGCGCCGATTTCGACCAGCGATTTGCGAGCTTTCTGGCCGCCAAGCGCGAGGTCTCGGCCGACGTCGAGGCGGCGGCGCGCACCATCGTCCAGGACGTCGCGGCCCGCGGCGATGCCGCCCTGATCGAGGCGACGCGCAAATTCGACCGGCTCGAGCTCGATGCCGGCTCGCTGCGCATCTCGGCCGCAGAGGTCGAGGCGGCGGTGAAGGCCTGCGACGGCAAGACGCTCGACGCCCTCGAGCTCGCGCGCGACCGCATCGAGACGTTTCACGTCAGGCAATTGCCGAAGGACGAGCGTTTCACCGATCCGCTCGGCGTCGAGCTCGGCTGGCGCTACACGGCAATCGAATCCGCCGGCCTCTACGTGCCCGGCGGCACCGCGGCCTATCCGTCCTCGGTCCTGATGAACGCGGTGCCGGCGAAGGTCGCCGGCGTCGGCCGCCTCGTGATGGTGGTGCCGGCGCCCGACGGCAGGCTCAACCCGCTGGTGCTGGCGGCGGCGAAACTCGGCGGCGTCACCGAGATCTATCGCGTCGGCGGCGCGCAGGCGGTGGCCGCGCTCGCCTACGGCACGGCGACGATCGCGCCGGTCGCCAAGATCGTCGGCCCCGGCAACGCCTATGTCGCCGCCGCCAAGCGGCTGGTGTTCGGCAAGGTCGGCATCGACATGATCGCCGGCCCCTCCGAGGTGCTCGTCATCGCCGACGACACCGGCAACGCGGACTGGATCGCCGCCGACCTGCTGGCGCAGGCCGAGCATGACGCGAGCGCGCAGTCGATCCTGATCACCGACAGTCCGCGGCTCGCCTCCGACGTCGAGGCGGCGGTGGCCTCGCAACTGAAGACGCTGCCGCGCGCGGCGATCGCAAGCGCCTCGTGGAACGACTTTGGCGCCGTCATCACGGTGAAGACCCTCGCCGAGGCCGTTCCGCTCGCGGACGCCATCGCCGCCGAGCATCTGGAGATCATGACCGCGGATCCGGACGCGCTCGCAGGCCAAATCCGCAATGCCGGCGCGGTGTTCCTCGGCGCGCATACGCCGGAGGCGATCGGCGACTATGTCGGCGGCTCCAACCACGTGCTGCCGACCGCGCGCTCGGCGCGCTTCTCTTCGGGCCTCTCGGTGCACGACTTCATGAAGCGCACCTCGATCCTGAAATGCGGCCCCGACCAGCTCCGCGCGCTGGGCCCGGCCGCGATGACCCTCGGCGAGGCGGAGGGGCTCGACGCCCATGCGCGCTCGGTTGGATTGCGCCTCAATCCGTCATGACCAGGCCGGGCGAACAGGACGACTCGCAGAACCGCATCGTCAGCGTCACGCTCGACGAGGAATCGATCGGCCGCTCCGGGCCCGACATCGAGCACGAGCGCGCGATCGCGATCTACGACCTGATCGAGCAGAACCTGTTCGCGCCGGAAGGCGCCGACGGAAAGGGCCCGTTCACGCTGCATATCGGCATCACCGGCAACCGGCTGATGTTCGACATCCGCCGCGCCGACGGCACGCCCGTGGTCGCGCATCTGTTGTCGCTGACGCCGTTCCGGCGGATCGTGAAGGACTACTTCATGATCTGCGACAGCTACTACCAGGCGATCCGCACCGCGACGCCGGACAAGATCGAGGCCATCGACATGGGCCGCCGCGGCATCCACGACGAGGGATCGCGCACCCTGCAGGAGCGGCTGAAGGGCAAGGTGCGGGTCGATTTCGAGACCGCGCGGCGCCTGTTCACGCTCATCACCGTCTTGCATTGGAAGGGTTAAGCCCGGATGGCTGCGCACGGCGCACGCAATCCGCAATCGGTGCTGTTCGCCTGCGGCCTGAACAGCGTGCGCTCGCCGATGGCCGAGAGCCTGCTGCGCCGGATGTTTCCGCAGGCGCTCTACGTCAGGTCGGCCGGCGTCAGGAAGGGCGAGCTCGATCCGTTCGCGGTCGCCGTCATGGCCGAGCTCGGCCAGGACATCTCCGGCCACAAGCCCACCACCTTCGAGGAGCTCGAGGACTGGGAGGGGTTGAATTTCGACCTCATCATCACGCTGTCGCCGGAAGCCCATCACAAGGCGCTGGAGCTGACGCGGACGCTGGCGGCCGACGTCGAGTACTGGCCGACCCAGGATCCGACCACCGCGGAGGGCAACCGCGAGCAGAAGATGGCCGCCTATCGCGAGGTCTGCGACCAGCTTTCGATGCGCATCCGGCGGCGCTTTGCCAAGACGGGTGCGGCGAGCGGGTAAGCAGCGTGCCCCGGACGCCGCGCCGCATCCGGGATGCGAGATCCGCGTAACAGCCGCGTCACGGACGAGAGGCACACGCTTACCAAGGCGCGAATCGTCCGATTCCGGCGCAGGTTTCCGGGTTGTGAAACGAGTCCCCTTCCGATAGGTTCCGCGCGCCAGTCCACCCCTGCCTCGCTCCCCAAAAAATCCCAGATGCTCGGCCGCCCCAAATTCGTTCTCGCCTCCGGTTCGCCCCGCCGCCTGGCGCTGCTCAACCAGGCCGGCATCGAGCCTGATGCGTTGCGGCCGGGCGACATCGACGAGACGCCGAAGCGCGGCGAGCTGCCGCGCGCCTGCGCCACGCGCCTGGCGCGCGCCAAGGCCGATGCGGCGCTGAAGTCGGTGCAGCTCGACGACGAGCTGCGCGGCGCCTTCATCCTCGCCGCCGACACCGTGGTGGCGGTCGGCCGCCGCATCCTGCCCAAGGCCAATCTCGTCGACGAGGCCGCGCAGTGCCTGCGCCAGCTCTCGGGCCGCAACCACCGCGTCTATACCGGGATCTGCCTCGTCACCCCGCGCGAGGCCTTTCGCCAGCGCCTGATCGAGACCCGCGTACGCTTCAAGCGCCTGTCGGAGGACGACATCCAAGCCTATATCGGCTCCGGCGAATGGCGCGGCAAGGCCGGCGGCTACGCGGTGCAGGGCATCGCCGGCTCCTTCGTGGTCAAGATGGTCGGCTCCTACACCAATGTGGTGGGCCTGCCGCTCTACGAGACCACGACGCTGCTCGGCGGCGAGGGTTTTCCGATCCGCTATGGCTGGCTCAACGCGGTCGCGGTGTGAGGCGCGGTCGGTTCGAGACCGGGGCGCGCGTCGAAGGGTGCGCGGGGACGTCTCCAAGAAATATGCGGTTCAACCCCATGCACAGTGGGGCGGGCCGGCCTGATCGCCGCCCCCGCGCGTGAATGCCGAACTTCGTGTACGCTGGCCCCATCATGGACGACCAAGTCAAAAAACCCGCCGGCCCGCAAAAGACCTGCCCGATCTGTGGCAAGCCGAGCGCGCAGGCCACCCGCCCGTTCTGCTCGTCACGCTGCCGCGACGTCGACCTGAACCGCTGGCTGTCCGGCCGCTACGTCATCCCCGGCCGCGACGACGAGCAGGGTGACGTCGAATAGTTTTGATATATCAATATCTTAAATCTGAAGCCCGTGTTCGCCCTGGGGGCTGCGCCGGGCACGCTTCGCCTTCGGCCTCGCACGGCTGCGCCACGCGAGGCCGAAGGCGAAGCGTGGGTGGACAGGCCCGCTTTCGCCCACTATAAACCGCCCGCTCGATGGCCCTTGGGCCCTTCGTCAGAGCACGCCCAGGTAGCTCAGTTGGTAGAGCATGCGACTGAAAATCGCAGTGTCGGTGGTTCGATTCCGCCCCTGGGCACCATGACT
>NZ_JAGWUA010000164.1 GCF_028868675.1 Bradyrhizobium sp.
TTGTTCCTGCTCGGCGCCGACGAGATCAAGGCGCCGGACGGCACCTTCGTGGTCTATATCGGCACCCATGGCGACCGCGGCGCGCACCGCGCCGACGTGATTCTGCCGGCGGCGGCCTATACCGAGAAGTCCGCGATCTACGTCAACACCGAGGGCCGGGTGCAGATGACCGGGCGCGCCGCGTTCCCGCCGGGCGAGGCCCGCGAGGACTGGGCGATCGTCCGCGCGCTGTCCGAAGCGCTGGGCAAGAAGCTGCCCTATGATTCCCTTGCCGCGCTGCGCCAGGCCGTTTTCAAGGCAGTGCCGCATCTGATGCGCATCGACCAGATCGAGGCTGGCCAGGCGGACCAGGTCAAGGCGCTGGCGGGGAAGGGCGGCACGCCGGAGAAGGCGCCGTTCAAGCCCCTGATCGAGGACTTTTACCTGACCAACCCAATCGCGCGTGCGTCCGCCGTGATGGCGGAATGCTCGCGGCTTGCCTCCGGGCAGATGCTGACCGCAGCGGAGTGAGCGTGATCTGATGGAATTCTTCGAAAGCGCATTCTGGACCGGTTTCCTCTGGCCGCTGATTATCATGCTCGCCGAGAGCGTCCTGCTGCTCGTCGTGCTGCTGGTCGCGATCGCCTACATCCTGCTCGCCGACCGCAAGATCTGGGCGGCGGTGCAGATCCGCCGCGGCCCGAACGTGGTCGGCCCCTGGGGCCTGTTCCAGTCCTTCGCCGACCTCTTGAAGTTCGTGCTGAAGGAGCCGGTCATCCCGGCCGGCGCCAACAAGGGCGTCTTCCTGCTTGCTCCCCTGGTGTCGTGCGTGCTGGCGCTCGCCGCCTGGGCGGTGATCCCGACCAACCTCGGCTGGGTGATCTCCGACATCAATGTCGGCATCCTCTACATCTTCGCGATCTCGTCGCTGTCGATCTACGGCATCATCATGGCCGGCTGGTCGTCGAACTCGAAATATCCCTTCCTTGCCGCCCTGCGCTCGGCGGCACAGATGGTGTCGTACGAAGTCTCGATCGGCTTCGTCATCATCACGGTGCTGCTCTGCGCCGGCACGCTGAACCTGTCGGCGGTGGTCGAAGCGCAGCATGCGCGCGGCATCGGCAGCCTGATCGGCCTGCCGCAACTCACCATCCTGAACTGGTACGTCTGGCCGCTGTTCCCGATGTTCGTGGTGTTCTACGTTTCGGCGCTGGCGGAAACCAACCGTCCGCCGTTCGACCTGGTCGAAGCGGAATCCGAACTCGTCGCCGGCTTCATGGTCGAATACGGCTCGACGCCGTATCTGCTGTTCATGCTCGGCGAGTATGTCGCGATCTGCACGATGTGTGCGATGGCGACGATCCTGTTCCTGGGAGGCTGGTTGCCGCCGGTGGACCTGCCGCCGTTCAACTGGGTGCCGGGCATCGTCTGGTTCTCCCTGAAACTGTTCTTCATGTTCTTCCTGTTCGCGATGGCGAAGGCGATCGTGCCGCGCTACCGCTACGATCAACTGATGCGGCTGGGCTGGAAGGTGTTCCTGCCCCTGTCGCTGGCGATGGTGATCGTGGTGGCGGGCGTGCTGCATTTCGCCGACATCGCGCCGAAGTGAGGATCGCCATGGGTATCAACGTCAACGCCACTGCACGCTCGCTGCTTCTGTCGGAATTCGTATCGGCGTTCGTCCTCACGATGCGCTACTTCTTCCAGCCGAAGCCGACCCTGAACTATCCCTTCGAGAAGGGGGCGATCTCGCCGCGCTTCCGCGGCGAGCATGCGCTGCGCCGCTATCCCAACGGCGAGGAGCGCTGCATCGCCTGCAAGCTTTGCGAGGCGGTCTGCCCGGCGCAGGCCATCACCATCGAGGCGGGGCCCCGCCGCAACGACGGCACCCGCCGCACCGTGCGCTACGACATCGACATGGTGAAGTGCATCTATTGCGGGCTGTGCCAGGAGGCCTGCCCGGTCGACGCCATCGTCGAGGGCCCGAATTTCGAATTCGCGACCGAGACCCGCGAGGAGCTCTACTATGACAAGGCCAAGCTGCTCGCCAACGGCGACCGCTGGGAACGCGAGATCGCCAAGGCGATCGAGCTCGACGCGCCGTACCGGTGAGGTGAGGGCATGATCCTTCCTGCGCTGTTCTTCTATCTCTTTGCCGGCGTCTGCGTCGCCTCGGCGGTGATGGTGATTGTCTCGCGCAATCCCGTGCACTCCGTGCTCTATCTGATCCTGGCCTTCGTCAACGCCTCCGGCCTGTTCGTGCTGATGGGCGCCGAGTTCCTGGCGATGATCCTGATCGTCGTCTATGTCGGTGCGGTCGCGGTGCTGTTCCTGTTCGTGATCATGATGCTCGACGTCGATTTCCTCGAGCTGCGCGAGGGCTTCATCGAGTACCTGCCGGTTGGCCTCGTGATCGGCGGCATCTTCCTGTTCGAGCTGCTCCTGACCGTCGGCTTCTGGGTCATCAATCCCGGCGTCACCAAGACGATCACGGCGGCGATCCCGGCCAACGTTCCCAACACCGAGGCGCTCGGGCTCGTGCTCTACACGAAGTACATCCATTACTTCCAGCTCGCCGGCATGGTGCTGCTGGTCGCGATGATCGGCGCCATCGTGCTGACGCTGCGACACAAGGCCAGCGTCAAGCGGCAGGACATCAACGTGCAGAACGCGCGCACGCCCGAAATGGCGATGGCGATGCGCAAGGTGGCGTCGGGGCAGGGGCTTTCGGATGCCGATGCGGCGGAGTGGGTGAAATGACGATCGGGCTCGGACACTACCTCGCCGTCGGCGCGATCCTGTTCACGCTCGGGATTCTCGGCATCTTCCTCAACCGAAAGAACATCATCATCATCCTGATGTCGATCGAGCTGATCCTGCTCGCCGTCAACATCAACCTGGTGGCCTTCTCGACCTTCCTCGGCGACATCGTCGGGCAGGTCTTCGCGCTCCTGGTGCTGACGGTCGCCGCTGCCGAGGCTGCGATCGGCCTCGCCATCCTGGTGGTCTATTTCCGCAACCGCGGCTCGATCGCGGTTGAGGACGTCAATCTGATGAAGGGCTGAGCTTTCCCATGGTTCAGGCGATTGTCTTTCTGCCGCTGCTCGGCGCCATCCTCGCCGGCCTGATCGCCATTTTCGGCGCGCATGGCCGCAACCCCAGCGGCGATACCGTCGAGCATCACGACGACGCGCACGGCCATGGCCATGCGTCGGCGGCCCATGACGACCATGGACATGACGACCACGGTCACGACGACCACCACGTCGCCGAGCCGGCGGCGGCGGGCTCGCGCGCGGCCGAGCTGATCACGACGGCGCTGCTGTTCGTGTCCGCGGGCCTGTCCTGGTTCACCCTGGTCGACGTCGGCTTCATGCATCATGATGCGCGGATCGCGCTCCTGCCGTGGATCAACTCGGGCGACCTGCAGGTCGCCTGGGCGCTGCGCGTCGACACGCTGACCGCGGTGATGCTGGTCGTGGTCAACACCGTGTCCTCGCTCGTCCACCTCTATTCCATCGGCTACATGGACGAGGATCCGAACCGGCCGCGCTTCTTCGGCTATCTCTCGCTGTTCACCTTCGCCATGCTGATGCTGGTGACGGCCGACAACCTCGTGCAGATGTTCTTCGGCTGGGAGGGCGTGGGTCTGGCGAGCTACCTGCTGATCGGCTTCTGGTACCGGAAGCCGTCGGCGAATGCGGCGGCGATCAAGGCTTTCGTGGTCAACCGCGTCGGCGATTTCGGCTTCGCGCTCGGCATCTTCGCGATCTTCATGCTCGCCGGCTCGACCGATTTCGAGACCATCTTCCATGCCGCGCCGGGACTCACCGGCAAGACCATCGACTTCCTCGGCTGGCACGCGGACGCGCTGACCCTGACCTGCCTGCTGCTGTTCATGGGCGCGATGGGCAAGTCGGCGCAGTTCCTGCTGCACACCTGGTTGCCGGACGCCATGGAAGGCCCGACCCCGGTCTCGGCGCTGATCCACGCCGCGACCATGGTCACCGCCGGCGTCTTCATGGTGGCGCGCCTGTCGCCGCTGTTCGAACTCGCGCCCGACGCGCAGGCCGCGGTGATGTTCATCGGCGCGACCACGGCGTTCTTCGCCGCGACCATCGGCCTCGTCCAGAACGACATCAAGCGCATCGTCGCCTATTCGACCTGTTCGCAGCTCGGCTACATGTTCGTGGCGATGGGGGCGGGGGCCTATTCGGTCGGCATGTTCCACTTGTTCACGCACGCCTTCTTCAAGGCGCTGCTCTTCCTGGGCTCCGGCTCGGTGATCTACGCGATGCATCACGAGCAGGACATCCGCAACATGGGCGGCCTGTGGCGGAAGATTCCCTACACCTACGCGGTGATGGTGATCGGCACGCTGGCGCTGACCGGCTTCCCGCTGACCGCCGGCTATTTCTCCAAGGACGCGATCATCGAGTCCGCCTACGCCTCGCACAATCCGTTCGCGCTCTACGGCTTCCTCCTGACCGTCGTCGCCGCGGGCCTGACCTCGTTCTATTCGTGGCGCCTGATCTTCAAGACCTTCCACGGCGAGCCGCATGACGAGCATCACTACGAGGCGGCGCATGAGAGCCCGGCCTGGATGCTGATCCCGATCGGCATCCTTGCGGTCGGCTCGATCGCCGCCGGCTTCCCGTTCAAGGAGCTGTTCGCCGGTCACGGCATCGAGGAGTTCTTCCGCGAGTCCGTGAAGATGAACCCGCACATCGTCGAGGAGATGCACCACATCCCCGAGACCGTCGCCTTCCTGCCGACGGTGATGATGGTGCTGGGCTTCCTGGTGTCCTACCTGTTCTACATCCGCCGGCCGTACCTGCCGGTCGAGCTCGCGGAAACCCAGCCGTTGCTGTACCGCTTCCTGCTCAACAAGTGGTATTTCGACGAGCTGTACGAAATCATCTTCGTGCGGCCCGCGAAGTGGATCGGCTATCAGCTCTGGAAGAAGGGCGACGGCTTCGTCATCGACGGGTTCGGCCCCGACGGCGTCTCGGCGCGCGTGCTCGATCTCACCCGTCAGGTCGTCAGGATTCAGACCGGCTATCTCTATCACTACGCATTCGCCATGCTGATCGGCGTCGCCGGCCTGATCACCTGGTTCATGTTCGGCTTTGGAGGCCAGTAAGATGACGACCTGGCCCATCCTGTCCGTCACAACCTTCCTGCCGCTGGTCGGCGCGCTGATCGTCTATCTCAGCCGCGGCGACGACGAGGCCGCCAAGGGCAACGCGCGCTGGATCGCGCTCTGGACCACGCTGATCACCTTCGCGGTGTCGCTGCTCCTGGTCTGGCGCTTCGATCCGTCGGTCGCCGACTTCCAGTTCGTCGAGAGGACGAACTGGCTTGCGGCCGGCATCGCCTACCACATGGGGGTGGACGGCATCTCGCTGCCCTTCGTGATCCTGACCACCGCGTTGATGCCGTTCTGCATCATCGCGAGCTGGAAGTCGGTCCAGCAGCGGGTTCGCGAATACATGATGGCGTTCCTGATCCTGGAAACGCTGATGGTCGGCACCTTCGCCGCGCTCGACCTCGTGCTGTTCTACCTGTTCTTCGAGGGCGGCCTGATCCCGATGTTCCTGATCATCGGTGTGTGGGGCGGTCCGCGCCGGGTCTATGCCTCGTTCAAGTTCTTCCTCTACACGCTGCTCGGCTCAGTCCTGATGCTGCTCGCGATCATGGCGCTGTACTGGAACGGCGGCACCACCGACATTCCGACCCTGATGCACACCGCCGTGCCGCGGTCCTTGCAGACCTGGGCGTGGCTCGCCTTCCTCGCCTCCTTCGCGGTGAAGATGCCGATGTGGCCGGTGCACACCTGGCTGCCGGACGCGCATGTCGAGGCGCCGACCGCGGGCTCGGTGATCCTGGCTGCGATCCTCCTGAAGATGGGCGGCTACGGCTTCCTGCGCTTCTCGCTGCCGATGTTCCCGCTCGCCTCGCACGATTTCGCGCCGCTGATCTTCACGCTCTCGACCATCGCCATCATCTACACCTCGCTGGTCGCCTTGATGCAGGAGGACATGAAGAAGCTGATCGCGTACTCGTCGGTGGCCCATATGGGCTTCGTCACCATGGGTATCTTCGCCGGTACCATGCAGGGCGTCGCCGGCGGCGTGTTCCAGATGATCTCGCACGGCATTGTCTCTGGCGCGCTGTTCCTCTGCGTCGGCATCGTCTACGACCGCATGCACACCCGCGAGATCGCGGCCTATGGCGGCCTCGTGAACCGGATGCCGCTGTACGCACTGGTGTTCATGGTCTTCACCATGGCCAATGTCGGTCTGCCCGGCACGAGCGGCTTCATCGGCGAATTCATGACGCTGCTCGGCACCTTCAAGGTCTCGATCCCGACCGCGTTCTTCGCCACCACGGGCGTCATCCTGTCGGCGGCCTATGCGCTCTGGCTCTACCGCAAGATCGTGTTCGGGGCACTGGTGAAGCCGTCGCTGATGAGCATCAAGGACCTCACCTTCCGCGAGAGCCTGACGCTGTTTCCGCTGGTCGCGCTGACCATCCTGTTCGGCGTCTATCCGAAGCCGGTGCTCGACATGTCGGCCGCTTCGGTCCAGCAACTCGTCAACAATTACAACACTGCGGTGACGGCCGTTAAGGCCGCCGCGCTGCTGCAGTAACGCGGCAGGGTGAGGATATCGCCATGAGCTTTGAGACTGCAGGTTATCAACTGGCGCCGGTAGTGCCCGAGCTCGTGCTCGCGGTCGGCAGCATGGCGCTCCTGATGCTCGGCGCCTATCGCGGGCAGGGGACGACGAAGGCGGTCACCACGCTCGCGGTGCTGCTCCTGGTCGCAACGGGCGTACTGGAGCTGTGGCTGCCCGCGGGCAAGCTCGTGACCTTCGGCGGCAGCTTCATCGTCGACGACTTTGCGCGCTTCCTGAAGGTCCTGGCGCTGATCGGATCGGGCGTGACGCTGGTGATCTCGACGGAGTTCCTGGCCGATCCGTCGCGGCGCATCTTCGAATATGCGATCCTGGTGCTGCTCTCGACCCTCGGCATGATGGTGCTGATCTCGGCCGGCGACCTGATCTCGCTCTATCTCGGGCTCGAGCTGATGTCGCTCGCGCTCTACGTCGTGGCGGCGTCGAACCGCGACAACGCCAAATCGACCGAAGCCGGCTTGAAGTACTTCGTGCTGGGTGCGCTGTCCTCGGGCATGCTGCTGTACGGCTCCTCGCTGATCTACGGCTTCACCGGCACGATCAGCTTCGCCGGCATTGCCGCATCGGCCAAGACCGCCAACGTCGGCCTGGTGTTCGGCCTGGTGTTCCTGCTCGCGGGCCTCTGCTTCAAGGTCTCGGCGGTGCCGTTCCACATGTGGACGCCCGACGTCTACGAGGGCGCGCCGACGCCGGTGACCGCCTTCTTCGCGTCCGCGCCGAAGGTCGCAGCGCTCGCGGTGTTCACCCGTGCGACGCTGACGGCGTTTCCGGGCATTCTCGGCGAATGGCAGCAGATCCTGGTGTTCGTCGCGATCGCTTCGATGCTGCTCGGCGCCTTTGCCGGGATCGGGCAGACCAACATCAAGCGGCTGATGGGCTATTCCTCGATCGGCCACATGGGCTTCGCGCTGCTCGGGCTTGCCGCCGGCACGCCGGAGGGCGCGCAGGGCGTGCTGGTCTATATCGCGATCTACGTGGCGATGACGCTCGGCGCCTTCGTCGTCATCCTGGCGATGAAGCGCAACGGCGTCAGCGTCGAGAACATCAGCGATTTCGCCGGACTCTCACGTACCAACCCGCTGCTCGCCTTCTTCTTCATGATGCTGCTGTTCTCGCTCGCCGGTGCGCCGCCGCTCGCGGGCTTCTTCGCCAAATGGTACGTCTTCGTCGCGGCGGTCAAGGCCAACATGTTCACGCTGGCCGTGATCGGCGTGCTCTCCAGCGTGGTGGGCGCCTACTACTATCTCGCCATCGTCAAGACGATGTATTTCGACGAGCCGGCGGGGCGCGTCGATCCGGTGCGCGTGGAGCTGCGCACGGTGCTGGCGATCACGGGCCTCTTCAACATCTTCTTCTTCGCCTATCCGGCGCCGCTCGTCAGCATGGCGAGCGCGGCGGCCAAGTCGCTGTTCTAGGGATGAGTTTCGCGCTCGGTCCTCGGACACTGCAGGCGGGCTACCGGCTCGTTTCCTTCGACCAGACCGGCTCGACCAACGCGGTGGCGCTGGAGCGCGCGCGTGCCGGGGAACGTGGCCCGATCTGGTTCGTCACGACCTTGCAGACCGCGGGCCGCGGCCGTCGCCAGCGTGCCTGGATCGCGCCGCGGGGCAACCTTGCGGCCACCATCCTCGAGGTCACGAAGGTTGCCCCCGCCGTTGCGGCGACGCTCGGTTTTGCAGCCGGGCTGGCCGAAGCGACCGCTCTCGACAAGGTGAGCGTCGAGGCCGCGCTGCGTCTCGGTCCGAACGGACCCAGATACACCCTGAAGTGGCCGAACGACGTGCTTGCCGGCGGCGGGAAGCTCGTCGGCATCGGCCTCGAGGCGGAAGCGGTCGGCGACGAGCTCGCCGTCGTCGTCGGCATCGGCACGAACGTGGTCGCGGCGCCCGAGGGCTTGCCGACGCCGGCGGTGTCGCTCGCCGAGCTTGGCGTTCAGATCAGCGCGGAAGAGCTGTTCCTCGCGCTATCCGATGCGTGGGTGGAGTTCCGGGGCATCTGGGACGACGGCCGCGGCTTCGGCGAGATCCGCCGGCGCTGGCTGGACCGCGCGGCGGGCCTCGGCGAGAGGGTGGTGATCAATACGGGAAGCGCGACGCTGGAGGGCACCTTCGATACCATCGACGACGCCGGCTGCCTGATCGTTCGCACCGCCGACGGTCGGCGCGTGCCTGTTGCCGCGGGCGAGGTGTTTTTCGGCACGGCCGCTTCCGCAGGAGCAGCGTGATGGCGAGACCCGAAGAACTGGTGTTTGCGCCGCTCGGCGGGGTCGGCGAGATCGGCATGAACCTGTCGATCTACGGTCTCGGCAACCGCCATCAGCGTTCCTGGCTCGCGGTCGATCTCGGCGTCTTCTTCGGGGACGAGGAGCATCTGCCCGGCATCGATCTCATCATGCCCGACATCCGCTTCCTCGAAGCCGAGCGGAAGAACCTGATGGGGCTGGTGCTCACCCACGCCCATGAGGATCATTTCGGCGCGATCATCGATCTCTGGCCCAGGCTGAAATGCCCGATCTACGCGACCAGGTTCAGCGCCGCGCTGTTCGAGGCCAAATGCGCCGCCGAGCGCAATCCGCCGAAAATTCCCGTCACCGTGGTGCCGTCGGGGGCCCGCGTCGATATCGGTCCCTTCAACGTCGAGTTCATCCCGGTCGCGCATTCGATTCCGGAATCGCATGCGCTGGCGATCCACACCGACGCCGGCACCGTGCTGCACACCGGCGACTGGAAGATCGACCCGACCCCGACCGTTGGACCGCCGACCGACGAGAAGCGGTTGCGCGAGCTCGGCGAGGAAGGCCTGCTGGCCCTGATCGGCGATTCCACCAACGCCGTGCGCGAAGGCCGTTCGCCCTCGGAGGCCGAGGTCGCCAAGACCATCATCGAGCTCGTCAAGGGCGCCAGGGGCCGCGTCGCGGTGACGACTTTCGCCTCCAACGTCGCGCGCATCAAGGCGGTGGCAGCTGCGGCGCGCGCCGCCGATCGCGAGGTCGTCGTGGTCGGTCGCGCCATGGACCGCGTGGTGCAGGTCGCGCGCGAGACCGGCTATCTCGACGGCGTGCAGAATTTTCGTTCGACCGACGTCTATGGCCATTTTCCCGCGGAGAAGGTGCTGGCGCTCTGCACCGGCAGCCAGGGCGAGCCGCGCGCGGCGCTGGCGCGCATTGCCAATGACGACCATCCCGAAGTCACGCTCAATCGCGGCGACTGCGTGATCTTCTCCTCGCGCACCATTCCGGGCAACGAGAAGGCGGTCGGCACCATCGTCAACAACCTGGTTGCCCAAGGCGTCGAGATCATCACCGACCGCACCCATCTCGTCCATGTCTCCGGCCATCCCCGGCGCGACGAGCTGCGCGACATGATCGCCTGGACGCGGCCAAGCCTCCTGATCCCCGTGCACGGCGAGGCGCTGCATCTGCACGAGCACGCGAGACTCGCGCGCGCGGCCGGCGTGCCCAAGGTGCTGGTCTGCCGCAATGGCGATCTGGTGAAGCTCGGGCCCGGCGAGCCCGGCATCGTCGGGGAGATCCCGACCGGGCGGCTGTACAAGGACGGCGCCATCCTGGAGGATGCGAAGTCCCGCGCCGTGGTCGAACGGCGCCGGATGGCGTTCTCCGGCTGCGTGTTCGTGGCGATCGCCATGACGGCCCAGGGCGAGCTCGCCGACGACCCGGAGGTTGATCTCGTCGGCGTGCCCGAGAAGAATAAGGCGGGCGAGGCGTTTGACGACATCGTGTTCGACGTGGTGGTCTCGACCGTGGAAGGTCTGCCGCGGCCGCGGCGCCGTGATCCGGACGCGCTTGCGGAATCGGTCCGGCGTGCGGTGCGGGCGGCGGTCAACGAACACTGGGGCAAGAAGCCTCCCTGTCTGGTACATGTGCTGACGGTTTAACGGGAGAAGAGACATGCTGGGCCGGCTCAACCATGTGGCGATCGCGACAAGGGACGCGGTCAAGGCCGCAAGGATCTATGGTGCGGCGTTCGGCGCGCCGATTTCGGGCGCGTTGCCGCTGCCCGATCACGGCGTCATCACGGTGTTCGTGACGCTGCCCAACACCAAGATCGAGTTCATCGAGCCGCTCGGCGAGGCCTCGCCGATCGCGAAATTCCTGGAGCGCAACGCCGACGGCGGCATCCATCACGTCTGCTACGAGGTCGTCGACATCATCAAGTCGCGCGACACGCTGGTGAAGGAGGGCGCGCGGGTGCTCGGCGACGGCGTGCCGAAGATCGGCGCCCACGGCAAGCCGGTGTTGTTCCTGCATCCAAAGGACTTTTCCGGCGCGCTGGTCGAGATCGAGCAGGCCTGAGCCCGCATGGCCTACCAGATCTCCACCGCGCTCGCGATCTACTTCGTGCTGTGGTGGGTCACGCTGTTCGTGACGCTGCCGTTCGGTGTGCGCAGCCAGCACGAGGACGATGCGGGCGCCCCGGGGACCGATCCCGGAGCGCCGGTTCTCGCACGGATGGGCAAGAAGCTGATCTGGACCACCGCCATTTCGGCGGTCGTGTTCGCGATCGGCATGTCCGCCTACCACGCC
>NZ_JAGWUA010000165.1 GCF_028868675.1 Bradyrhizobium sp.
TTCCTCAACGGCTTCCCGCTGCGCCTCATCGTGCCCGGCTATTACGGCACCTACTGGGTCAAGCACCTCAACGAGATCACGGTGATCGACGGCGTGTACGACGGCTTCTGGATGAAGTCGGCCTACCGTATCCCCGACACGCCCTGCAATTGCATCGAGCCCGGCACGGCGCCGAAGGCGACGATCCCGATCAACCGCTTCACCGTGCGCTCCTTCATCACCAGCGTCCCCGACGGCGCCAAGCTCAAGGCGGGCAGCACGACGCTGCGCGGCATCGCCTTCGACGGCGGCAAGGGCATCAAGGAGGTCGCGGTCTCGACCGATGGTGGCAAGACCTGGGCCCAGGCCAAGCTCGGCAAGGACCTCGGCAAATATTCCTTCCGGGAGTGGAAGCTGGCGGTGAAGCTCGCAGCCGGCGCCCATGAATTGAAGGTCCGCGCCACCAGCAATGGCGGCGAGACGCAGCCGGACCAGCCGCGCTGGAACCCGGCCGGGTACCTGCGCAACGTCGTCGAAATCGTTCGCGTGACCGCGGCCTGAGGGGGATGACCATGAAGCGAACCGTTCTCCCCCTGCTCGCCATCACGGCTGCGGCCGCCCTTGGCTCGGCAATCGCCGCGCCGATCTCCTATCGGCTGCCGCCCGAGGTGGCCGCCTTCAGGCCGGGGCCCAATCTCGACGTGGTCAAGAACAACTGCACCGCCTGCCACTCCGCCGACTACGTCAACACGCAGCCGCCGATGAAGAACAAGAAGGAGTTTTGGCAGGCCGAGGTGACCAAGATGATCAAGGTCTACGGTGCGCCGATCGAGGATGCCGACATCGGCAAGATCGTCGATTATCTTGCCGCGGCCTATTGAGGAGTTATCTGCGGGCGGCGGTGCCGCATGAGCGCGAAACGGGCAAAACCGGCAAAACCGCCGCCATACGGTGCGATTTCCGGCCAAACGCCATGATCGTTTGATCTATCAAGCCCGCGACATTCCGCGTATCCTGTTACTTCCGAACCGGCCGGTTGGCGGGGACTGGCGGTTCGGCTGTCTTGGAGGAAGGCCCGCGGAGAAGACGTGATGCCCAAAGGTACGGTCAAGTGGTTCAACCCGACGAAGGGTTACGGTTTCATTCAGCCCTCGTCGGGGGGCAAGGATGTGTTCGTGCATATCTCGGCGGTGCAGAAGGCCGGTCTGTCGACCCTGAACGAGGGGCAGACGGTGGAATATGAAGAGATCGCAAACCGGGGCAAGACGTCGGCAGAGAACCTCAAGGTATAAGCCCGAAGGCTTAGCCACCTCCCGGAGTCCTTCCGGGAGCGGGGCCCAATCCATTTCGAGACGACGACAAGTGCATTCGACAGGCGTTGCGATTGCGCGTGGGTTGCGTTTTGCGCCCGTCGCTCCTGAATACGCCAGCCTCCCTGACAATCGCGACGGCACCTCTCAGCCCACCGGCAAGGGTGCGTCGCGCTTGATCTCTTCCATCACCGCATAGGTGCGCGTCTCGCGCACGCCCGGCATCGACAGCAACCGCTCGCCGAGGAAGCGGCGGTACGCGGTCATGTCCGGAAGCCGCGCCTTCACCAGATAGTCGAAGCCGCCGGCGACCATGTGACACTCCAGCACTTCCGGCGCGAGTTTCACGGCGCGGGCGAAGCGTTCGAAATTCTCCGGGGTGGTCTTGTCGAGCAGGACCTCGACGAACACCAAAAGCCCAAGCCCGAGGCGGTGCGGATTGAGCCGCGCGCCATAGCCTTCGACGAAGCCCTCGCGCTGCAGCCGCTTCAGCCGTTCGCCGATCGAGGTCGGCGACAGGCCGATGCGCTCGGCGAGCTCGACATTGGCGATGCGTCCATCCTCTTGAAGGATCGAGAGGATTTTGCGGTCTATACGATCCAGATCCATATTATCTGCGGAGTATTCTTGGTTTCAGTTTATTTCCTAAGGCAAAATCAGTAATTTGTCTATCGAGCTACGGCAAACAGGCGACTAGGGTTCGAACCGTCACAGGAAGCACCCATGCCGATCGACCTTCCGCCCTTCAGCGCGCTTTATGCCCCCGATGATGCCGGGCTTGCCGCCCGGCTCTTACGGACGGCGCCTCTCGCCCCGCCGCAGGAGGCGCGGATCGACCGCACCGCGACGCGGCTGATCGAGGCGATGCGCGGCAATGACGACCCGCTCGGCGGGGTCGAGGACATGCTGCGCGAGTTCGCGCTTTCCACCAAGGAGGGCCTCGCGCTGATGGTGCTCGCCGAAGCCCTGCTCCGCGTGCCCGACGCGCGCACCGCCGACCAGTTCATCGAGGACAAGCTCGGCGAGGGCGACTTCGTCCATCACGAAACGAAGTCGAGCGCCTTCCTCGTCAATGCCTCGGCCTGGGCGCTCGGCCTGTCGGCTCGGGTGATCCAGCCGGGCGAGACGCCGGAGGGCACCATCGGCCGGCTCGTGAAGCGGCTCGGTGCACCTGCCGTGCGCGCTGCGACCCGCCAGGCGATGCGCTTGATGGGCAATCACTTCGTGCTCGGCGAGACCATCGAACAGGCGCTCGAGCGCGCACGGCCGCGCCCGGGCCAACAGCTGCGCTACTCCTTCGACATGCTCGGCGAAGGCGCGCGCACGGCATCCGACGCGCAGCGCTATTTCGATGCCTATGCCAGCGCGATTCTGACCATCGGCAAATCCGCGGGCAGCCATCCCCTGCCCGACCGGCCCGGCATCTCCGTGAAGCTGTCGGCGCTGCATCCGCGCTTCGAGGCGATCAGCCGCGGCCGCGTGATGACGGATCTGGTGCCACGCCTGCTCGATCTCGCCAGGCGCGCCAAGGCCCATGACCTCAACTTCACCGTCGATGCCGAGGAGGCCGACCGGCTGGAACTGTCGCTCGACGTGATCGCCGCAACGCTCGCCGATGCTTCGCTCGCCGGCTGGGACGGCTTTGGGCTGGCGATCCAGGCCTATCAAAAGCGCGCGAGCGCGGTGATCGACTACGTCGACGGACTCTCGCGCGCGCTCGAGCGCAGGCTGATGGTGCGGCTGGTCAAGGGCGCCTATTGGGACACCGAGATCAAGCGCGCGCAGGAGCGCGGGCTCGACGGCTATCCCGTGTTCACGCGCAAGGCGATGACCGACCTCAACTACGTCGCCTGCGCGCAACAGCTCCTGGCCTTGCGGCCGCGCCTGTTCCCGCAATTCGCAACCCACAATGCGTTGACCGTCGCGACCATGCTCGAGCTCGCCGGCAGCGACGGCGGTTTCGAGTTCCAGCGCCTGCACGGCATGGGGGAGGCGCTCTATCAACAGCTCGCGCAGGACTATCCCGAGCTTGCCTGTCGCACCTACGCGCCGGTCGGCAGCCACCGCGATCTCCTCGCCTATCTGGTGCGCAGGCTGCTCGAAAACGGCGCCAACTCCTCCTTCGTGGCGCTGGCCTCGGACGATCGCGTCCCGGTCGCGACACTGCTGCGGCGACCCGCCGATATCATCGTCCGGGCGGACCGGGCCTGCCATCCGAAAATTCCCTTGCCGCGCGACCTGTTCGCGCCGGAACGGCGGAACTCGCGCGGCATCGAGTTCGGCGAGCGTGCCGCGCTCGAGCGCCTGCTCGCCGACATCGCCGCCGAGAAAGCCGATCTCGGGAAGATCCCCGACGCCACACCCGAGCAGGCGAACGCGGCGGTTGCCGCCACGCGCGCGGGCTTCGCGGCGTGGAGCCGCACGCCGGCAGCAGCCAGAGCAGCCGCGCTGGAGCAGGCCGCGCATCTCCTGGAGCAGCGCGCAGCGCATTTCATGGCGCTCCTGCAGCGCGAAGGCGGCAAGACGCTCGACGACGCCGTCTCCGAGGTGCGCGAGGCCGCCGACTTCTGCCGCTACTATGCCGCTCAGGGCCGAAGGCTGTTCGGCGCAGGCAAGGCCATGCCCGGCCCGACCGGCGAGAGCAATCTGCTCGGCTTGCGCGGGCGCGGCGTGTTCGTCGCGATCTCGCCCTGGAATTTTCCGCTCGCGATCTTCCTCGGCCAGGTCGCGGCGGCGCTGATGGCCGGCAACAGCGTGGTCGCAAAACCCGCCGAGCAGACGCCTCGGATCGCCGCCGAGGCCGTAGGGCTGCTGCATGAGGCCGGCATTCCCGCAAGCGTGCTGCAACTCGTCACCGGCGACGGCCGGATCGGCGCGGCGCTGACCGCGCACCCGGAGATCGCCGGCGTCGTCTTCACCGGCTCGACCGAGGTCGCGCGTGCCATCAACCGCACGCTGGCGGCCAAGGACGGACCGATCGTGCCGCTGATCGCCGAGACCGGCGGCATCAACGCCATGATCGCGGACGCGACCGCGCTGCCCGAACAGGTCGCCGACGACGTCGTCACCTCGGCC
Source organism: Bradyrhizobium sp. (assembly GCF_028868675.1). Classification (GTDB taxonomy): domain Bacteria; phylum Pseudomonadota; class Alphaproteobacteria; order Rhizobiales; family Xanthobacteraceae; genus Bradyrhizobium. The sequence goes on from NZ_JAGWUA010000165.1 coordinate 4,365, forward strand.
TTCCGCTCCGCCGGCCAGCGCTGCTCGGCGTTGCGGATTCTGTTCGTGCAGGAGGACGTCGCCGACCGCATCATCGAGATGATCGCGGGCGCCGCACGCGAATTGAAGGTCGGTGCAGCCTCCGATCTCGCGACCCATGTCGGGCCGGTGATCGACCGCGAGGCCAAGCAGCGGCTCGACGCCCACATCGCGCGCATGACGAAGGAAGCGCGGCTGCACTTCGCAGGTGTCGCGCCGGAAGGCTGCTTCGTCACGCCGCACATCTTCGAGCTCGAGGATGCCGGCCAACTCACCGAGGAGGTGTTCGGCCCCATCCTGCACGTCGTGCGCTATGCGGCCGAGGACCTCGGCTCCGTGCTGCGGGCGATCGAACGCACCGGCTATGGGCTGACGCTCGGCATCCATTCCCGCATCGACGACACCGTGGAGGCGATCATCGCACGGCTTGCGGTCGGCAACGTCTACGTCAACCGCAACATGATCGGCGCCGTGGTCGGCGTGCAGCCGTTCGGCGGCAGCGGCCTCTCCGGCACCGGGCCCAAGGCGGGAGGACCGCACTATCTGGCGCGCTTCGCCACCGAGCAGACGGTCACCGTCAACACCGCTGCGGCCGGCGGCAACGCCGCGCTGCTTGCGGGCGAGGAATAGGCCATCGAGGAACGTTGCATCCCGTCCAAACATCGGTCAAATGGTCCGCAGGCAGCGGAGCGCTAATTCCAGCGCGCGGGAAACAACAAGAGCGAGGGAGCAACGCCACGATGGAAAAGGGCATCTTTGACGGCCTGAAGGTTCTGGATTGCGCGAGCTTCATCGCCGCCCCCGCCGCCGCGACCGTGCTGTCCGATTTCGGCGCCGACGTCATCAAGATCGAGCCGCCGGGCATGGGCGACCCCTATCGCAACCTGCCCAACCTGCCCGGCTATCCCGCGAGCGAGCACAATTTCGCCTGGCTGCTGGAGGCGCGGAACAAGCGCAGCATCGCACTCGACCTGACCAAGCCCGACGCCCAGGCCGTGCTCTACAAGCTCGTAGAACAGGCGGACGTCTTCATCACCAACATGCCGCCGCAGGTGCGCGCCAAGCTCGGCATCACCCATGAGCACCTCGGCCATCTCAACGAGCGGCTGATCTACGCCTCCTTCACCGGCTACGGCGAGAAGGGCGAAGAGGCCAACAAGCCGGGCTTCGACAGCAACGCCTATTGGGCGCGCTCGGGCCTGATGGATCTCGTGCGCGCCGACATCCACACCACGCCGGCCCGTTCGGTCGCCGGCATGGGCGACCACCCCTGCGCCATGGCGTTCTACGGCGCGATCGTCACCGCGCTTTATCAGCGCGAGAAGACCGGCAAGGGATCGCATGTCGCCTCCAACCTGATGGCGAACGGGGTGTGGGCCGCGAGCGTGCTGGCGCAGGCAAAGCTCTGCGGCGCCAAGTTCGGCGAGCGGCGGCCGCGCGAGCGCGCGCTCAACGCGGTCGCCAACCACTATCAGTGCCGGGACGACCGCTGGCTCATCCTGTCGCTGCTGAATGAAGAGAGGCAGTGGCCGACGCTCGCCCGCTGCCTCGGGCGCGAGGACCTGATCGCCGATCCGCGCTTCGCCACCAAGCCGGACCGCCACGCGCGCTCGGTCGAGCTGATCAGGATTTTGGACGAGGTGTTCGCCACCCGCGACCTCGCCGAATGGCGAAAGATCCTCGACGGCAGCGGCCTGGTGTTCGGCGTCGTCGGCATCCTCGACGACATCCCCAACGACCGGCAGATGCTCGACAACGAGGTGCTGGTGCCGTTCGAGAACGACACCATGCTCACCATCAACAGCCCGATCTGGATCGACGGTGCGAAGAAGGTGCAGCCGAAGAAACCGCCCGGCGTCGGCGAACACTCCGACGAGATATTGCGCAAGGCCGGCTACGACGAGGCGGCGATCAAGACGCTGCGCGCGTCGGGAGCGGTGGGGTAACGAGCGGCTAGCGAGTCCGCACGAAGCACATGCCCATCCCGGAGGCCGCGCCCCGAACCTGGCACGTCAGGCCCCTGGCGCAGGTCCATGAGCCAAAACTCCTGTCGGCGTTTCCCGATCCCGCCGCCTGCAGATAACAGGAGGCGCCCCAGCCGTCCTGATACTCGGTTCCCGCCAGTTCCGTACTGCCGCGGGTCTGCGGCCGGCTGGTGAAGCCCCGCGAGAAATCAGGCGGCCTGCCGTCGCGAAAGGCCGCGAGGATGTCCCGGCGACGGACCTGGTCGCCGAAGAAATGCGGCGAGGCCGGCACGATGGCGGACGGCTTGTCCGCCAGCCAGTCGACGCCGGGGAAATGGAAGCCGCCGATGCCGCGGGTCTGGTGGCAGCCGGCGCAGGTAATGTCGTTCAACCGGCGCTGGAAGCCAGCGACCGAGCGGATGTTCTGGAGCGCGATGCCGCGCGCGGCCGCCTGCTTCAGCGCGCCGACCACGTCGCCGTCGGTGAGCACGGGATCGCGCTTGCTCTCGCCCTCTCCTTGCATCAGTCCGAATTCCGGCTGCAGCTTCGAGGATGCCACGCCTGCAGGCGTTGGTACGACTGCAGCCTTGGCGAGGAATTTTTCCGGGATCAGCACCGTGCCGCGATCGAACGCGCCAAAATGTTCGGGCGCGAGCAGCCACGCCTTGAACTCGCGACCGAGATCGCCGTCGGAGAGAATCCGGTCGCGGTCGATCTGGTTCTCGAGGGGCGACTCCTCGAACACCTTGGCATCCGCATCGTACCTGAACACTTTCAGCAAATAGTCGGTCCGGAAATCGCGCAGCGCCGATTTCGGCGCGAACGCGATCTGGATGTTGGTCTCGATGCGATCCAGCAACGCATCCTGCGGGACGGCTTCGCGATCGATCAGGTCCAGCCAGCCGTCGTTGCCAAGCCAGCGCCGGGCGATCTCCGCACAGGTGACGATCTTGCCGTCGCGGTTCTTCTGTCCGTCGTGCTTCGCCTTCAGGACCAGATTGAGGGTCATCGGCAGCCGCGTCGGCGTCTTGCCGTCGTCCGGCTCGATGCGGACGAGACGATAGATCAGCCGGATCTCGCCGCAGGAGGCTTCTGCCACATAGGCGCGGTCCATGCGGTTGACGATGCCCGCCAGTACGAAGCGCGTCCGGCTGGAGTTCAGCGCGGCGCGGTCGAACAGTTGAACGGCAAAGCCGTCGCCCACGCCGATGGTATCGCCGGGAGAACTCGCCAGGTGGCGCGCGACGTAGCGATCGAACTCCGCGTCGATCGCCGGACGAATCCGCGCGAGTTGGGGCAACGTGGCGAACAGCACGTCGGTCGTGAGCGGAAAGTCCGCATTACGCGCGGGCCACAGCAGGCGCGAGAGGCTCAGGACGTCGGTCTGGTCGAGCTCGCGCAACAGCGCGGGATCGGTGATCGCCGTGCCGCGTTCCAGCGCCGCATTCTCGGCCGCCGGGAGCGGTGGCGCGCCGCCGCAGAGGACGGCGAGGGCGACCAGAATACGAACGGCGCGGCGGCTCATGCCTCCACTAACACCGCGCCGGCAAAGCTATTCAAGCCAAAAGGCGCTTCACATCGCGGTGAAGCGCCTCTCTCGAATTCGGCCGGTCGCGGCTCAGCGTGCGACGATCAGGCCTTTGCTCGTGACCACCACCCAGCGGCCGTCCTGGCGGCGGATGGCATCGATCCGACCGAGCCCCGGCACGGGATCGCCGGCATAGACTTCATAGAGGCCCCTGCGGCTCTCGATCAGCGCGCCGCCGTGGGCAACTTCGCGCAGCCGCCATCCCTCGACCGTCGGCAGGCGGCCGATTTCGGTCTTGGGCGGCGTGGCTGCGGCGGGTGCTGCCGCCTGCGCGGGAGCCGCGGCGGCCGTTTGAGCCGGCGCGATCGAGCCGGTCGTTTCCTTTGGCGCAGCCGCCTGCGCAGTTACCGCCGGCGGCGCGGCGCGGAGCTTGTCGACGGCCTCGGACAGCTTTGCGATTCTCACCATCGGCTCAGCCTGCGCCTTCTCGAGCTTGTCGAGACGGTCGCTGGTCTTGTTGAACTGGCCGACGCCCGCCTTGGCGGTGTGCTCGAGATTGGCCTTCAGCGCGACGATGTCGGCGTCGATCCGTGCGACGGACGCTTCCAGCGCGGTGTCGTCGGCCGCGGCCGGTGCTTCATTCGCGGCAAAGTGCATGACGCCGGCGGTCGCCAGCGCACCGCTGATGGCGCCGACGATCGCGGCGAGCGCAACCACGGCCGCCATCGCCGACAGCCGGCGCGTACTGCGCGCGTCCTGCGTCGCATCGGGCCTGGCGTCCAGGTGCTCGCGATCCCATGCGCGTTCGGAGGACGCCATCACGATCAGCTTGCCGGCCTTCGGCTCGGGCTCGGCCGCTGCGCGGGGCTTCGACACATCGGCCTTGGAGGCTTCGGCCTTGGGCGCGTCCGGCTTTGGCGCATCAGGCTTGGGCGGCGTCTCGTGGTCGGGGGCAATCGAGGGGGCCTCGGCGTGCGCCACCGGGCTCGGCTCGGCCGAAGCCTCGGGGGGCTGCGCGCCGGCTCGTTCGGGCATTTGTTCGCTCACGGCTCGAATACTCCAGTCAGGATTGACCTTTTGGTAACTTTCATTGCTTGCGAAATCCTTACCGCGGGTCCCGCTTACCGAAATTTTAGGAACTCATCCGGGGCCGAATTGGGCCGGGATGGTGGAGCCGGCATGGCGGGCAGACAGCGAAATTGCGGGCTCCGGGCCGCCCCCATTTGACAAAGCCGGGCCCGGCTTGTTCATGGAACCGGCAAGCCTGCCGACAAGAAAATATTCCATGGGGAGAAACGCATGAAGCTCTACGATTCCGTCGGTCCCAACCCGCGCATTGTCCGCATGTTCATGGCGGAGAAGGGCATCGACATCCCGAAGCAGACCGTCGATCTGCGCGGCGGCGAGAACCGGCAGGACGCGCATCTGAAGCGCAATCCCATGGGCCAGATGCCGACGCTGGAGCTGGACGACGGCAGTCACCTCGCCGAGATCGTCGCGATCTGCGAGTATCTCGAGGAGAAGCAGCCCAACCCGCCGCTGATCGGATCGACGCCGGAGGAGCGCGCGGAGTGCCGGATGTGGACGCGCCGCGTCGACCTCAACATCGCCGAGCCGCTACTGAACGGCTTCCGCTTCGGCGAAGGGCTGAAGCTGTTCCAGAACCGCATCACCTGCCTGCCCGAAGCCTCGCCCGGGCTGAAGAAGATCGCCGCCAATCGCCTGCAATGGCTCAATGAGCAGATGGCCGACGGTCGGGAATATCTCTGCGGCAAGCGCTTCACGTTCGCCGACGTCTTTCTCTACGGCATGCTCGATTTCGCCGGCCAGGTCGGCCAGCCGCTCGATCCCGCCAACACCCACATCGCCACCTGGTTCAAGCGCGTGGGCGCGCGGCCGTCGGTGAAGGCTTGAACCGCACCGTCATTGCGAGGAGCGGAAGCGACGAAGCAATCCATACCGTCCCACGGACGCATTTCTGGATTGCTTCGCGGAGCCTGTCATCGGGCCGCGCTTCGCGCGGACCCGTTGGCTCGCAATGACGGAGAGCCTTTCACATGCTCCGCAGGCTCGCAAACAGCGCGAGCCCAAACAGCGCGAGCGCGCCGAGGATGAAGCCGAGCAGGAACGTCCACGCGCGCGAGCGGCGCGGCTTTTTCGCGGCCGCGGGCTTCGGCTCCGGCGTCACCACCATCGCATGCTCGCGCTCGATCATCCGGCGCGCGACGTAGTCGGTCACCGCATCGACGATCACCGGCACGTCGTGCGATTCGGCGAGCACGATGCGGCCGAAGCGGGTGTCCTGCACGAAGCGGTACATGCGCTTGTCGCGGCCCATCACGATGTGGGCGACCACGTCGATCCACAGCCGCGGCGTCTCGCCCTGGCTGACGCCGCGGTCGAACAGATCGACCTGCTCCGGCACCTCCGCAAACAGCGGGTCGAGCGCGTCGTTGAGGATCTCCAGCCGCGCCACCTCGGCGTCGCGCAAATCGACCACGACGCCGGTACGGTCGGCCGCCTCGATCCGCGCCTTCCAAAGCGCATCGCGCAGCCGCACCGGACGCGGCTGGCTGGCATTGCTCCCGCCGTTCTGCGGCTCTGACATGTTCGGCCTCGTCACTGGACAATCGCCGTTAGCCTAGCAGCAACCATGATCTCCGCAAAGCGCGTTCAATTCCAGGTACTTAGCCACTTCTCATAAACTCTCCTCGCCATGTCCCAAAAAGAAGACGGCCCCACCCGGCGCACGCCGGACGAGGCCGTCCATTCCTGGACCCATTCAGTTCAGCGGCAGCGCTTCAGGACGCCGGCGCGCGGTGCGGCTCTTCCACGATCGAGAAGCGGACGCCGGCCTTGTGACGGTTCTCTTCCGAGACCTCGCGCCAGCAATCCTCGGCTTCCTTGCGGGTCTTGAACGGGCCTTTGACCTGGGCCGAGCCTTCCACGAGCTTGTGGAAGTTCATCGAGCCGAACTCGCCGCCAATCACCCAGAAATTGCTGCCTTTGGTCATCGTGCTCTCCTATTCAGCCACTTGTCCGATCCGCGCGCATCGCCAATCGACAAATTTGACAGTGCATCGCGAAACGCGTCGTGAGAGCTAAACGCGAGAAAGCCAAGCGAGTATAGAGCACTTGTCATTGAATGGTGATGTCATGTAACATAAGAACATGTAATAGATGTTATTTTGTAAATTTTGTCACAATAAGGGGTCACGACGCCTGACCTTCACGCGCCTGGGATAACCGCGATGCCCGCCGATTCCGATTTCTTCCCCCTCTCCCCGTTCTTACGGGGAGAGGGTCGGGGTGAGGGGC
>NZ_JAGWUA010000166.1 GCF_028868675.1 Bradyrhizobium sp.
GGCAGCGGCCTTGCCGAGGTGATCGCGACCGGGTTGCGCAGCGAGATCGGCAAGATCGGCCAGTCCCTGCAGAGCCTCGACACCGAGCCGCCGCGGCTGCAGACCCAGACCGCGCGGCTGGTGCGGCTGTGCGCGCTCGGCGGCGCGGCCGTCAGCATTCTCGCCGTCGTGCTCTACGGAACGCTGCGCGGCGGCTGGCTCGACGCGCTGCTCGCCGGCATCGCCATCGGCATGTCGATGCTGCCGGAGGAATTTCCGGTCGTCCTCACCGTGTTCATGGCCATGGGCGCCTGGCGCATCTCCAGGGCGCGCGTGCTGACCCGCCGCGCCGCCTCGATCGAGACGCTGGGCTCCGCCACCGTGCTGTGCACCGACAAGACCGGCACGCTGACCGAGAACCGGATGAGGATCGCCGCACTGCGGCTGCCCGACGGAACGATGCTGCGGACGTCAGACATCCCGGCCGGCCTCTCGGCGGAGTTCGGTGGGATCGCGGTCCATGGCTTCCTCGCCAGCACCCCCGAGCCGTTCGACCCCATGGAAAAGGCGTTCCACGCCTTTGCCCGCGACACGAGGGGCGCGCGCGAGCGCCTGCCCGATGCCGACTGGCGCCTCATGCAGAGCTACGGTCTGCGTTCCGATCTCCTGGCGATGACACAGGTCTGGCAGCGGCCGGACAGCCACGAGCTCCTGGTCGCCAGCAAGGGCGCGCCGGAGGCGATCGCCAGGTTGTGCGGACTTGCCGAGCCCGAGACCCGCGCCCTTCAGCAGGCCGTCGATGCCATGGCGGCGGATGGCTTGCGTGTGCTCGGCATCGCCGCGGCAAGCCACAGCGGTGAGGCGCTTCCGGCATCCCAGACCGGATTCGCCTTCCGCTTTCTCGGTCTCGTCGGGCTTGCCGACCCCTTGCGTCAGGGCGTGCCGGCGGCCGTCAGCGACTGCCGTGCCGCCGGCATCCGCGTCGTCATGATCACCGGCGACTATCCGGCGACCGCGCAGGCCATCGCGCACCAGGCCGGCATCGAGATGTCCGACGTCCTGACCGGCGACCGCCTGCGCGAGCTCGACGACGCGGCGCTGGCGGCGAGCGTCAGGCAGGTCAACATCTTCGCGCGCATCGTGCCGGAGCAGAAGCTGCGGATCGTTCAGGCGCTGAAGGGCAACGGCGAGATCGTCGCCATGACCGGCGACGGCGTCAACGACGCGCCGTCGCTGAAGGCCGCGCATATCGGCGTCGCCATGGGCGGACGCGGCACCGACGTCGCCCGCGAAGCCTCGGCGATCGTGCTGCTCGACGACGATTTCAGCTCCATCGTCACAGCGATCCGGCTGGGCCGGCGCATCTACGACAATCTGCGCAAGGCGATGGGCTTCATTTTCGCCGTGCATGTTCCCATTGCGGGCATGGCGCTGCTGCCGCTCGTGCTCGGGTTGCCGATCTTCTTCAGCCCGATCCACATCGCCTTCATCGAGATGGTGATCGATCCCGTCTGTTCGCTGGTGTTCGAGGCGGAGACCGACGAGCGTGACGTCATGCGGCGGCCGCCGCGCGCGCCCGATGCGCCGCTGTTCTCGTGGTCGCTCATCGTCTGGAGCGTGCTCCAGGGCGCGTTCGCCTTCGCGGTGGTCGGCTTCGTCTATGTCGGGGCGCATTGGCGCGACATGCCCGACGACGAAGCCCGGGCGCTCGGTTTCGTGTCGCTGATCCTGGTGACATTCAGCCTGGTGCTGGTCAACCGCTCCTTCAGCGCCTCGCTGGTGCGCGCCTTCCGTCGTCCGAATGCGATGCTCGGCTGGATCCTGCTCCCGATCGCCGCCGCACTGAGCGCGGTGCTGCTATGGCCCGCCGCGGCCTCGCTGTTCCGGTTCGGGCCGCTGCACGGCGACGACCTGTTCGTCACCCTCGGAGCCGCCGCGGCGGTGCTGTTCGTGCTCGAAGCGCTCAAGCCGATCTGGCGCGCGCGGCTGCGGGAGTGAGCGATCAGCCCCCGCTGCGATAGACCTGGATGTCGAGGTCGCGGATCTTCTTGCGCAGCGTGTTGCGGTTCAGGCCGAGCAGGTCCGCGGCGCGGATCTGGTTGCCCCGGGTGGCGGCGAGCGCGGCCGTGAGCAGCGGGATCTCGATCTCCTTGAGGATGCGGTGATAGAGGCCGGGCGGCGGCATGCCGTTCGGAAAGCCCTGGAAGTGCGAGGAGAGATAGGCCTCCACCGCTCCGCCGAGATTGTCGACGCCCTGCGCCGCGGCTGCACCTGGACTCACCGAGGGCGGCGCGAGCTCGCCGTCGATCACCGAGGCCGTGATGACGTCCTGCGGATAGAGCGCGGCGAGGCGCCGGGCGAGGTTCTCCAGCTCGCGCACGTTGCCCGGCCAGCGGTGCTGCTTCAGCCGTTCCAGCGCCAGCGTGTCGAGCTTCTTCGGCGGCAGGCCGTCCTTCTCGGCAAGCGCAAAGAAGTGACGGATCAGATCGGGCAGGTCTTCGATGCGTTCGCGCAAGGGCGGCAGCCGCAGCGGCACCACGTTGAGACGGAAGAACAGATCCTCGCGGAACAGGCCCTGCTGGATCAGTACGCGCAGGTCCTTGTTGGAGGCCGCGACGATCCGCACGTCGGTCTTGATCGGGGTGCGGCCGCCGACGGTGGTGTATTCGCCCTGCTGCAGCACGCGCAGCAGACGGGTCTGCGCCTCCATCGGCATGTCGCCGATCTCGTCGAGGAACAGCGTACCGCCCTCGGCCTGCTCGAAGCGGCCGGAGGCGCGCGTGTTCGCCCCGGTGAAGGCGCCCCGCTCATGGCCGAACAGCTCGGATTCGATCAGGTCGCGCGGGATCGCCGCCATGTTGACCGCAACGAACGGGCCGTTGCGGCGCTTGCCGTAGTCGTGCAGCGCGCGCGCCACCAGCTCCTTGCCGGTGCCGGACTCGCCCGTGATCATCACGGTGAGGTCGGTCTGCATCAACCGCGCCAACACGCGGTAGATTTCCTGCATCGCCGGCGAGCGGCCGACCAGCGGGATCCCCTCCATCTCAGCGTCGTCGTCAGGGCTTGCCGCCCGCTCCTTGGGCTCGGCCAGCGCGCGGCCGACGATCGCGATCAGCTCCTTCAGGTCGAACGGCTTCGGCAGATATTCGTAGGCCCCGCGCTCGGACGCGCGGATCGCCGTCATGAACGTGTTCTGCGCGCTCATGACGATGACGGGCAGGTTCGGCCGCATCTTCTTGATCCGCGGCAGCAGGTCGAAGGCATTTTCGTCCGGCATCACCACGTCGGTGATGACGAGATCGCCCTCGCCCTGGCTGACCCAGCGCCACAGCGTGGCGGCGTTTCCGGTCAGCCGGACCTCGTAGCCGGCCCGGGACAGTGCCTGATTGAGAACCGTGCGGATGGCGGTGTCGTCATCGGCAACGAGAATGCTACCTGCGGGCATCGTCATTCCTCATTTCGCCCCCTGTGAGGCAGGCGACGGCTTCCCGGCAAGGTCGGCGCGACTGCTTTGATCATTGTGCTTGGTGGAGGTGCTGTACATCGGCATCAGCACGCGGAAGGTGGTCTTGCGCGGCTGCGACTCGCATTCGATGATGCCGCCGTGATCGCCAACGATCTTTGCGACCAGCGCCAGCCCTAAGCCGCTGCCGGTCTGCTTGGTGGTCACGAAAGGATCGAACAGGTTGGGCAACAGGTCTTCCGGCACGCCCGGACCGTTGTCCTTGACGCAGAATTCGAGCGGCAGCGACACCCGCGATTTCTGGCCGGGCACCGACAGGCGCACGCCGGGACGGAACGCGGTGGTGAGCTGGATCTCGGCGTCCGAACCGAGGTCGACCACGGCTTCGGCGGCGTTCTTCACCAGGTTGAGGAACACCTGGATGAGCTGGTCCTGGTTCGCGAGCACCGGCGGCAGCGAGGGGTCGTAGTCCTCGACGAAACGGATGTTGCGGGCAAAGCCCGACTGCGCCAGCCGCTTCACATGGTCGAGCACGGAATGGATGTTGACGGGACCGCGCGCCACCGGACGGTCATCGCCGAACACCTCCATGCGGTCGACCAGCGTGACGATGCGGTCGGCCTCGTCGCAGATCAGCCGCGTCAGCATGCGGTCCTCGGAGGAAGCCTGCTGCTCCAGGAGCTGCGCCGCGCCGCGGATGCCGGAGAGCGGATTCTTGATCTCGTGCGCCAGCATGGCGGCGAGCGCGATCACCGAGCGCGCGGCGCTGCGATGGGTGAGCTGGCGATCCATCTTGTCGGCGATGGAGCGCTCCTGCAGCATCACCACGATGTGGCCGGGCCGCTCGGTGAGCGGGGCGACGTGCAGGTCCACCTGGCGGTCGCCGCCCATCCGCGGGGTGCCGAGATCGACCTTGTACTCGTTGACCGGCGAGTTCGACGAGCGCACCTGGTCGATCAGCGCCAGCAACGGGCTGCCGAACGGCACCAGCTCCTTCAGCGACTGCCGCTTCAAGAACTGCGTCGAGATGTCGAAGAAGGCTTCGGTCGCGATGTTGGCATCCACGATCTTGCCATCGGGCCCGACCAGCAGCACCGGATTGGGAAGCGCGTCGAGGATCGCATCGCTGTCGGTCGGCGGCGAGCGATGATGTTCGGCGGCTGAACTCATGCAGCGGCGCTCCATGCGAAGTCGTCGAAGGCATCCTGCAGCGACCGGTGCACGAGGCGCGGGTCCTCCGCGGTGAGGATCTTCTGGCGCCAGCCCTTCAGCCGATCGGCCGGCGTGCGCGTGACGCCGGCGGCGACGTCGAGCGCCCAGCCGAGATGTTTTCGCGCATGGCGCAGGCCGACGCGCAGGCCGTAGAGCTCGCAGATGCCCTCATAGAGGGTGCGGATATGGGCGAGCTGCTGGGTCAGCGACGGCGCGGGCTCGACCGTGCCGCCCTGCAGGCGGCGGCCGATCTGGCCCGGCAGCCAGGGCTGGCCCTGTGCGCCGCGGCCGATCATCACGGCGTCGGCGCCCGAGGCTTCCAGCGCCGCGACCGCGGTGTCGAACGAAGTGATGTCGCCGTTGACGACGAGCGGGAGAGCCGTCGCCTCCCTCACCCCGCGGATCGCATCCCAATCGGCCTCGCCCTTGTAGAACTGGCAGCGGGTGCGGCCGTGCACGGTGATGAGCTTGACGCCGGCGGCTTCCGCCCGTCGCGCCAACTCCGGCGCGTTGCGGGTGCGGTCGTCCCAGCCGAGCCGCATCTTCAGCGTAACCGGGATTTTGACTGCCGCGATCGTCGCCTCGATCAGGCTGACGGCGTGGTCGAGGTCGCGCATCAGCGCGGAGCCGGACTGGCCGCCGGTCACGTGGCGCGCCGGACAACCCATGTTGATGTCGATGATGTCGGCGCCCGCGGCCTCCGCGATCCGGGCGCCCTCCGCCATCCAGCGGGCCTCGCAGCCTGCAAGCTGCACGACGTGGGGACCGAGCCCCGTCGCTTCGCAGCGCAACCGCGACATCGGATGGCCGTTGGCGAGATCGTCGCTGGCCGTCATCTCGGACACGACCAAGCCAGCCCCGAGTTCGGCGGCCAATCGCCGAAACGGTGAGTCGGTCACACCCGACATCGGCGCCAGGAAAACCGGGTTGGCGATTTCAATATCGCCAATTTTCAAAAGCTTAGCTCTTGTTCCAACCGAGCCGGTCACGGACGTCTCGTTCACTGGGCGGCGCATCATCGCGCCTGACATGATCTATCTTGCGCACAATTATTATGCAGTCAAGCATCATGCCTACAGTTTAGACAGTTCTTCTCAGGTTGCAAGTGCAGTGCAACAAAATCGTCCTGCTGACAATCCGGGGGAAACACCCTGTTTTTGCGGGCCTGCCGTGCTAGAGGCCTGCGATCACGCCTTTCCCGACAATCACCATTTCTCGAGTGTTTCACGTCCCATGGCGAAATCGCAGCGCACCGCCGTCGTCCTTGTCGCCGCCGGGCGCGGCCTGCGCGCCGGCGCGGGCGGGCCGAAGCAGTACCGTACGATCGGCGGCCAGCCGGTGATCTATCGCGCGATGGAATCGTTCAGCCGCCACCCCGACGTTTGCGCGGTGCAGCCTGTCGTCAACCTCGACGACGGCGCGATGTTCACGACCACCGTGGCGGGCCTCTCCCACGAGCCGCCGACCAATGGCGGCGCGACGCGGCAAGCCTCCGTGCTCGCGGGCCTCGAGGCGCTCGTCCCGCACCAGCCGGACATCGTGCTGATCCACGACGCGGCGCGGCCCTTCGTCTCGCAGGCGCTGATCTCCCGCGCGATCGAGGCGGCAGCGCGCACCGGCGCAGCGATTCCCACTATTCCCGTGACCGACACCATCAAGCTCATCGGCGAGGCCGGAGCCGTCGAGGGGACGCCGGAACGGGCACGCCTGAGAATCGCCCAGACACCGCAATCCTTTCGTTTCGACGTCATCCTCGAGGCGCATCGTCGCGCGGCGAAGGAAGCCCGGTCCGATTTCACGGACGATGCGGCGATTGCGGAATGGGCGGGATTGACGGTCACGACCTTTGAGGGCGATGTTGCCAACATGAAGCTCACCACACCCGAGGATTTCGTGCGCGAGGAAGCGCGCCTGGCCGCCGCGCTCGGCGACATCAGGACCGGCACCGGCTACGACGTGCACGCCTTCGGCGACGGCGACCACGTCATGATCTGCGGCGTGCGCGTGCCGCACACCAAGGGCTTTCTCGCTCATTCCGACGGCGACGTCGGCCTGCATGCGCTGGTCGACGCCATCCTCGGCGCGCTGGCCGACGGTGACATCGGCTCGCACTTCCCGCCGAGCGATCCGAAGTGGAAGGGCGCCTCCTCCGACCGCTTCCTGAAATACGCCGTCGAGCGCGTCACCGCGCGCGGCGGGCGCATCGCCAATCTCGAGGTGACGCTGATCTGCGAGCGGCCCAAGATCGGCCCGTTGCGCGACACGATGCGCGCGCGCATCGCCGAGATCTCCGGCGTCGACATTTCGCGGATTGCGGTGAAGGCCACGACCAGCGAGCGGCTCGGCTTCACCGGCCGCGAGGAAGGCATCGCGGCCACCGCGAGCGCCACCATCCGTCTGCCGTTCGACAAGAATTGGAGCGCGTAAGGCCATGGGCGGCAGCGACGCACGCGCCCTCTCCCGCTCGCTGCTCGATTTGTGCCGGATGCGCAAGCTGACGATCGCGACCGCCGAGTCCTGCACCGGCGGCCTCGTCGCCGGCGCGCTGACCGACATTCCCGGCTCGTCCGACGTGATCGACCGCGGCTTCGTCACCTACTCCAACGACGCCAAGCGCGCGATGCTCGGCGTCGAGACCGGCACGCTGGTCAATTTCGGCGCCGTCAGCAAGGAGACCGCGACCGCGATGGCGGTGGGCGCGCTCGAGCGCGCCGGCGTCGATCTCGCGGTTGCCATCACCGGCATTGCCGGACCGGGCGGCGCCACCCCGGGCAAGCCGGTCGGCCTCGTGCATTTCGCCGCCGCCGCGCGCGACGGCCGCATCATCCATCGCGAGCACCGCTTTGGCGCGATCGGCCGCAGCGCGGTGCGGCAGCGTTCGGTGGTGGAAGCCCTGCGCATGCTGATGGAGCTCGCCCGCGGCCCGCAAGTCGCCGCAAAGTCGCGCCGCGCGGCGGCAAGCCGCCTGCGCCCCCGCATCGCCCGCTCGCCGCGGCGCGGCGTTGCAAAGCGAAGACGGCCGCCGCGGGGCTGAGCGGCGCGGTCGCGGCTGGCAGGGGAACAGCGTCGTCGAGATTTGTTGCGCGGCGCGCGGAACGTTTTCCATGCGCTCCTGTTCGGACCTGATCAGGCGCGCAAGAAGAGGAGCGCATCATGAAACTCGATTCGCGACAGGTGACGGAGACTTTGACGCAGCTTGATGCGCAGGTGCTTCCCGACAACCATCCCGCAATCGGGCAACTCTGTGACATCTTCGGAGAGCATACGTTCTTCGTCGACGACAGTGGCCTGAAAGTGCTGGAGCCGACCGATGATCCGATCGAGAGCGAAACGATGACCGGTGAGGTCGTCAGCCTCGCCGACTGGAGCGATGCCACCGCGACCAGCCTGCGCGCACATGAGCCGCAGCCGACCGGAATCACGGTCGTCTTCGAGCAGACCAGGCATTAGCCCATCTTTCACGGTTCGGGCGTGTTTGCTCGATTTTTTGAGTTGTGAGGGGCAGAAGCCGAGTCGGATCAATGGCCGATTTGCAAGATCGGCGTGTAGTGTAGACCTGCCATCTTTCGGCCTTGCGGCGACGCAGCTAGATTCGCGTGCATCATGTTTTTGCGCGAGAATCGACGCTTCAAAGACGGCAAACATCACCGCTACTGGAACATCGTCGAGAACCGGCGATGCGCCGGTGGCAAGGTGGTGCAGCGGCAGGTGCTTTATCTTGGTGAGATCAATGACAGCCAGGTCGCCGGCTGGAGCCGCGCGATCGAGGCTTTTGATGAGGACGCCCAGCGTTACAAGCAGCTTTCGTTATTTCCTGCCGACAAGACGATGCCGCAAGAAGCGGCAGGACATGGCGTGCAAGTGCGGCTTGATGCGATGCAGCTGCATCGGCCGCGGCAATGGGGCGCTTGTTGGTTGGCAAATCATCTCTACGACGAGTTGCAGCTTGATGCGTTCTGGTCACGTCATCTGCCCGCCTCGCGGAAGGGAAGAGACTGGCAGAAGATTCTGCAAACGTTGGTGTGTTATCGCCTGATCGATCCGGGCAGTGAGTGGCGATTGCATCGGCAATGGTTCGAACAGAGCGCCATGGCCGATCTGTTGGGCGCAGATTTTGCGCTGGCGGCGAAGAACGGCCTCTATGGTTGCCTGGACAAGATCCTGCCTCACAAGCAGGAGCTGTTTTCGCATTTGCGGCAACGCTGGCAGGATCTGTTTGGCGCGCGGTTCGAGGTGCTGCTCTATGATCTGACCAGCACCTATTTTGAATCGCCGCCGCCGGACGACGAGACCGATAAGCGTCGCTACGGCTATAGTCGCGACAAGCGCAGCGATTGCGTGCAGATCGTCATCGCGCTTGTCGTGACGCCGGACGGCTTTCCGATCGCTTATGAAGTGCTCCCCGGCAACACTGCCGATAGCACGACATTGCGCGGCTTTCTGCAGAAGATCGAAGCGCAATACGGCAAAGCCGAACGGATCTGGGTGATGGATCGCGGCATCCCCACCGAGGCCGTGCTGGCGGAGATGCGTCAGGCCGATCCTCCGGTCTACTATCTCGTCGGTACGCCCAAGGGACGGCTCTCGACGCTGGAGAAAGCGCTGCTCGATAAGCCCTGGAAGACTGTGCGCCAGGGCGTCGACGTCAAGCTCCTGCCGCAGGAGCAAGAGACCTATGTCTTTGCCCAGAGCCATGCACGCATCCACAAGGAACGCGCCATGCGACAGCGCAAGCTGAGGTGGCTATGGGCGCGGCTGCAGCAGATTGTCGGTATGACGCTGACGCGCAAAGAGCTGTTGATGAAGCTCGGAGCCGCGCGTGCAAAAGCGCCCGCCGCATGGCGGCTGCTCGATATTGACATTCCTGACAGCGGCACGGCCTTCATCTTCAAGCTCAACCGCAACAAGTTGCGCGCCGCACGCCGTCGCGAAGGGCGCTATTTGCTGCGCACCAACCTCAACGGTCGCGATCCTGCCGATCTGTGGCAGTTCTATATCCAGCTCACCGAGATTGAAGCCGCCTTCAAGAACCTCAAGGATGATCTGCAGCTGCGGCCGATCTATCATCAGCTCGAGCATCGTATCGAGGCGCACATCTTCGTCGCTTTCATCGCCTATTGCCTGCAGGTCACGCTGCGCGCCCGCCTGAAGACGCTCGCTCCCGGTCTCACGCCGCGCGCCGTGCTCGACAAGATGGCCGCCATCCAGATGCTCGACGTGCACTTTCCGACCACCGACCGCCGCATACTGGTCCTCACCCGATACACCGAGCCCAATGCCGACCAGAAGCTTCTGTTGCGTCAGCTCAAGCTCGAACTGCCGCCTCAGCCGCCGCCACGCCTTACGACGGCACCGCCAGCAGTCCGCTACCCGGCCCCCGCGCTGTAGTGGAGACCTTCGGGGTGCGCCCCTTGATTCAAATCAGGTTTTTCCGCCAACCGTGAAAGATGGGTTAGCCTGATCCCGTCATTGCGAGCGTAGCGAAGCAATCCAAGGATCGCTTGGTCGCAAGAGTTCCTCGCGATGACGGCGCGGTGCGCGCCGCGCTCGTGCTGCGGCGTGCGACGGGCTTCTTAGGCCGGCTTCTGCCGTCCGTAGATCGCATCCGCGCGCTTCTCGAAGGCGGCGGAAAAACGGGCAAACGCGGCGTCGAACATCGAGCCCATCAGCATTGCGAGCATCCGGCTCTTGAACTCGTAAGCGATGAAGAATCCGACGTCGCAGGCGCCCTCGCCCTTCGGCTCGAAGGTCCAGCGGTTTTCCATCTTGCTGAAGGGCCCCTGCAGGTACTCGACCAGGATCGTGAGGTTCGCCCGGTCGAGCGTCACCCGGCTGGTGAAGGATTCCTTGATCAGCTTGAAGGACACGGTCATGTCGGCGACCAGCACCTCGGTGCCGTCGGGCTTGGCGATACGCTGGCGGATCTTGAGCGCGCTGCAGAACGGCACGAATTCGGGATAGCGTTCGCCGTCGGCGACCAGATCGAACATCTCTGCCGCGCTGTGGTTGACCCGGCGCTTGCTCGAAAATCGGGGCATGTCGATTCAGCGGGCTGTCGCGGCCCGCGCTGCCTTTAGCCGCGCGAAATCGTCGCCGGCATGGTGCGACGAGCGGGTCAGCGGGCTCGCCGACACCATCAGGAAGCCCTTGGTGTAGGCGACCTTCTCGTAAGAGGCGAACTCGTCCGGCGGCACGTAGCGCATCACCGCGTGATGCTTGCGGGTCGGCTGCAAATACTGCCCGATGGTCAGGAAGTCGACGTCGGCCGAGCGCAGATCGTCCATCACCTGCAGCACCTCGTGCCGCTCCTCGCCGAGCCCGACCATGATGCCGGATTTGGTGAAGATGGTGCGATCGATCTCCTTGACCCGCTGCAGGAGCCGGATCGAGTGGAAATAGCGCGCGCCCGGCCGCACCGTGAGATAGCGCGACGGAACGGTCTCCAGATTGTGGTTGAAGACGTCGGGCCTCGCCGCCGCCACCACCTCCAGCGCGCCGTCCTTGCGCAGGAAGTCCGGCGTCA
>NZ_JAGWUA010000167.1 GCF_028868675.1 Bradyrhizobium sp.
GGCCAGGGGCGAGGCCACCACCTATGTCGGGTACGACTGCACCGCGCCCTCGCTGCACATCGGCAACTTCCTGACCATGATGATGCTGTACTGGCTGCAGCAGTCCGGCAACAAGCCGATCACCCTGATGGGCGGCGGCACCACCATGGTCGGCGATCCCTCGGGCAAGGACGAGATGCGCGCGATCCGCTCCATCGCGGAGATCGAGGCCAACAAGGCCTCCATCCGCGGAGTGTTCGCAAAAGTGCTGCGCTATGGCGACGGTGCGACCGATGCCGTCATGCTCGACAATGCCGCCTGGCTCACGAAGCTGAACTGGATCGAGATGCTGCGCGACGTCGGCAAGCATTTCTCGGTCAACCGCATGCTGACGATGGACTCCGTCCGGCTGCGCCTCGAGCGCGAACAGGAGATGAGCTTCATCGAGTTCAACTACATGATCTGCCAGGCCTACGATTACGTCGAGCTGTCGCGTCGCGTCGGCTGCCGGCTGCAGATGGGCGGCTCGGACCAGTGGGGCAACATCATCATGGGCGTCGATCTCGGCCGTCGCATGGGTACGCCGCAGCTCTTTGCGCTGACCACGCCGTTGCTCACGACCGCCTCCGGCGCCAAGATGGGCAAGACCGCGCAGGGCGCCGTATGGCTGAACGCCGACCAGTTCTCGCCCTATGATTTCTGGCAGTACTGGCGCAACACCGAGGACGCCGACGTCGCGCGGTTCCTGAAGCTGTTCACCACGCTGCCGATGAGCGAGATCGGGAAGCTCGAGGCGCTGGCCGG
The DNA here is from genome assembly GCF_028868675.1 of Bradyrhizobium sp. Classification (GTDB taxonomy): domain Bacteria; phylum Pseudomonadota; class Alphaproteobacteria; order Rhizobiales; family Xanthobacteraceae; genus Bradyrhizobium. The sequence continues at coordinate 784 of NZ_JAGWUA010000167.1, forward strand.
TTCCGAGATCAACGAGGCCAAGAAGGTACTCGCCACCGAGGCGACCGCACTGCTGCACGGCCGCGACGCCGCCAATGCGGCCGCCGACACCGCGCGGCGCACCTTCGAGGAGGGCGCGCTGGCCGAGAGCCTTCCCACGATCGAAATTCCGCGCGGCGAACTGGAGGCCGGCCTCGGCGTGCTCAACGCCTTCGTCAAGGCGGGCCTCGTCGCCTCCAACGGCGAAGCGCGGCGCCAGATCAAGGGCGGGGGCTTGCGGGTCAATGATGCCGCCGTCACCGACGAGAAGATGACGCTGACGCCGGCCCATTTTACGCCGGAAGGCGTGATCAAGCTGTCGCTCGGGAAGAAGAAGCACGTCCTGCTCAGGCCCGCATAGGCGTATGAGCTTTTGATGCTTGCCAGGGCGCGCCGAAACGCGCTCCCTGACGGGCAATGGACCAGAACACGCCAAGGCAGGACGTCAAGCCGCATGCGCCGGTGCGCACGGCGCTCGGCGTGCTCGCGCTCTGCTTCACGCTCGCCGTGCTCGGCCGCGGTCTCAGCGAGAGCTTTACGGTCTTCCTCAAGCCGATCGCGGAGAATTTCGGCTGGGACCGCGCGCAGATCGTGTCGATCTACTCGCTGACCTGGCTCGTCAGCGGCCTGACCGCGCCGCTGGTCGGGCGCCTGTTCGATCGCTCCGGACCGCGCACCGTCTACGCGCTCGGCCTCCTGCTGCTCGGCTCGGCCTTTCTGATCGCAAGCCGCGCGCAGCATCTCTGGCAGTTCCAGCTCGGCATCGGGCTTTGCGTCGGCCTCGGCGTCGCCTTCATCGGCAACGTGCCGAACTCGATCCTGCTCGGCCGCTGGTTCGGGCCGCGCCTGCCGACGGCGATGGCGGTGGTCTACTCGGCGATGGGCGGTGGCGTGCTCGCGCTGCTGCCGGCCTCGCAACTCCTGATCGACCATGTCGGCTGGCGCGACACCTATCAGATTTTCGGCATCGCCGCGCTCGGCCTCGTCGTTCCCTTGCTGATGCTGCCGTGGCGGCTGCTCGGCGCCGGTTCGCCACATGTGCTGAAGAAGAGCGATCCGGAGTTCGTCGACGAAGGCTGGACGCTTCCGAGCGCCATGCGCCATCACACCTTCTGGGCACTGTTCTCGACCTTCTTCTTCACCGCGGCCGGCATGTACGCGATCGCCGCCCAGATCGTCGCCTATCTGATCGATGCCGGGTTTCCGCCGCTGCAGGCCGCGACCGCCTGGGGCTTTTCCGGCGTCGTGCTGGTGTTCGGCATGCTCGGCGTGTCCGCGCTCGACGGCCTGATCGGCCGCAGGCCGTCGGTGCTGCTGAGCTACGCGATCTCGATCATCGGCATCGTCCTGCTCTGGCTCCTGCAGTATTCGCCGAACCTCGTCCTGCTCACCGGCTTCGTGGTCTGCTTCGGCAGCATGATGGGATCGCGCGGGCCGCTGATCACCGCGACCGCGATGAGGATCTTCCGCGGCAGGCGTGTCGGCACGATCTTCGGCACGATCTCGATCGGCAGTGGCCTGGGCTCGGCGTTCGGCTCCTGGTGCGGAGGCCTGATCCACGACCTGACCCAGAGCTACAATCCCCTGCTCGTCTTCGCGCTTGCGAACGTCGTGCTCGGCATGATTCCGTTCCTCGTGGTCCCGGCGCTGCGGCGCTAGGTGTACTCCAGGTAACCTGCAACCGCCGTCGCTACCAGGGAACCACGAATGAACCGGGGAAACTGCCGCCGCTCAAAAAAAGCGCTCTCGCACGATTGAATTCGCATCGCGCGGTGTTTTCATACACACATGACGAAAATGTCAGCGCGAACGGACAACGCGCGTCTTGTGGGGTGGAAGGGAATGCGATTCTAGTCGCAGGGACAAAGAAAAGGGCGCTCTCATGAATGATCTTGCTTCTCGTTTTCAACCGGCTCTCCTGAGCCTGTTTCGCTTCATCACCGGCCTGTTGCTGTTCCAGTATGGCGTGGCCAAGATGTTCAAGTTCCCGGCGCTGCCTTACTTCGCGGATATCCCGCCGCTGATCTGGACCGCCGGTGCGATCGAGCTCGTGCTTGGCGCCGCGCTGATGATCGGCCTGTTCACCCGGATCTCCGCCTTCGTCCTCGCCGGCGAAATGGCGATGGCCTACTTCATGGGCCACATGTTCAAGACCGGCGCGCCGGTGTTCTTGCCGCTGCTCAACGGCGGCACCGCCGCGATCCTGTTCTGCTTTAGCTGCCTCTACCTCGCAGCCGCCGGCGGCGGTCCGATCAGTGTGGATGCCCTGGTGCGCAAGGACGGCAGCGAGCCGAGCGGCGCCCTGGCGCGGCGCGGCTGACCGGGCTTGCGATGAAGCCGCCTCGGCGAAACGCGCCGACGCCGGCTTATCGATTGCCGAGGACGTTCCAGATGATGGCCAGTGCCGCGACCAGCAGCACGGCCATGATCATGCGGTGAATGATGCGGCTCATTGCGGGTTGCCTGGGGCGCGGCGGGGCCGTTGGCCCAAATGCCGCCGGCGCCGATCAGTTGTTGGTCGGCGGCAGCTCGATCGGCGCGTTCTGCTTGCCGGTGTTGAACTCGAAGATCTTGCGCAGCACGCCGGGCGCCATCGCCGAGATCGGGTTGACGCGCATCACCGGCGCGGCCGGCGTGCCGACGACCTCGTAGGTCACGCCGATCAGGCCTTCGTTGCTGCCGCCGCCGAGGAACAGGCCGATCACCGGCAGCTGGCCGAAAATGTTGTTCAGGCCATACATCGGCACGAAGGTGCCGCTCATGCGCACCTGGTTGCCGGGATAGTCGATCGCGCCTTCGATGGTGGCGCCGATGATCGGGCCCTTGACGACGCCGTCGCGGATCGTGAGCACGCCGTTCTGCCGGGTGAACTCGGCGCGCAGCGCCGTGAAGGAGATGCCGCCCTGCGTGCCGTTCGGCCCGCCGGCCGCGGCGCGCTCGAGCTGCGCCTCGCCCTTCACCGTGAAGTCGCGCACGTTGATCAGGCCTTCCCGCGCGGTCGGCTCGGCCGTCGGCGGCTCCATCGCCACCACCAGCTGGCCGCCGACCGCCTTGGAGTAGGTGTCGGTGAAGCGCAGGAAGGCGCCGGCATCGCTGGTCTGCAGATAGATCACCTCGCGGCCGCCCTGCCCGCGGCCGCCGCGCAGATCGGCGTTGACGGGCGTATCGCGGCCGATCTTGCCGCTCATCGTAAACGCCTTGATCGCGCCGCTGCGTCGCGACATCCTGGCGTCGACGCTGCGCAGCGCCTCGCCGTTGAAGCCGGCGACCGCGCCGAGCTTGACGTCGATGTCGAAGTCGACGTTCTTGAGCCTGCTCTTGCCGTCGTCCTTGGCCGAATTGCCTGAGATCGCCGACTTGAGAAAACCGCGGCCGTCGAACACGTCGCCGCGCATCGTTCCCTTCACCACCCCGTCCGCGCCCCGCTCCACGCGCAGCGAGGCCTTGTCGCCGTCGGAGGGCGAATAGGTCGGGAAATTCGCGTTCATGAGGTCGCCGTTCTGGTCGACCTCGAGGGAGCCGCGGATCGAGACGCCGCCGCCCTCGACGACGATGTCCTCGAGGCGCGTCGATTGCGCCGTCGGCACCACCTTGAAGCTCGCCTTGCCCGACTTGCCCGGCAGCTTCACCCAGCCGGGCAGGATGTTGTCCAGCCTGAGCGAGGTCAGGTCGACCTCGACGCCGAGGCGGGTCGTCGGCTCGCTGCCACTCGCGATCTTGCCGGAGAGTTTCACCGGCAGGCTGCCGGAGACGGCCGGGCTGAGGTCGAAACCGAGGCGGGCGCGGCTTGCATCGTCGAGCGTCGCCTGCAGCTTCACGTCGGCGTCGCCCTCGGCGGGCTTGCGATAGTCGAGCGACGCGGCCTGGCCGTTGATCTTGACGTCGCCCTTGACCTGGTAGCCGGCATTGTTGGCGACGATCTTGAGCGTGTTGGCCTCGAGCTTCTGGTTCATCACCAACTTGTCGGCGGCGAAGCCGTTGAGCTCGACGGTGGCGGTATAGGTCGTGTCCGCCTTGGTCAGTTCGCCCTTGACCGGCATGCCGAGGCTGACATTGGCCGAGAACGTGCCCTTGCTGGCGTTGGGATCGACGAGCGTTGCGGACAGATCGCTCAGGCGATCGCTGGCGAGGATCTCGGCGGCGGCCGGCACCGATCCCTCGGCGCGGAAGCGGCTCCGCGACGGCGACGGTTTCGGCGCCATGTCCGGCACCTCGAACACGAAATCCGAGATCGTGATCTTGCGGCCGCCGGGCGTGTCGGCGACGGCCTGACCGATGGTCACGGTCGCCGTCCGCCCGGTGACGCGCGCCTTCAGATCGGCGTCGTGCACCGACGGCATGCCGTCGACGGGATGCACCGCAACGCCGCTGGCGACCATGTTGACGGAAAGCCCGTCATCGGGAATCGGCGGCCCCTTGCGGGAGAGATTGCGCACCGGCGAATTGACGCCGATCTCGATGCGCTGGAGCGTGCCGCGCTCGATCCGCTCGATGACCCACTCGCGGAGCTCGGGGACGATGAGCGTCGGCCACATCCGCTTCAGGGCGGAGGCCGACATCGGCGTTCCCGCAAATCCCAGCGTCAGCCGCGGCTCGTTTGCATAGTCGACGCTGCCGGTGCCGGCGATGCCGATCTCGCCGTTGGAGAAATCGGCCTGCGTCAGCAGCACGCGCTTGCGATCGGTGTCGAAACGGAAGCCGACTGCAATACGGTTGAAGATCAGGGGCGGCTCGTTGTCGATGCCGCCGAGCAGGACCGTTCCGCCGCTGAAGCCGAGCTGCCAGTCGGTGATGCTGCCGTTGGGCGGCTCGAGATGGGCGAGCAGCGTGATCCGGTTGGCGCCCGAGATGATCTTGAACGGCGCGAGCAGCACCCGCCGTCCGGCATCCCACTCGACGTTGACCTCGGCCTGGTCGATCGCCATCGGATAGTCCGGCGTATCGGTGTCGATGACGTTGCCGGCGCTGGCCGTGATCCTGCCTCGGAAATAGGTCGGCAGGCCGTCGCGGCCGAGCTCGCCCTTGAGCTCGCCGGTCAGCGGCAGGTCGGCATTGTAAGTCAGGTCCTTCAGCCGCATCGCGAGCAGGATGTCGGAGGTCGAAACCTTGTCGGCACGGATGTCGACCGAGCGCACGCCGTTTTCGGCGGGTCCGATGGTGACGCGCAGGGACCACGGACGCCTTCCCTCCTCGCCGAGGCTCAACGCGACGCCGCCATGGCTCGGGCGACGCAGGCTGAGGCTGATGTTCTCGAACGTCCATTTGCTGCCGCGCTGCCGGTCGTCGACGATGAGGACGCCGTTCTTCAGGCCGATCTCATTGAGGTTCTGGCCGTCGAGGCCGGTCAAGCTGAGGCTGTCGAGCCAGTCGAGTCCGGCGAGAAGCCCGCTCTGCGCATTGGACGGCGGGGCGGCCGCAGGTGCATTCGGCGCGGGAGCGGCGGGCGCCGGCGCGGACGCGCCGGCGCGCGGAAACGTCGGCGGCAGGCCCGCATCCTTCTTCGACGCGACGCCGGTTGCGATCGGCTTGGCAGTCTCGCCGGCGGACACGGTGACGGTGCCGTCCGGCGCGATGCGGATCGCGAGCTCGGCATCGACGAGATTGAGGCTTTCGGCGCGCAGCCTGCCCGTCAGCAGCGCAGTGCCCGAGAGCTTCACCTCGGCCTTCGGCGCGCTGGCGACGATGGCCTGATCGCGGTCGCGAACGATGATGTCGCGGATGCGAACGGCGATGCGAATCCGCCCGGCCCGCTCGATCTGGGTGCCGCCGACCTCGACGGTATTGCCGTGGCCGATATTCTGCTCGATCGCCGCCGCGAGCCAGGGCGTCGCCATGTCGAGATTGATGGGACCGGCGCCGAGCCGCCACCACAGCGCGCCAAAGCATCCGACGAAGATCGCGATCAGCGCGCCGAGCACGACGGCAAGACGCTTCACCCAGCGCTCGCCCGCAAGCCAGCGGCGCGTCGACGCGAAACGATCGCCCAGCCGATGAAGACCCGAGTTGGAGCGGGACAATAGCCGGCGCGCGCGATGGCCCGCTGCCTCCTCCTGATCCGGATCCCAATCGGCCTCATCCCATTCGGGCGGCGGCTGCGCGCCATTGTGCCGATCGAAATCCCCTCCGAAACCCTGGGGCGACGTATTCCTTGCCATTGCCTCTCGATACAGGCGCCCATCGTGCGAAGGACCGCCACCATGGCTGCGACCGTCGACGGGAATCGAATGCCCCCGTCCCGGCACCGCCGCCACATCTCGGATATTGCTGTTCGTCATTTCGCCCCGGGAGCGCGTTCAACGAGCAGTGGGGTGGTGCGTGGAATTCCTTGTAACCATATTCTGGCGCCGTCAAAATTGCCCAGCCGCGGGCCCTTCCCCGGCGCACCGGACGAGAGCTGCAAGACCGCTTTGGTTGACCCGCCGAAAACGTCGAAAGGAAGGCGTATGTCCAAGAAATCGCGTAAGAAATCGCGTAAGAAATCGTCCAAATCGGCCTCCGGCAGCCCCATGATCCCCAACAAGGCCGCGCAAGCGCAGGCTCGAACCCGGGCAAAACCCGCCAAGGCGCAGGCCGCGCCAGCGCGCAAATCGCGCAAGGGCGCCGCCAAGCCAGCTTCGCACAAGGCCGCATCGAAATGGTTAACATCTTCCGAATCGGCTGCGCCAGCCAAGGTAACTTCCAAGGCAAAGACCAACGCAAGCCTGTCCGAGCGCCAGAAAGCGCCCGCCTTCCGCCTGCCCCGCGATGGCGGCGGCACGGCGACGCTGTCGGACTATGCCGGCAGGAAGCTGGTACTGTTCTTCTACCCCCGCGCCGACACGCCCGGCTGCACGAAGGAGGCGATCGATTTCACCCGCCTGTTGGGCGCCTTTGCCGACGCCGGCACCGCGGTCATCGGCATCTCCGCCGACCCGCCCAAGGCCCAGGAGAAGTTCCGCGACAAGCACGGGCTTGCCGTTCCCCTGATCTCCGATGAAACGCACGGGATGCTGCAGGCATATGGCGCCTGGGGCGAAAAATCCTTGTACGGCAGGAAGTTCCTCGGGATTCTTCGCAGCACTGTGCTCATCGGCGAAGACGGCCGGGTCGCGCGAATCTGGCGCAATGTACGGGTCGACGGTCACGCGGACGAGGTTCTGGCCGCGGCAAAGACCCTTTAAGGCTCCCTAAACCAGCGCAGCAGATTGAAGCGCTCCCGTTTCCGGAAAATTAACCATGAACGGCCCAGATTGCTGCGGCAAGTTGGCCGTACGGAACCTCTCCGACCGGCGCTGGAGTGCCGATGTCGAAAAGTTCCGCTCAGTACTCGCAGTACCCCCAGCATCACCCTCACGACCACGGCAGGCATTTCAACCGCCGTCCCGTCAGCGCCGCCACCGCGATCGCTGCGCCCGCGGCCAATGACGGCTACACCCTCGTCCATGCCGGCAAGCAGGTCCGCATCGGGCCCGTGGTGTTCTGGATCGTGGTCGGCACCATCGTGCTGCTCGGCCTGTGGTCGGCGGCGACCGCGACCTATTTCGCCTTCCGCGACGACGTGCTGACGCGGCTGATCGCCCGCCAGGCGGAGATGCAATACGCCTATGAGGACCGCATCGCCGAATTGCGCGCCAAGGTCGATCGCACCACCAGCCGCCAATTGCTCGACCAGGAGCAGTTCGACCAAAAGCTCGACCAGATCATGAAGCGCCAGACGGCGCTGGAATCGCGCGCCACCGCACTCGGCGCCATGCCCGACGTCACCGGATCGATCCGCCCGACGCCGCAGCGCAGTACCTCGGACGCAGCGCCGTCGACGCCAAAGCCATCCCCGATCAGCGACACCGTGATCTTCGTCGCGCCGCCCGACCGCGAGGCCCGGTTGGAGTCGCGCACGCCGGTCATGGCGAGCCCGGCGCCGAACCAGTTCGCCAAGGTGCAGGGTTTCGACAACGTCCTGATCCGGCTGCAGACCTCGCTCGACCAGGTCGAACGGCGCCAGATCGCGGCGCTAAGCGCCGTCGAGGACGGCATCGAATCGCGCGTGCGCCGGATGCGCGGCGTGGTCAGCGACCTCGGCCTCAACCTCGCCGACCTCGAAGCGGCGGTGCCGCGCAGCGCCATGGGCGGCCCGTTCGTCCCGGTCAAGCTGTCGGCCAATGCCGGCCCGTTCGAGAAGCAACTCTACCGCATCCATGTCACCCGCGCCGAGATGGACCGGCTGAACCGCACGCTGGCGCTGGTGCCCTATCGCAAGCCCGTCATCGGCGAGGTCGAGTTCACCTCGGGCTTCGGCGTGCGCAGCGATCCCTTCCTCGGCCGGCCCGCGATGCATACCGGCCTCGACTTCCGCGCCTCCACCGGCGATCCCGTCCGCGTGACCGCGAACGGCAAGGTGGTGAATGCGGGATGGTCGGGCGGCTACGGTCGCATGGTCGAGGTCGATCATGGCAACGGCCTTTCGACGCGCTACGGCCATCTCTCCGAGATCAACGTCAAGGTCGGCGAGATCGTCAGGATCGGCCAGGTGATCGGTGCGGTCGGCTCGACCGGCCGTTCCACCGGCCCGCATCTGCACTACGAGACCCGGATCGACGGCGACGCCGTCGACCCGCAGAAGTTTCTGCGCGCCGGCGTCCGCCTCAGCGCGGGCTAGGCCCGGCCCGCGCGAGCGCGTCTAGTGGCTCTGCTCGTGCCCGACCTCGCCCGTGATGACGTCGCCGAACAGCTCCCATGACTCCCCGGTGAAGCGCATCAGCTGCATCTGCTCGATCGGGAAGTAGTCGTCGGGCGAGGTATTGATGCTGATGCCCGGCAGCAGCATGTCACTGGTAAAATTCTTCAGGCTCGCGGCCTGCTTCATCACGTTCTCGCGCGTGAGATCGTCGCCGCACTGCTTGAGCACCTGCACCATCGCCTCCGATTCCACATAGGCGTAGGCGTTGTTGGAATTGCTCTTGTCGCCGTCGGGATAGTACTTGTCCATGAAGGCGCGCCACTTCTTGATGCCGGGATCGTCGTTCCAGCGCGGGTCGGTGGGATCCTTGACGTAGGCGGTCGAGATGATCCCCCTGGAATAGTCCAGTCCCGCGGGCTTCATCACCGCCGCGACCGAGGTGGCGGTGTTGGCGAGGAAGAATTTTGGCTTCCAGCCGAGTTCGCCCACCTTGCGAATGGCCTGCGCCGATCCTTTCGGCGCCGCCCAGGAGAAAAAGATGTCGGCGCCGGAATCATGCAGCGCGACGATCTGGGAATCGATCGAGGGGTCGCTGACCTCGTAGGACTTGTCGGCGATGATCATGCCGGCCTTGTCGCCGAGCCCGTCCTTCAGCCCCTTGAACTGGTCCTTGCCGGCATCGTCGTTCTGCCAGAACACCGCGATCTTGCTGTCCGGAAAATTGTCGAGGATGTATTTTGCGTAGATGCGCCCCTCGCTCTGGTAGTTGGGCTGAAAGCCCATCGTCCAGGGGAAATTTCGGGGGTCGCCGAACTTGGTGGCGCCGGACGCCACGAAGAGCTGCGGCACCCGCTTCGCGTTCATGTATTTCATGATCGCCGAGTTCGACGGAGTACCCAGCGACTGGAAGATCAGGAGCACCTCGTCGCTTTCGACGAGCTTGCGCGCCTGCTCGATCGCTTTCGGCGGGCTGTAGGCGTCGTCGTAGGAGATGAACTTGATCTTGCGTCCGTTGATGCCGCCTTGCGCGTTGATCATGTCGAAGAAGGCGGCCTCCGTCTTGCCGATCACGCCATAGGAGGAGGCCGGCCCGCTATAGGGCATGATGTTGCCGATCCTGATCTCGGTGTCGCTGGCGCCGGGGTCGTATTTCCTCTCGGCCAGGGCCGGTGCTGCAGCAAGCACTGCGGCAAGCATGACGAGGGCAGCAAGACTTCCGCGACGACCCGGCATCGTTCCCTCCCCCTGTGTGTCTTGTTTTGACGGAGTGTCGCAAGGAGCCTCGCTGCTGGCAAGCTCGGGCTTTTTCCGCGGCGCGAAACGGCATTGTTGTCCGCGTTCAATTGTGATTGATGCACGAAGAGAACGCGCAAGGGGCTGCCACGCTTTGGAACTGACACGACGAATTGGACCGCGACATCCACGGCTCGGCGCGGCCGGTTTTCGCTTGGCGACGTGGCTGGCCGCGAAAATCTTTGCCCGCGCGGGCTTCCACCGGATCGGATCGGCGTTCGGGCAGGAGCGCCTTGCGCTGGCGCGCCACAACCTCGCGCGCGGCGAGACGGTCTACCTCGCCGGTCTGGGGCCGCCCGGCACACACAATTCCGGCGTCGCGCTGGTCGAGGTGACACAGGCCCACGGCCCGCGGCTGATCCTCAACAACGAGGAAGAGCGCTTTTCCGGCAACAAGCACACCACCGAATATCCG
>NZ_JAGWUA010000168.1 GCF_028868675.1 Bradyrhizobium sp.
GAAAATCATCGATCGATTCACCTGCTTCAAGATAATCGAGCAGGGTTTGCACGGGGACTCTGGTTCCATGGAACACAGCGGTGCCGCCCATGATGTCAAAGGTGCAGGAAACAACTGGCTGCTTCATGGAGGCGGAGCCTTCTCTCGTGCAGGAGCTACGCCGCCCAATCTGGCGCAACACGTCATGCCACTTCCAGCGTTGGGATCGCCTTGATCCTCTCTCCGAGTTCTTGCTCAGCGCGCTGCAGATCATATCGCTTCTGCAAATTGAGCCACAGGTCTGGGCCATTTCCGCACAGCTTCCCGAGCCGCAACGCCATCGTCGGTGTCACCGGCTGCCTTTCTTCAAGAATGTCATAGAGCGTCTGACGCGATACGCCGAGCAGCTTCGGCCGACCAAACGCCGGCAAAATCTCTTCGCGCAGCAGTTCGCCGGGATGCATGGGCGGCAAGCCGCGCTTCGGGAACCCCTTCGCCATCGAACCGTCCTCAATGATAATCTTGCAGATCGACGTCGACGGCATCGCCTTCCATCCAGTCGAAAGTGATCCGCCAGTTTCCACTTGCACTGACTGCGTAGCGACCTTTGTCGCGGCCGACGAGCGCGTGGAAGCGAAAGCCGGGCAAGTTCATCTTGCCGCAAGCGCGCTTACGCCGTCGGCTTCTTCTTCGGCTTCGGCTTGGCCTGCTTCGGCGTCGGCGCCGGCTCGGGCGCGCCTTCGACCGAGGAGAGACGGCCGCCCGTGAAGGTGTAGATGCCGGCGCGCGGGCCGCTCGTCCAGGTGATCACGGCAATACGATCGCCGCGCGCATTGTTGGATAGACTGACGTTGCCGGGCGCGCCGATGCCGCGCACGACGTCGCATTCGGTGTGACCGAGCGCGACCGAACCGCCCGACGGCGCAGGTGCCGTCGACGCGTTCGCATCGGCCGGCGCGCCCGATGGCGCCATGCCGGGACAACTGCCGTCGGCGGCGACGAGATCCTCCGCCGTCACCGGCCGGTCCGGCGTCAGCGGCGGCGCGTCGATCGAGATGTTCCGGATGAAGAGACGGCCCGGACGCGAGAACCACTCGGCGTCCTTCGACAGCAGGTCCGTGCCGCCCGCGCAGCCCGCGACCAGCGGCGCAACTGCCGACAACGCCAAGATCAGCGTGGATGGAAGCCTCAGACGTCCCACGACGAACTCAAATCCCCGTCTTAGAATCCAGACCTAAACGATTGTCCCAACATCACTTTGCGGCACGACCGTGGCCGGACACCAGCATGGTCGCAAAAGTGCAAATTATCATTAATGGCGGCAGAGGCTAATCCCGGCGCTGCCACCGGCCGCGCTCGTCGGCCTGCCAGTAGGTGACCTCAAATCCGCGCGCCTTGCAATCCGTCCAGATGCTGCGCGCCGCGGTCAGCGCGTCCGGATCGTCGCCGTTGAACAGAAGCACCATGCGCTCATAGCCCTGCGCGTCCTGCGGCAGCGCGGCATTGTCGATCAGGAAGCGAACGTTGGCGGCGTTGGGATTGTCCTCCTCGATCGCCAGCACGATCGGATGATCGGCGGCATCGCCGGCGCGCCATGTCGCGTGAGGCAGGAAGGAGTCGTCGCGATAGGTCCACAAATGCGCGTCGAGCGCATCCGCCCGTTCCGGCGAGGCCGACTGTACGACGACGCGCCAGCCGCGCTCCAGCGACTTCTCGAGCAGCGGCGGCAGGACGTTCTCCACCGACATGTCCTGCAGGTGGTAAAACAGAACCTCGGTCATTTGCTCTCGTAGTGGTCGGCGACCAGGCGATCGAGCAGGCGGACGCCATAGCCCGAGCCCCAGCTCTGGTTGATGTCGGATTTCGGCGCGCCCATCGCCGTGCCGGCGATGTCCAGATGCGCCCACGGCGTGTGGTCGACGAAGCGCTGCAGGAACTGCGCCGCGGTGATCGAGCCGCCATGGCGGCCGCCGGTGTTCTTCATGTCGGCGAACTGGGAATCGATCAGCTTGTCGTATTCGGGGCCGAGCGGCAGGCGCCAGACCTTCTCGCCGGTCTCGAACCCGGCCGTCGACAGCCGCTCCGCGAGTTCGTCATTGTTGGAGAACATGCCGGCATGCTCGGTGCCGAGCGCGACCATGATCGCGCCGGTCAGGGTGGCCAGATCGACCATGAATCTCGGCTTGATCTTCCTGGCCACGTACCAGAGCACGTCGGCGAGCACCAGGCGTCCTTCGGCGTCGGTGTTGATGATCTCGATGGTCTGTCCCGACATCGAGGTGACGATGTCGCCCGGGCGCTGCGCGTTGCCGTCGGGCATGTTCTCGACCAGCCCGATGGCGCCGACCGCGTTGACGCGCGCCTTGCGGGCGGCGAGCGCATGCATCAGGCCGACCACGCAGGCCGCCCCGCCCATGTCGCCCTTCATGTCCTCCATGCTGCCGGCCGGCTTGATGGAGATGCCGCCGGTGTCGAAGCAGACGCCCTTGCCGACGAAGGCAACCGGCGCCTCGCCGCGCCTGCCGCCGTTCCAGCGCATGATCACGGTGCGGCTCGGCCGTGCCGAGCCCTGTCCGACACCGAGCAGCGCCCCCATGCCGAGCTTCTGCATCGCCTTGACGTCGAGCACCTCGACGTTGACCCCGAGCTGGCGGAGCTGGACGGCACGTTTGGCGAACGCCTCCGGATAGAGGACGTTCGGCGGCTCGTTGACGAGGTCGCGCGCCATGATGACGCCGTCGACGACGTGGGCGGCCGGCGCAAACGCCTTCTTCGCCGCAGGCACATCGGCCACCGCCAGCGAGACATCGGCGCGGAGCGCACCGCCCTCCTCGCCCTCCTTCTTCCGGGTCTTGTAGCGGTCGAACTTGTAGGCGCGCAGCCGCAGGCCCGAGGCGAGCGCGACCACCTGGTCGTCGGTCATGGCACCGCCCGGAAGCTCGGCCATGATCGTCATGGCGCCGTTGCCGGGCGTGAGCTTGCCGGACGCCACGCCGCCGAATTTGAGGAAATCGTTCATCTTCAGCGCCGCCGTTTCTTTGCCGGTGCCGATCACGATCAGGCGGGCCGCCTTCAGCCCCTCGGGCGCCAGGATGTCGAGCGCCGCGCCGCTCTTGCCCTTGAACTGGCTCGCCGCCGCCGCCCGCTTCACGAGATCGGCCGCCTGCCCCAGCACCTTGGCGGTCGCCGGACCGAACTTCAGAGCCTCGTCGCAAAACGCCACCAGAATGCCACGGGGCGCGGCGGAAAACGGAACGAAGCCGACCTTGACGGCATCGGACATGGGTTAACTCCTCCAGAAATCGAGACTTTTTGCCGTCGCGGGCAGCCGCCGGGCCGCCGTCCTGAACCGCGATTCACTGATCCTGCCACACTATGGCCCGTTCGTGCCTGCCATGCCAAGCACAGCACGTGGCCCGAAGGCCACAGAAAGGGAAATATTAACCGTATCCCGAGGGCGCCACGGGGCGGCCATTTTGTTGATGGATCAAAGGGATGGTAGTGAGAGATGATGAGGTCTTCCGGCCCTCGGGGATCCCTTTGGGATTGGGACGGAAAGCCTTGGTTCCAGACCTCCGGGTCAGGGGCGCTCGTTGGGGATCGTGCGGGAGCGATGGGGTCGATCGATAGGTATATATTCCGCACGACGCTGGCGTCGTTTGCGCTGGTCCTGATCAGCCTGACCGGCGTGATCTGGATTACGCAGGCGTTGCGCGGCATCGACCTGATGACGAGCCAGGGTCAGACCATCCTCACCTTCCTCGGCATCACCGGCCTGGTCATTCCGGCGCTGATCCTGATCATCTCGCCGATCGCGCTGATGATCGCGATCTCGCACACCCTGAACAAGCTCGCGACCGACTCCGAAATCATCGTGATGAACGCCGCCGGCTTCTCGCCGTTCCGGCTGTTCTATCCGTTCTTCTACGCCACCTGCGTGGTGGCGCTGCTGGTCGCCTTCATCGCCGCCTATCTCGCGCCCGACGGCATGCGGCGCATCAAGCAGTGGGACGCCGAGATCACCGCCGACGTGCTCACCAACATCCTGCAGCCGGGCCGCTTCGCCCAGCTCGACCAGAACCTCACGATCCGGATCCGCGAACGCCAGCCCGGCGGCGTGATGGCCGGCATCTTCATCGACGACCGCCGCGATCCGAAGGAGCGCATCTCGATCGTCGCCGAGCAGGGCACCGTGGTGAACAGCGGCAACGGCTCGTTCCTGGTGCTCGAGGACGGCAATTTGCAGCGCTTCGAGGCGGGCAAGCGCGACCCCGCCCTGGTCGCGTTCGGCCGTTACGCCTTCGACATGTCGAAATTCTCCAACCAGGGCCACGACGTCACGCTCGGCATCCGCGAGCGCTATCTCTGGGAGCTGATCGCGCCGCCCGAGGACGACGCGGTCTACAAGGCCGTCCCCGGCCAGTTCCGCGCCGAACTGCATGACCGCATCATGGCGCCGATCTATCCGTTCGCGTTCGCGGCGCTGACGTTCGCGTTCCTGGGAGCGCCGCGCACCACGCGCCAGAGCCGCAACTTCTCGATCGGCGGCTCGATCCTCGCGGTGTTCGGCCTGCGCATGGCCGGCTTCGCCTGCTCGGTGATGGCCGTGAAATCGCCGGCCGCGGCGGCGATCCAGTATGCGATGCTGGCGACCGCGATCGGCGCCGGCCTCTGGATGATCCTTTCCGGCGTGGTGGTCGAGCCGCCGCCGGCGCTGCTCGAGACCATCAACAGGAACAACGCGCGCATCGCGCGCCTGTTCGGTCGGCCGGCCGCCGCATGAGCATGCTCACCAACACGCTCGGGCGCTACTTCGCCAGCCGCTTCGTGATCTCGGCGCTCGGCGTGTTCGCGAGCATCTTCGTGCTGCTCGTGCTGGTCGACTACATCGAGATGGTGCGCAAGACCTCCGGGCTCGCCTCCGCCTCCGCGATCACCGTCGCCGAGACCTCGCTGTTCCGCGTGCCGCAGCTCCTGGAGAAGCTGACGCCGTTCTGCATGCTGATCGGCGCCATGACCTGCTATCTCGCACTGTCGCGCCGGCTCGAGCTGGTGGTGGCGCGCGCCGCCGGCATCTCGGCCTGGCAGTTCGTCTCGCCTGCGCTCGGCAGCGCGCTCCTGATCGGGATCGTCGCCACGGTCGCCTACAATCCGATGTCGGCCAACCTGCGCGAGCTCTCCAAGCGCATGGAGGCGGAGCTGTTCGGCTCGGCGCCGGGCGGCGGCATCTCGGACGCCTCCGGCTTCTGGCTCAACCAGGTCACCGATGACGGCCAGGTCATCATCAACGCGGCGCGCAGCGAGAAGCAGGGCGTCCGGCTGACCGGGCTGACCCTGTTCCGGTTCGACCGGGATCTGCATTTCAGGGAACGGATCGAGGCGCGCGAGGCGATGCTCGAGGACGGCCACTGGCTGTTCAGGAACGTCCGCCGCTTTGCGCTGGACTCCCCGCCGGTCGACCAGCAGCAGCTCGCGATTCCGACCGCCCTGACCGAGGCGCAGGTTCGCAACAGCTTTTCCACACCGGAGACTGTGTCCTTTTGGCAACTACCGAGCTACATCCGCTCCTCCGAAAGCTCGGGCTTTGCCACGGCCGGTTACCGGCTGCAGTACCACAAGCTTCTGGCGCAGCCGTTTTTGCTTGCAGCCATGGTCATGCTTGCGGCCTCTGTGTCTCTGCGCTTCTTCCGATTCGGCGGCGTGCAGAAGATGGTTTTGAGTGGCGTGGGTGCAGGGTTTCTGCTCTACGTTCTGTCGAAAGTAACCGAGGACTTGAGCAAGGCTGAGTTGATGCATCCGATCGCTGCGGCGTGGCTGCCCGTGTTGGTGGGCGGCCTCACCGGCTTTTTGGCCTTGCTCTATCAGGAGGACGGATAGTGACCACCGTCCGCCGAGGGCTCGTGTCTGCGCTGGCGCGCCGCACCACCGTGCGGACGAACGGATGTCGTTTGCCCGTCCGCAGCGTCGTGACCGCCTTCCTCGTTGCGCTCGCGCTGGCCGGACTGGGCGATCTGGCCGCGGTCACGCCGGCCGCAGCCCAGGGCTTCGTCTACAATCCGCCGCCGCCCCGTCCGAAGCCGCCGCGCACCGCAAACGACGGGCAGATGCTCGTGCAGGCGGTCGAGGTCGACTACGACTACAACAATTCGCGCGTGTCGGCGGTCGGCAACGTGCAGATGTTCTACAACGGCACCAGCGTCGAGGCCGACAAGGTCATCTACGACCAGAAGACCAAGCGGCTGCATGCCGAGGGCAACATCCGCATGACGGATGCCGACGGCAAGATCACCTATGCCGAGATCATGGATCTGTCCGACGACTACCGCGACGGCTTCGTCGATTCGCTGCGGGTCGATACCGCCGACCAGACGCGGATGGCGGCCACGCGTGCCGACCGCACCAGCGGCAACTACACGGTGTTCGAGAACGGCGTCTACACCGCCTGCGCACCCTGCCGGGACGATCCCAAGAAGCCGCCGCTCTGGCAGGTGAAGGGCGCGCGCATCATCCACGACCAGCAGGAGAAGATGCTGTATTTCGAGGCCGCCCAGCTCGAATTCTTCGGCGTGCCGCTGGCCTACATGCCCTTCTTCTCGACGCCCGACCCGACCGTGAAGCGCAAGACCGGCTTCCTGATGCCGGGCTTCACCTCGGCCTCGACCTTCGGCTACGGCGTCGAGGTGCCGTTCTACTGGGCGATCGCGCCGGACTACGACCTGACGCTCAACCCGCGCATCACCAGCCGCCAGGGCGTGCTGTTCCAGGCCGAGTTTCGCCAGCGCCTGATGAACGGCGCCTACCAGATCCGCGCCTACGGCATCGACCAGCTCGACCCCGGCGCGTTCGCGGGCCTGCCGGGCGACCGCCAGTTCCGCGGCGGCATCGACACCAAGGGCCAGTTCGCGCTGAACGACAAATGGGTCTGGGGCTGGGACGGCGTGGTGCTGTCCGACTACTACTTCATGTCGGACTATCGCCTCGCGCAGTATCGCGATCCGCTCTCCTCCTTCCTGCTGCTGCCGACCGAAGCGCTGTCGCAGCTCTACCTGACCGGGGTGGGCAACCGCAGCTTCTTCGACGCGCGCACGATGTACTATCTGAGCTTCTCGGGTAACCAGAGCCAGGTGCCGGTGATCTGGCCGGTGATCGACTACTCGAACGTGCTCAACTATCCGGTGTTCGGCGGCGAGTTCAGCTACAAGACCAACTTCGTGAACCTGTCGCGCGACAGCGCCGTGTTCGATCCGATCACGACGCTCGCCAACACCAACAGCCTGTGCGTGACCGCGTCGGCCGATCCGCTCGCGCGCATGCCCTCGCAATGCGTGCTGCGCGGCTTCCCCGGCACCTACACGCGCCTGACGGCGGAAGCGCAGTGGCGCAAGTCGTTCACCGATCCGTTCGGCGAGATCTGGACGCCGTTCGCGATCATGCGTGCGGATGCGATCAAGTCCTCGGTCTCGAACCAGCCGGGCGTGTCGAACTTCCTGCCCGTCGGCGACACCCAGACCGTCCGGCTGATGCCGACGGTGGGCCTCGAGTACCGCTATCCCTTCATCAACGTCCAGCCCTGGGGCACGACCACGATCGAGCCGATCGCGCAGGTCATCATCCGGCCGAACGAGACCTATGCCGGCAGGCTTCCCAACGAGGACGCGCAGAGCATGGTGTTCGACGCGTCCAACCTGTTCAGCGTCGACAAATTCTCCGGCTACGACCGCGTCGAGGGCGGCGGACGCGCCAATGTCGGCATGCAGGCCACGACGCAGTTCGACCGCGGCGGCGCCATCAACGCGCTGTTCGGACAGTCCTACCAGCTGTTCGGCATGAACTCCTTCGCGGTGCAGGACGCCACCAACACCGGCCTCGGCTCCGGTCTCGACAAGCCGCGATCCGACTACGTGGCGCGCGTGAACTACTCGCCGAACCGGACCTATACGTTCAGCGTGCGCGCGCGGCTCGACGAGCAGACCTGGAACGTCCAGCGCTTCGAGGCCGAAGGCCGCGCCAATTTCGACCGCTGGTCGGTCAGCGCGATCTACGGCAATTACGCGCCGCAGCCGGAACTCGGCTACCTCACGCGCCGCGAGGGCATCCTCGCCACGGGCTCGCTGAAGGTGGCCGCCAACTGGGTGGTGACGGGCTCGGCGCGCTGGGATCTCGAGGCCAACAAGATCAACCAGTACGTGGTGGGCGCGGGCTATGTCGACGATTGCTTCGTGCTGGCGGCGAACTACGTGACCTCCTATAACTACGTCGCAGGCACCGCCCCGCCGACGCTGAGCCACGCGTTCATGTTCCAGCTCGGCCTGCGGACCATCGCGACCTCCTCGGGATCGAGCGCAGCCTCGAGCGGCTTCATCCAGTGAACCGTTTGACGCTGCGGGGGCCTCTCCCGATCGCAACTTCAACCCACCCTGGCTGACACGACCATGACGACCCCATCGCGAGCCTACCGCCCCCTGCTCCTCGCCTTCTGCGCCGGATTGCTGCTGCTCGCCGGTCCCTCCGCGGCGCGGGCGCAGAGCATCGTCGTCATGGTCAATGGCGAGCCGATCACCGATTTCGACATCGAGCAGCGCACCAAGCTCGACGTGCTGTCCTCGCACAAGACGCCGACCCGGCAGGAGGTCATCAACGAGCTGATCGACGAAAAAGTGAAGCTCAAGGAGGGCAAGAAGTTCGGCATCGATCCAAGCGCCTCCGACATCGATCAATCCTATGGCGGAATGGCCTCGCGGATGCGCATCAGCCCGGACCAGCTGACGAAGTCGCTCGAGGTCAAGGGAATCCGGCCGGAGACGCTGAAGAGCCGCATGAAGGCGGAGATGGTCTGGACCAGTCTCGTGCGCGGGCGCTACAAGGAGCGCCTGCAGGTCGGCGAGCGGGACGTCGCGGCCGCGGTGCAGGCGCAGACCGGCGAGATGCAGGTCGAGGGCATCGAGTACAAGATGCAGCCGATCGTGCTGGTGGTGCCGCGCGGCTCGCCGCAGGCGCTCGTCGAAGCGCGGCACAAGGAAGCCGAGACCTACCGCCAGCGCATAGCAAGCTGCGAGGAGGCCAACTCGCTGTTCCGATCGACGGCGAATGCCACGATCCGCGACAGCGTGACGAAGACGACCGCCGAACTGCCGGAAGCGCTTCGCAAGATCCTGGATGACACGCCGGTTGGCCACCTCACGCCGCCCGAGCTCACCAAGCAGGGCATCGAGATGGTCGCGCTGTGCTCCCGCAAGCCGACCATGATCGACACGCCCAAGAAGCGCGAGATGCGCGAGAAGATGTACGCCGAGAAATACGAGAAGACCTCGAAGGCCTATCTTCAGGAAGTCCGCAAGGCGGCGATGATCGAATACCGCTGATGGCAACACCTTGATGGCAACACCTGGCGCAGCAAGGCCCCTCGCGCTGACATTGGGCGAGCCCGCCGGCATCGGCCCCGACATCGCGATCGCCGCCTGGGTGCGGCGCTGCGAGCTCGGTCTGCCGCCCTTCTACCTGCTCGGCGACGCCGGCCTGATCGCGCGGCGCGCGCGCGCGCTCGGCGCCGACATCGAGATCGCCGACGTCGGCTGCGACGAGGCGGCTGCCGCCTTCGCCGAGGCGCTTCCCGTGGTCGCGACGGGCACGACGGCGACGGCCGAGCCCGGCCGGCCCGACGACTCGAGCGCTCCCGCCGCGCTGTCCTCGATCCGCCGGGCGGTCGCCGACGTCGTCGCGGGCCGCGCGGCCGCCGTGGTGACGAACCCGATCGCCAAGAGCGTGCTCTATCGTGCCGGCTTCCGCCATCCCGGCCACACCGAATTCCTGGCGGAGCTCGCCGCGGCCGGCGGACGCGTGCCGCAGCCGGTGATGATGCTGTGGTCTCCCACGCTGGCGGTGGTGCCGGTGACGATCCATCTCTCGCTGCGCGAGGCGCTGGCGCAGCTGTCGACCGAGCTGATCGTCTCCACCGTGCGCATCGTCGCGGCGGGGCTGAAGTCCCATTTCGGCATCGGTCGGCCGCGCATCGCGATCTCCGGCCTCAACCCGCATGCCGGCGAGGACGGCTCGCTCGGCGACGAGGAACGGACGATCGTGACGCCGGCGATCGAGCTCTTGCGCCGCGAAGGCATCGAGGCGAGCGGCCCGCGGCCGGCCGATACCATGTTCCACGACGCCGCGCGAAAGACCTACGACTGCGCGGTCTGCATGTATCACGACCAGGCGCTGATCCCGATCAAGACGCTGGCCTTCGACGACGCCGTCAACGTGACGCTCGGCCTGCCCTTCATCCGCACCTCTCCTGACCACGGCACCGCCTTCGACATCGCCGGCACCGGCCGGGCAAACCCTGCGAGCCTGATCGCGGCCCTGCGGCTCGCGAGCCGCATGGCGACCCAACCCTGATGGGCGCGATCGACGACCTCCCGCCACTGCGCGAGGTCATTCGCCGGCACGCGCTGTCGGCGCGCAAATCGCTCGGCCAGAACTTCCTGCTCGATCTCAATCTGACGGCGCGGATCGCGCGCGCCGCCGCGCCGCTGGACGACGCCACCATCATCGAGATCGGCCCCGGCCCGGGCGGGCTGACCCGCGCGCTGCTCGCGCTCGGCGCCGCGCGCGTGATCGCGATCGAGCACGACGAGCGCGCCATTCCCGCCCTGCAGGATATTTCGGCGCGCTATCCCGGACGACTGGAGATCATTCATGGCGACGCCATGACCTTCGACCCACGGCCGCTGCTCGGCGGCGCGAGAGCGAAGATCGTCGCCAACCTGCCCTACAACATCGCCACCGCGCTCCTGATCGGCTGGCTCTCGGTCGAGCCCTGGCCGCCCTGGTGGGAGATCATGGTCCTGATGTTCCAGCGCGAGGTGGCCGAGCGCATCGTGGCGCGCGAGAACGAGGAGGCCTATGGCCGGCTCGGCGTGCTCGCCAACTGGCGCGCCGAGACCAAGATCCTGTTCGACATCTCGCCCGCGGCCTTCGTGCCGCCGCCGAAGGTGACCTCCTCGGTGGTGCGGCTGGTACCGCGCGCCGTGATAGACCCCTGCGACCGCCGGCTGCTCGAGCAGGTCTCGGCCGCAGCCTTCGGCCAGCGCCGCAAGATGCTACGCCAGAGCCTGAAGTCGCTGCAGGCCGACCCGGCGCGGCTTGCGGCCGCAGCCGGCGTC
>NZ_JAGWUA010000169.1 GCF_028868675.1 Bradyrhizobium sp.
ATCGGCATCGGCGGCGCGCTTGCGCACCGGAACGGATTCGCCGGTCAGCAGCGACTCGTCGGTCTGCAGGTCCTGCGCTTCGCGCAGCGAGCCATCGGCGGGGACGCGGTCGCCTTCGGCGAGCACGATGAGATCGCCGCGCACGACCTCGCGGCCGGCGATCCTCCGCCGCTCGCCATCGCGGATCACCAGCGCGCGCGGACTGGTGAGGTCGCGCAGCGCCTCCAGCACCCGCTCGGTGCGCGTCTCCTGGATCACGGTGATGACGATGGTCATGCCGCCGAACAGCAACAGGATCAGCGCTTCCTTCAGGTCGCCGAGCAGGAGATAGATCAGTCCCGCGCCGAGCAGCAGTGCGAGCATCGGTTCGCGCAACACCTCGACCGCGATGCGCAGCGACGTGCGGCGATCCTGGCGGGGCAGCTCATTGAAGCCTTCGGCTTCGAGCCGGGCGCGGGCCTCCCGTTCGGCCAGGCCGGACGTTGGGGTGGCGGGTTGCATCGTGGACATCGGCGTCAGTCGATCGTGCCGAAGTCCGTGACCGGCAGGATCCAATAGACGAGCCTGGTTCCGGCAAACGAAGCCCGCAGCCGTTCGATCAGACGATCGGCGTCGTCCCGTTGCAGAATGATCCGCACGGTCACCTGGTCAGCGTGTCCCTTGACGCGCTCGGCGGCGGTGTGGAGCCGGACGCTGGCGCCGTGTCCGGCGGCCTCCGATGCCGTGTATCCCGACACCAGATCGGTCTGTTCGCCGAGATAGTCGAACAGCTCGTCCCGAAGCTGACACGATGCAATCAGAATGAGGCAGACGGACGCCGTCGTCATTTGGCCTCCTTCGCAGCTCCGCCATAGCGGCGATACAGGATCGGCAGCAGGATCAGCGTGAGCAGGGTGGAGGACAACAGGCCGCCGATCACGACGATGGCGAGCGGGCGCTGGACCTCCGATCCCGGGCCCGAGGCGAACAGCAGCGGGATCAGTCCGAGCGCGGTGATGCTCGCGGTCATCAGCACCGGCCGCAGCCTGCGCCTCGCGCCTTCGACCACGATGCGTGCCTCGGAGAGGCCATGGGCGCGGAGCTGGTTGAAATAGGAAACGAGCACGACGCCGTTCAGCACGGCAATGCCGAGCAGCGCGATGAAGCCGACGGAGGCCGGCACCGACAGATATTCGCCGGACAAGACCAGCGCGAACACCCCGCCGATCAGCGCGAAGGGGATGTTGACCAGCACCAGCAAGGCCTGGCGGACCGAGCCGAAGGTCGTGAAGAGCAACACGAAGATCAGGCCGATCGCGACGGGGACCACGACGGACAGCCGCGCGGCGGCGCGCTGCTGGTTCTCGAACTGTCCGCCCCAGGTCAGCCGGTAACCGCTCGGCAGCGAAAGCTCGGCCGCGACTTTCTGCTGGGCCGCCTGGACGAAACCGACCATGTCGCGGCCGCGCACATTGGTGCGGACGACGCTCATGCGGTTGCCGTCCTCGCGGTCGATCTTGACGGGACCATCGACCCGCTGGATGCGGGCGACCTGGGACAGCGCGACGTGCTGCCCGGAGGCTAGCGTCAACGGCAGGCTCGCCAGCAGCGTCGGCGCCTCGCGCGTCATCTCGCCGCCGCGGACCAGGATCGGCGTACGGCGGCCTTCCTCCAGCGCCGTGCCGATGGTGCGGCCCTCGATCTGGGTGCGCAGGGAATTGGCGATGGAATCGACCGTCAGGCCGAGCCGGCCGGCCTCCATCCGGTTGACGGCGACGGTGTAGTACTGCGCGCCTTCGTTCAGCGTCGTATAGACGTCCTCGGCCCCATCGATGCCGGACAGGATCGACGACAATCTGGCCGCGATCTCGTTGAGCTTGGCGATATCGGGGCCGAAGATCTTGACGGCGACGTCGCCGCGCACGCCAGAGATCATCTCCTGCACGCGCATGTCGATCGGCTGGGTGAAGCTCAGCGACAGGCCGGGGAAGCCCGAGAGCACCTCGCGCAGCCTCGCCAGCAGTGCCTCCCGGTCCTGCGATTTGCGCTGTTCGGCCGGCTTGAGCACGAGGAAGGTATCGGTCTGGTTCGGTCCCATGGGATCGAGCCCCAATTCGTCCGAACCGGTGCGGGCGATGATGCCGGCGACGTCGGGCACCTTCAACAGCGCGGCCTGCAGCCGCGTGTTGATGGCGAGCGATTCGTCCAGATTGACGGAGGGCAGCGTCTCCACGCTGACGATGACGTCGCCCTCGTCCATGGTCGGCATGAAGGTCTTGCCGAGGTGGGTGTAGGCGTAGCCAGCGGCGACGAGGCCGACAAGCGCGGCCGCGATCACCTTGCGCTCGTTGTCGAGCGCCCAGTCGAGCGCCGGAGCGTAGACGCGCTGCGCCGCGCGGATCAGCAGGGGATCGCGATGCGAGGCCGATTTCAGCACGAAGGAGATCGCGACGGGAATGACGGTGAGGGCCAGCAGCAGCGAGCCCGCGAGCGCGAAGATGATGGCGAGCGCGACCGGGATGAAGAGCTTGCCCTCCAGCCCCTGCAGCGTCAGCAGCGGCACGAACACGATGATGATGATCAGCACGCCCGAGGTGACCGGCTGCAGGACCTCGCAGACCGAACGGAACACGATGTGGATCAACGGCGTCGCTTGGCTCGCCTCGTGCTTGCCGAGATTGCCGACGATGTTCTCGACGACCACCACCAGCGCATCGATCAGCATGCCGATGGCGATCGCAAGGCCCCCAAGGCTCATCAGGTTCGCCGACATCCCGGCTGCGCGCATCACGATCAGCGCGATGACGATGGCGAGCGGCAGGCTGAGCGCGATCACCAGCGATGCCCGCCAGTTGCCGAGGAACAGGAGGAGGAGGACGACGACGAGCACGGTGGCCTCGCCGAGCGCGCGCACCACGGTGCCGACCGCGCGGTTGACCAGATGGCTGCGGTCGTAGAACACGTTGATGGAGACGCTCTTGGGCAGCGTCGGCTGCAGCTCCGCAAGCCGCGCGCGGACGTCGCGCACGAGCTGGCCGGCATTGGCGCCGCGCAGGCCGAGCACGAGGCCTTCGACCGTCTCGCCGCGCGCGTCGATCGTGACCGCGCCGTAGCGGGTCAGCGCGCCGACCTTGACGCGGGCGACATCGTTGACGCGGATCGGAACGCCGTCGCGGGTGTCGACGACGATGGCGCGGATGTCGTCGATGCCGCGGATCGAGCCTTCGATCCGCACCAGCGCGCTGTCCTCGCCCTGGTTGACGCGGCCGGCGCCGTCGTTGCGGCTGTTGGCCTCGATGGCGCGGCGGAACAGCTCGTAGGAGATGCCGCGCGCGGCCAGCGCGTCGTTCAGCGGCACGATCTCGAAGGCGCGGACGTAGCCGCCGAGCGAATTGACGTCGGCGACGCCGGGAACGGTGCGCAGCGCGGGGCGGATCACCCAGTCGAGCAGGGTCCTGCGCTCCGCGAGCGACAGTTCCGGACTGTCGATCGTGAACATGAACATCTCGCCGAGCGGGCTCGTGATCGGCGCGAGCCCGCCGGTCACCCCGTCCGGGAAGTCGCGCGAGATGTTGGACAACCGCTCCGACACCTGGTTGCGCGCCCAGTAGATATCGGTGCCGTCCTCGAAATCGACCGTGATGTCGGCCAGCGCGTACTTCGTCGTCGAGCGCAGAATCTTCTTGTTGGGCAGGCCGAGCAGCTCGATCTCGATCGGAACCGTGATGCGCTGCTCGACCTCCTCCGGGGTGAGGCCCGGCGCCTTCATGATGATCTTGACCTGCACCGGCGAGACGTCCGGAAAGGCGTCGATCGGCAGGCTCGGCAGCAAGACGGCACCCGCGCCGATCAGGAGCAGGACGCTCAGGGCGACGAACAGCCGCTGCGACAGCGCGAATGCGACCAGTCGAGGGAGCATTATTGACCGGCTCCGAGCCGCGCGAGGATGCCGCGAAGCGCCGAGATGCCGCCGACGGCGACCTCGTTCTTGTCGCTGATCGCACCGGCGACGACGACATGGTCCTGGTCCTCGGCGAGCAGCGTGACCGGGAGCAGGCGGAAGCCGCCCTCGATGGCGACGAAGACCGAGGTCTGCTCGCCGCGCCGGACCAGGCCGCTATAGGGAATTTCCCAGGCGCTCTCTCCGGGCGACAGGAAGCTGATGCGCACCGCGGCGGTCTGGCCGGGATGCAATTCGCCATCGTTCGGGATCTCGGCGCGGACCAGGATCGTCTGGGTGGCCGCATCGGTGGTCTCCGACACCAGGATGACCCGGCCTGGCGTGGGGTAACCTTCGATGTCGATCCGCGCGCCGCTGCGGATCGCGCGGATGTTGGAGGCGGGAATCGCGATCTCGGCCCAGAGCGGCGACAGGCGCGCGAGCTTGACGAGAGGCGCGGCCTGCTCCAGCCGCTGGCCTGGCGAGACCGCGATGTCGACGACCGATGCTCCTTGCGGCGCGGCGACCGTCAGCGTTGCGCTGATCGCGGCCTCGTTGGTCAGCCGGGAGATCGCCTCATCGGACAGGCCGCTCAAACGAAGCATCTGCCGTCGCTCGGCGACCAGGATGCTGGCCTGGCGGGCCTCGGTCTGGCTCGTTTCCAGCACGCGCTGCGGCACAGCCTTGCCCTCGAACAGGTCGGCGTTCCGCTTGAGCTGCTGATTGGCCAGGACCTCCTGCGCGACCGCGTGCAGATAGTCGCGCTGCAGCGAGACGAAACTCGGGCTTTCCAGCGTCACGAGCGGCTGACCGGCCGTGATCCGGTCGCCACGCGCGACCGCCAGATTGGTGACCATGCCGGCGGCGGGCGCGCTGACCACCCACAATTGCGGGGTCGGGATCACGATCTGAGCCGGGTAGGGCAGCGTCTGGTCGGTCCGGCTCGACACCGGACGGGCCACGCGGATGCCGAGATTCTGGACCTGCGCCGGCGTCAGCTTGACGTCGTCCTCGGCCACCGCCGCGCAGGGCAGGCCGATGACGGACAGAGCGAGGAGGATACGACCGTTCCTCCACCAGGAGCGCAGGGGACGGCCCGTCTGATGGAGAGGGATCATTGGCCTGAACTTTGGATGAGATGATGGTGTTAAGATACGCGGTAAGTGCCGGATCGAGTTGACCTGCGTCAACCGCTGGGCGGTCCGAAGGGATCTCAGGGCCCTCGCCGCAAGAGCGATATTGCGTTCCGAGGATCGTGCGCAAAGTGGCCAACTGCCGCGCCGTGGAATTGTCGCAATTTGGCAACATTGTGATATGAATGCATCACTAGACCGCTCCAACGGCTTCCCTTTTCAGCATCCATTTCCGGAATGAGCAGCGCAGATACCTCGGCCGCAGCTTTCGAGACGTCACAGGCCGACGAGGCCAGGGGCTGGTCGCCGCGCCGGTGGCTCGCCGCGTTCGCGGTCGCCCTTGCGCTGCTCTCGGCCTTCCTGACCTTCGTGGTCCTGACCGGATTGACCCGGATCGAGCCGACCCGCGAGGTCGTGAGCTCGTTCCTGCTGATCAACGCCGGCACGATCCTGCTCCTGGTCGGCATCATCGTCCGCGAGGTCTGGCAGATGATCCAGGCCCGCCGGCGCGGGCGGGCGGCGGCGCGGCTGCATGTCCAGATCGTCGGCCTGTTCTCGATCATCGCCGTGCTGCCGGCGGTGCTGGTCGCCGTCGTCGCCAACGTCACCATCGAGCGCGGCCTCGACCGGCTGTTCTCCGGGCCGACCAAGGAAGTCATCGAGAACTCGCTGATCATCGCGCGCGCCTACACCTATGAGCACGCGCAGCTGATCCGCGGCGACATCCTGGGGATGGCCAACGACATCGCCCATGCCCGGCCGCTGTTCGACCAGGACCGCAGCACGTTCCGCGAACTGCTGACCGCCAGCGCCCAGTCCCGCAACCTGCCGGGCGCGCTCATCATCGACAAGGATCGCAATATCCTGGAGACGGCGCAGACCGGCATCCAGCAGAGCTTCCAGACGCCGCCGCCGGAGTTCTTGAGCAACGTCAACGAGACCGAGCCGCAGATCGCGGTGTTCCCGGACGCCAACTACGTCGCCGCGGTGATCCGGCTGCGGGCGTTCAACGACACGTTCCTCTACGTTGCGCGGCTTCTTGATCCGCGGGTCGTCGCCCAGCTCAAGCAGACCGAGGTGAGTGTCGCCGAATATGCGCAGATCGAATCGCGCCGGCTCGGCATCCAGGTCGCCTTCGCGCTGATGTTCGCGGTGATCGCGCTGACCATCCTGATGGCCTCGGTGCTGATCGGGCTCAACTTCGCCAACTGGCTGGTGGCGCCGATCCGCCGGCTGATGAACGCGGCCAACACGGTGTCGACCGGCAATCTCCACGTCCAGGTCCCCGTTCTCAAGTCCGAAGGCGATATGGCCCAGCTCGGCGAAACCTTCAACAAGATGACGCAGGAACTGCGCAGCCAGCGCGACGAGCTGGTCAACGCGAGCGAGCTGATCGACAGCCGGCGCCGCTTCATCGAGGCGGTGCTGTCCTCGGCGAGTGCCGGCATCATCGGCGTCGATACGTCGGGCAGCGTCGGTATCCTCAATCGTTCGGCCGAGAAGCTGATCGGGCATTCCGAGGCGGAAACGCTCGGCCATCCCCTGTCCGACGTGCTGCCCGAGCTCGACGACATGATGAAGACGGCGCGGGAAGGAACCCAGCGCCTGGTGCAGGGCCAGATCACGATCGCGCGCGACGGCCAGGAGCGCAATCTGTCGGTCCGCGTCAGCGCCGAGAAGACCAGCCAGCCGCACGACAGCTACATCATCACGCTCGACGACATCACCGAGCTGGTGTCGGCGCAGCGCACCTCGGCCTGGGGCGACGTGGCGCGCCGCATCGCTCACGAGATCAAGAACCCGCTAACGCCGATCCAGCTCTCCGCCGAGCGCATCCGCCGCAAGTTCGGCCGGACCATCACCGAGGAGAAGGACAAGACGATTTTCGACCAGTGCACCGACACGATCGTCCGCCAGGTCGACGACATCAGGCGCATGGTCGACGAGTTCTCGCGCTTTGCGCGCATGCCGAAACCGGTGATGGAGGGCGAGGACGTCGCCGACACCGTGCGGCAGGCCGTGTTCCTGATGAAAGTCGCCCATCCCGAGCTCGACATCGAGACTGTGTTCAAGGAAGACCCGCTGCGCGCGCAGTTCGACCGCCGGCTGATCTCGCAGGCCGTGACCAACATCGTCAAGAACGCCACCGAGGCGATCGAGCAGGTGCCCCCCGAGGAGCTCGGCAAGGATGGTGGAAAGGGCCGCATCGACGTCGTGGTCTCGCGCGACGGCGATGACGTGCTGATCGACGTCATCGACAACGGCGTCGGGTTGCCGAAGGTGGCGCGTTCGCGGCTTCTGGAGCCCTACGTCACGACCCGGGCGAAGGGCACCGGACTGGGATTGGCGATCGTCGGCCGCGTGCTCGAAGACCATGGCGGCCGGATCGAGCTGAAGGATGCCTCCGATTTCCGGGAGGGACAGCGCGGCGCCTGGATGCGGATGCGCTTTGCAATCTCCGGCCAGGCTTCGAAGGTCGAGGTCGGGGACCAGGCCGCGGGCGGCGGGGACCGGGAAACAAAGGCGGCGGCCGCCGAAACCAAAGAGCCGGCAGAACAGACTAATGATGAAGCAAAAATCAAAGCCTCAACAGGCAACTGACAGCACAGGCGCGACCCATGGCAAGTGAAATTCTGATCGTCGATGATGAGGCCGATATTCGGGATCTCGTCGCGGGCATTCTCGAGGACGAGGGATTCGTCACCAGGACCGCGCGCGACAGCGACTCGGCGCTCGCCGAGATCGCGAACCGCCGGCCGCATCTGGTGTTCCTCGACATCTGGCTGCAGGGATCGAAGCTCGACGGCCTGCAGCTCCTGGAGCAGATCAAGAAGGACAATGCCGACCTGCCGGTCGTCATGATCTCCGGCCACGGCAACATCGAGACCGCGGTCGCCGCGATCAAGCGGGGCGCCTACGATTTCATCGAGAAGCCGTTCAAGGCCGACCGCCTGATCCTGGTGGCGACGCGGGCGCTCGAGAATTCGCGGCTGAAGCGCGAGGTCAAGGAGCTGAAGCAACTCGCGCCGACCGCGAGCCAGCTCGTCGGCCGCTCGCCGAGCGTCAACCAGCTGCGCCAGACCGTGGAGCGCGCCGCCAAGGCGAACAGCCGCATCCTGATCGTCGGCCCCGCAGGCGCCGGCAAGGAACTGGCCGCGCGCACGCTGCATGCGGCCTCGGGCCGGGCAGACGGGCCGTTCGTCGTGATCAACGCCGCCGCCATCACGCCCGAGCGGATGGAGCACGAATTGTTCGGCGTCGAGCAGTCCAACGGTGAGCAGCCCCGCAAGCCGGGCGCCCTCGAAGAAGCGCATGGCGGCACGCTGTTCATCGACGAGATCGCGGACATGCCGCGCGAGACCCAGAACAAGATCCTGCGCGTGCTGGTCGAGCAGACCTTCCAGCGCATCGGCGGCACCGCCAAGGTGCAGGTCGACGTGCGCATCATCTCCTCCACGGCGCGAAACCTGGAGGAGGAGATCGCGGGCGGACGATTCCGCGAGGATCTCTACCATCGCCTGTCGGTGGTCCCGATCCGCGTGCCCGCGCTGTCGGAGCGGCGCGAGGACATCCCCGAACTGATCGACTATTTCATGGACCAGATCTCGGCGGCGACGGGCCTGCCCAAGCGGCAGATCGGTCAGGACGCCATGGCGGTGCTGCAGTCGCATGTCTGGCCCGGCAACGTCCGCCAGCTCCGTAACAACGTCGAGCGGGTGATGATTCTCGCCGCCGGCGGTCCGGAGGTCATCATCACCGCCGACATGCTGCCGCAGGACGTCGGCTCGATGGTCCCGGCGATGCCGACCAGCAACAACGGCGAGCACATCATGGGCCTGCCGCTGCGGGAGGCGCGGGAGGTGTTCGAGCGCGACTATTTGATCGCCCAGATCAGCCGGTTTTCCGGCAACATCTCGCGCACCGCGGAGTTCGTCGGCATGGAGCGGTCGGCACTACACCGGAAGTTGAAGGCGCTGGGCGTCGGTTGAGCCGCGGCGTTCCGGCCACACATGGACGCTAATCGAGTAAAACGATCGATTCCTGTCGTTTTTCGGTAGGAAGAGGCCGGGGCTGCTGCCTGAAGCGGCTTGCCTAATATTCCGACCTGTCCTCTAATCATACCGCCGACCTTCCGGAGGGGGATCTCAAGAGGGAAAGGCAGCCGGGGCAGGACCCATCAACAAGCGGGCCGCAGCCGGTGCAAATAAAAAGAAACTCAAAGCGAGACAACAACAATGGCGGCAGACCGCGCACAAAACCTACAAGACACCTTCCTCAATCACGTTCGTAAAACCAAGACGCCACTGACGATCTTTCTGGTCAACGGAGTAAAGCTGCAGGGAATTGTGACCTGGTTCGACAATTTCTGCCTGCTGCTGCGGCGCGACGGTCATTCGCAGCTCGTCTACAAGCATGCGATCTCGACCATCATGCCGGGCGCTCCGATCCAGCTGTTCGAAGGCGGCGAGGATCAGCCCGCTTGAGAGTGATCTGATTGGAACCCCGGAATCTCGACGGGGGCACCGACCGTCCGCGGTCGGAAGGGGGAAGACGGACGGGGCGGGTGATCGTCATCGGCCCCTATTTGCGGATGCGCGCGGGCAGCACCGACGCGCAGGCGGATGGCCATGTCCTGCGCGACACCGAGGCCCGGCTGGACGAAGCCAGCGGGCTTGCGCGCGCCATCGATCTCGTCATCGCCGATGCGCTGATCGCGCCGATCGGCCAGATCCGTCCCGCGACCTATCTCGGAAAGGGCAAGGTCGAGGAGATCGCCGGACTGATCAAGAGCCACGACGTCGAACTCGTGGTGATGGACTGCGCGCTCTCCCCGATCCAGCAGCGCAACCTCGAAAAGGCCTGGAACGCGAAGGTGCTCGACCGCACCGGCCTGATCCTGGAAATCTTCGGCCGCCGCGCCAAGACCAGGGAAGGCGCGCTGCAGGTCGAACTCGCCCATCTCAACTACCAACGCTCGCGCCTGGTGCGGTCCTGGACCCATCTCGAGCGCCAGCGCGGCGGCTTCGGCTTCATGGGCGGCCCGGGCGAGACCCAGATCGAGGCCGACCGGCGCCTGATCCAGGAGCGCATCGCGCGCCTCGAAGGCGACCTGAAGAAGGTGCAGGCGACGCGGCGCCTGCATCGTGCCGGCCGCCAGCGCGTACCCTATCGGGTGGTGGCGCTGGTCGGCTACACCAATGCCGGCAAGTCGACGCTGTTCAACCGCCTGACGCGCGCCGAGGTGCAGGCGGCCGACATGCTGTTCGCCACGCTCGACCCGACGCTGCGCGCGCTGACGCTGCCGCATGGCGGCAAGGCGATGCTGTCGGACACCGTCGGCTTCATCTCCAACCTGCCGACCCAGCTCGTTGCCGCCTTCCGCGCCACGCTCGAGGAGGTGCTCGAGGCCGAGGTCATCCTGCACGTGCGCGACATCTCGCATGAAGATGCCGAGGCGCAGCAGAGCGACGTCGACGCCGTGCTGCGCCAGCTCGGCATCAATCCGGACGATTCGAGCCGCATCATCGAGGTCTGGAACAAGATCGATCGCTTCGACGCGGAACAGCGCGAAGAGCTGCAGAACATCGCCGCGCGCCGGCCCTCGGATCATGCGGCGCTGCTGGTCTCGGCCGAGACCGGGGAGGGGGTCGAGGCGCTGCTTGCCGCGATCGAGGAGCGCCTCGCGGCCAAGCGCAGCACCTTCGATCTGTCGATCGACGCCGCCGACGGCGCCGGCATCTCCTGGCTGCACCGCAATTCGGAAGTGCTGGCCAAGGAGCTGCACGACGGCCGCTTCGACATGACCGTGCGGGTGGACGAGACCAAGCGGGACATCGTGGTGAGCCGGTTCGACGCCGTGCCGCATCACGCCGCATAGTCGCTGTCGTCCCGGACCCACAAGCACAGGACGTGGTTCGGTGGGTGGTACTAGCCCATCTTTCACGGTTGGCGGAAAAACCTGATTTGAATCAAGGGGCGCACCCCGAAGGTCTCCACTACAGCGCGGGGGCCGGGTAGCGGACTGCTGGCGGTGCCGTCGTA
>NZ_JAGWUA010000170.1 GCF_028868675.1 Bradyrhizobium sp.
TCTATCAGCAAAGTCGGCAGAGGCAAAGTTTCCCCTGCATTCCGCTTGCGCTGCATGCAGGCTACGGCCTGCCGCGTAGCCCGGATGGAGCGCAAGCGTAATCCGGGGCCTCCTTGTGCACCACGGATGGAGACGGCGCGCTATTCCGCGCTGCTCACCAGCTTGATTCGCGGCTCGGTCGCCTCGATCAGGCTGCGATAGGCCGCGAGATAGTCGAGCGCCATCCGTCTTGCGGTGAAGCGCGCCTCGAATCGGTTGCGGATCGCATGCCGGCTCAATTGTCCCAGGCGGCTGACGGCGGCGATCGCGCCGGTCTCGTCGGCGACCACGAAGCCGGTCAGCCCGTCCTCGACGATCTCCGGCACCGAGCCTCGGTCGAAGGCAATCACCGGCGTGCCGCACGCCATCGCCTCGATCATGACGAGCCCGAACGGCTCCGGCCAGTCGATCGGCAGCAGGAGGCCGATCGCGCCGCTCAGGAAGTCGGACTTTTCGCCGTCGGCGATCTCGCCGATGTACTCGACCAGCGGATTGCTCTCGATCAGCGGGCGGATCAGCTCGTCGTAATAGTCCTGGTCGGCGCGATCGACCTTGGCCGCGATCTTGAGCGGTATGCCGCAGCGTGTGGCGATCGCAATCGCGCGGTCGACGCCCTTTTCCGGCGCGATGCGGCCGAGCACGGCCAGATAGTCCTGGCGGACGGGCCTCGGCATCAGCAGCGTTTCCGGCAGGCCATGATGGATGGTGCGCAGCCAGTTGGCCTGCGGTACCGGTCGCCGCTGCGCGTCCGAGATCGAGATCACGGGGACGGCGGAGAAGGTGTCGAACACCGGCTGATGCTCGGGCAGATCGAGCCGGCCGTGCAGCGTGGTCAGAAACGGCGTCGGCTGGCGATGGAAAAGGGAAAAGGGATAGTAGTCGAGATGGAAGTGGAGGAAGTCGAACTCCTCGTCGTCGCATTTCCGCCGCACCCGCTCCAGCATCACCATGTGCAGCGCGTTGGGATCGCGCACCGCGCCGTCGAGCCGCAGCGCCTTCGGCCACAGGGCGTCGAGCCGGCCCGAGGTCTGCGAATCGCCGCTCGCGAACAGTGTCACGTCATGTCCGAGGGCGACCAGCTCCTCCGTCAGCCAATGCACCACCCGCTCGGTGCCGCCGTAAAGCCTGGGTGGAACAGCCTCCGTCAACGGAGCTACCTGCGCGATGCGCATCTCACCATCTCCTCTGTGCTGCTCATGGCGATTGGACCCCCAGCTCACAACGGCACCGGCATGCCAACCAAGGGAACGTTGCCGCATCCGCGGAGTTCCCCTCACCAAAGGTTACATATTCGAGACCCGTCGCGTGCGTCGCGATTCCGCCATCGAGGCCTCCTCGGATCGTCCGCATCGTCTCGTCGTGATCGCGCCGCCGTGGAACCGGGACCGCACAGTCGTCGTTCAATCGATGAGCCGCAGCGCGACCGACATTTCTCATCTCACCATGGGTAGCAGCCAGATGGACCAGCTCTCAGGATACGCGCGGCGTCCGTTCGCTTTCGTCCTGCGCTATCTCCGCCGGCGGTCCGCCTCGCATCTGGTGATCCTCACCTCCGTCGTGGCCGCGGTTGCCTGTTCGGTAGGCACGCAATATGGGGTCAAGTTTCTCGTCGATACGCTATCCGCGGGACCGTCGCATGGCGGCAGCGTATGGCTGGCATTCGCCATTCTCATGTCGATGATCGCCGCGGACAATTTCCTGTGGCGGATCGCGAGTTGGACAGCGAGCTTCACCTTTGTCCGCGTGACCGGCGATCTGCGCCGCGACATCTTCCGTCACCTCACCGGTCACGCGCCGAGCTACTTTTCCGACCGCATGCCAGGGATGCTGACGAGCCGCATCACCGCGACCTCGAACGCCGTTTTCACGGTGGAGAACATGTTCGTCTGGAACGTGCTGCCGCCGTGCATCGCCACAATCGCGGCAATCGCGTTGATCGGAACCGTGAGCCCGAAGATGGCCGCGGGCCTGATCGTGGTCGCCGGCGGCATGGTGATCGCCATGTTTCGCCTGGCCGCCGCCGGCAAGCCGCTGCACGACGATTTCGCCGACAAGGCCGCTCTGGTCGACGGCGAGATGATCGACGTCATCAGCAACATGCCGCTGGTGCGGGCGTTCTGCGGCATCGGCCACGAGCACGAAAGGTTCGACGCCACCGTGAACCGCGAGGTCACCGCGCGCGGGCGCAGCCTGCGCTATCTGGAGCGACTGCGGCTCATTCACGCCGCCGTGACCGTCGTGCTCACGATTGCGCTGCTGGCCTGGGTCATTACGCTGTGGCAGCACGGCGACGCCACGACCGGCGACGTCGTCCTCGTCTGCACGCTCGGCCTGTCGATCCTCAACGCCACGCGCGATCTCGCGGTGGCGCTGGTCGACGTCACCCAGCACGTGGCGCGGCTGACCGAGGCGATCGCGACGCTGCTCGTGCCGCACGAGTTACGCGACGATCCCGGGGCCGAGCCGCTGGTGCGGAGCGGGGCCGCCATCTCCTTCAACGATGTCGGCTTCGGCTATCCCGGCGGCGGGCGCATCTTGGATCGGTTCAGCCTGCGGCTGCAGCCGGGCCGGCGCGTCGGGCTGGTCGGCCAATCCGGCGGCGGCAAGTCGACGTTGTTCACGCTGCTGCAGCGGTTCTACGATGTCGACGAGGGCAGCATCACCATCGACGGCCAGGACATCGCCAAGGTCACGCAACTCAGCCTGCGCGAGGCGATCTCCGTGGTGCCGCAGGACATCTCCCTGTTCCACCGCTCCATCCGCGAGAACATCCGCTACGGCCGGCCCAGCGCGACCGACGACGAGGTGCTGCGCGCTGCGATCGCGGCGCGCTGCGATTTCGTCGAGACGCTGCCGGAGGGGCTCGACACCATGGTCGGCGACCGCGGCGTCAAATTGTCCGGCGGCCAGCGCCAGCGCATCGCGATCGCGCGCGCCTTCCTCAAGGACGCGCCGATCCTGCTGCTCGACGAGGCGACCGCCGCGCTCGATGGCGAATCGGAAGAGGCCATTCGCGAAGCGCTGTCGCGGCTGATGCGCGGCCGCACCGTGATTGCGATCGCGCACCGTCTCGCGACGTTGCGCAATTTCGACCGCGTGGTGGTGCTGAAGGCCGGCAGGATCGTCGAGGACGGCCCGCCGGATCGCCTGATGCAGGGCCACGGCCCGTATCGCGAACTGGTGACGCAGGAAATGAACCGGCTCGCAAGGTCCGCCGCGTAGCCTGCCGGGTCGGTCGCGTTGCGTTCACGCATGAAGTGCAGGGGACAGGCATGTCAGCCGAGATCGTAACCCAGATCGTCTCGATGTCGCGGAGCCCCGAGCCGCTCGCCGAGCAGCCGTTCTACATCCCGATGACCGGCCCGGCGGCACGGCCGCGCCGCTCGCTCAAGCATGACGACACCTTCATCGTGCTCGACAGCCACGGCGATATCGGCGCCTCGGCCGGCGGACCGGACGGGCTGTTCAACTGCGATACGCGCTATCTGGCGCGGCTCGAGCTCGTGCTCGACGATCTCCAGCCGCTATTGCTGGGGTCCAATCTGCGCGACGACAATTCGGCGCTCACGGTCGATCTCACCAATCCCGACATCTACCGTCAGGGGCGCATCGTGTTCGAGAAGGACATGCTGCACATCGTGCGCACGATCTTCCTGTGGCGCGGTACCGCCTATCAGCGCATCGGGCTGCAGAACCACGGCAAACGGGCGGCGAGCTTCGCGCTGACGCTGCTGTTCGACAACGACTTTGCCGATCTGTTCGAGGTGCGCGGCGAGAAGCGCCCGCGGCGCGGGATCGGCGCCAGCCGATTGTCCGGGCCCGCCGACGTCGTGCTCGAATATTGCGGGCTCGACGACGTCGAGCGCACGACGGCGCTGCATTTCGATCCCCGGCCGACGCGCCTGTCGGTCAATGCCGCGACCTGGCAGCTCGAGCTCGAGCCGCAGAAGGCGAGATCGCTGTTCGTCGCGGTCTCCTGCAACCGGCCGCTGACGCAGAGGCCGGCGCGATTCTTCTCCGGGCTCCTGGCGCATCGTCGCGAGATGCGGCGCCAGACGGTGGGCATGACCAGCGTCGAGACATCGAACGACATCTTCAACGAGGTGCTGTGCCAGGCGATGGCCGACCTCAACATGCTGATGACGGAAACGCCGCAGGGCCGTTATCCCTATGCCGGCATCCCCTGGTATTCGACCAGTTTCGGCCGTGACGGGGTGATCACGGCGCTGCAGATGCTGTGGATCGATCCGCGCGTGGCCGAAGGCGTGCTGAAGCGGCTGGCGCATTTCCAGGCCAGAGAGACCGACCTCCTCGCCGATGCCGACCCCGGAAAGATCCTGCACGAGATGCGCGGCGGCGAAATGGCCGCGCTACGCGAGGTACCGTTCGCGCAGTATTACGGCAGCGTCGACTCCACCGCCCTGTTCGTGCTGCTGGCCGGCCGCTATTTCGAGCGCACAGGCGACGAGGAAACGCTTCGTCAGCTGTGGCCCGCCATCGAACGCGCGCTGGCCTGGATCGATGGCCCCGGCGATCCCGACCGCGACGGCTTTGTCGAGTACCGGCGCGCCTCCGAGCAGGGACTCGCCAACCAGGGCTGGAAGGATTCCTACGACGCGATCTTCCACGCCGATGGCACGCTGGCCGAAGGCCACATCGCGCTCGCCGAGGTGCAGGGCTACGTCTTCGCGGCCAAGACGCTCGCCGCGCGCTGCGCGTTGCGGCTCGGCAAGCCGGAGTTCGCCGGGCAGCTCCAGGCCGAGGCGCACGCGCTGGCCGAGCGCTTCGAGGCGGCGTTCTGGTGCGAGGATCTCGGCACCTACGCGCTGGCGCTGGACGGCGCCAAGCGGCCGTGCCGGGTGCGGACCTCGAATGCGGGCCAGCTGTTGTTCAGCGGCATGATCCGCGAGGACCGCGCGCGCGAGGTCGCCGCCGACCTGATGCAGCCGCATTTCTTTTCCGGTTGGGGCATCCGCACCGTGGCGCTCGGCGAGGCGCGCTACAATCCGATGTCCTATCATGACGGATCGATCTGGCCGCACGACAATGCGCTGATCGCGCTCGGGCTCGCCCGCTACGGGCTGAAGCATTCGGTGGCGCACGTCTTCAAGGGCCTGTTCGACGCCGCCTCCTACATGGACCTGCGCCGCCTGCCGGAATTGTTCTGCGGCTTCCGCCGCGAGAAGCGGCGCGGCCCGACGCTCTATCCGGTCGCCTGCGCGCCGCAGGCCTGGGCCAGCGCGACGCCGTTCACGCTGCTGGAGGCGGCGCTCGGCATCGAGTTCGACGTCGCGCGCAACGAGATCCGCCTGCGCAATCCGCGCCTGCCGGCCTTCCTGAACGAGGTGATCCTGCGCGACCTGAAACTGCGGTCATCCAGCGTCGACCTCGGGATTCGCCGTCACGGCGACGACGTGGCGCTCGAGGTGCTGCGCACGTGCGGCCAGATCCAGGTGTCGATCGTGCTGACGCGCTAAAGCATGATCCGGAAAAGTGCGAAGCGGTTTTCCCTCGCGACAAACGCGGAACGCGTTTGCGCCGAGATCATGCTCAAACGATAACCTAAAGCGCGATGACGATTCATCCCAATCTCATCGCGCCTTGGCATCCGAGCCGGAAGGAGGTCCCATGCGTGTCGCCGGGCGATTGCTGTCGAGCGCGCTGATTTTCGCAAGCGCGGCGGTCTGTGCCGCCGAGGCGCCGACGTCCGCACCGGATGCCGCCGCGCCGGCTCCGGTGCCCACGGTGCCGGCCGTGCCGAAGGAGGCCGCGCCGCCGGCCTCGGTGACGGTGATCGGCGCCAGCGAGGCACACGGCGTGCTCGGCCGCGACGTCCGCAGCGCCGCCGACGAGGACATGGGGCGCATCGTCGACGTCATCGTCGACCGCGGTGGCCACGTGCGGGCCGCGGTGATCGACTTCGGCGGTTTTTTGGGCGTCGGCAGCCGCAAGATCGTGGTCGACTGGAACGCGCTGCGTTTCGGCAAGGTCGCCAACAAGAAGGACAGCATCTCGCTCGAACTCACCAAGGCCCAGGTCGCCGCCGCTCCGGAATACAAGGAGGGTGCGCCGATCGTCGTGCTCGGCGCCTCGGGCAGCCTGCAGCCGCTGCAAGTCCTTCCTTGAGGCGGGAAGGGTGGACCTCCGGTGACATCGTCGCGCAGGCCTGTTCCGTCGTCTTTCGATCCGGGCAGCCCGCCTGCGGGCCGCGGCGCCGGTATCGCGTCGTCGCGGCCGGGCAAGCCGCCGTCCCCGTCGCGCCGGAGCCTGCGTGGCCTCGACTGGTTCATCTTCTTCCTCGCCGACGTGCAGACCGGCTTCGGCCCGTTCATCGCGGTCTACCTGACGACGCAGAAATGGACCCAGGTCGAGATCGGCCTGGTGCTGTCGATCGGCGGCATCGTCGGCCTGATCGGCCAGATGCCGGGCGGGGCAATCATCGATGCGGCCCGATCGGAGCGGCTGGTCGCGGGCCTTGCGGTTGCGACCATCGGCTGCGTCGCGGTGGCCTATGCGGTCTGGCCGATCTTTCCCGTGGTGGCGACGGCCGCGACCCTGCACGCCGCCGCGAGCTGCGTGCTGGGGCCGGCGATCGCCGCGATCAGCCTCGGCCTCGTCGGGCCGCTCGCGATCGGCGAACGGCTCGGCCGCAATGCGCGCTTCGCCTCGCTCGGCAACGGCGTGGCCGCCGCGGTGATGGGGACGGCGGGCTATCTGCTGTCGAGCCGCTCGGTCTTCCTGGTCACGTTCCTGCTGGCGATCCCGACCCTGATCGCGCTCTCGCGCATTCGCGAGGACGAGGTCGACGTGGCGCGCAGTCACGGCGAATTGCCGCGGGAGGCCGCCGCGGGCGCGGACACCAATGTGTGGCACCTCGTGCGGCAGCGGCCGCTCCTGATCTTCGCCTGCAGCGTCCTGTTGCTGCAACTCGCCAACGCGACGATGCTTCCGCTGATGGCGAGCGTGGTGACGACGCGGTCGAGCCAATGGGCGACGGTGCTGATTGCCGGCTGCATCATCGTGCCGCAGGCGATCGTCGCGCTGCTGTCGCCGACGGTCGGGCGCAAGGCGCAGGCCTGGGGCCGGCGGCCGCTGCTGCTGATTGGATTCGGCGCGCTCGCGATGCGCGGATTGTTGTTTGCGGCCGTCCACGATCCCTATCTTCTCGTGCTGGTGCAGGTGTTCGACGGCATCACGGCGGCGGTGTTCGCCGTGATGGTCCCGCTGATCGTGGCCGACGTCGCCTTCGGCAGTGGCCATTTCAACCTGGCGCAGGGCATCGTCGGCACCGCGACCGGCATCGGCGCCTCGCTCTCGACCGTGCTCGGCGGCTATGTCAGCGACCGCTTCGGCAGCGGCGCCGCCTTCGTCGGACTCGCCTGCGTCGCCGCGGCGGGCCTCTTGCTGGTTCTGCTGGCGATGCCGGAGACCCGGCGCGATGCGCCGAACATCGCGCTTTAGGGCCGGCGATCGCTCCGTCCGGACTCCGCCGCGACGCGCCCGCCCGATGCGGGCGGCAGGGCACGACGCCGCAGGCTACTTGCCCTCGAGGGTATTGACGGGCTCCCAGGCCGGCGGCGGCGGATTGTCGGCCAATCGCGTCGCGCGGTCGCGAAACAGTGCGGAGGGAGGATCGGTAGCCGACATCCGGTCGAAGCAATCCCGCGCGCGGCCGAATTCGCGCGCCCGCCAGCAGGCGAGGCCCTCGGCATAGGCCGCAGCGGTTGCGGCTTGCTGCTGCGTCTCCTGGCCGGCCTCGGCCAGCGGTTCGTAGATCTTGACCGGGTCGGAGCGGCCCTTGACCCGGATGGCGTCGAGTTCGCGCCACGCGAACGTCGTCCCCGTCAATGCGACCGTCATCTCCGAGGCCATCATCGAGGTGGCGAAATACTTGTTCGCGCCCTCCAGCCGCGATGCGACGTTCACGGCATCGCTCATCACGGTGTAATTGAAGCGCCGGCGCGAGCCGATGTTGCCGACCAGCGCATCACCGGAATTCAGCCCGATGCGGTGGGCGAGCTTGTATCCCTGGAAGGAAACATCGTTCCGGTTGAGCTCCTCGAGGCGGTCGCGGCAACGCAGCGCCGCGCGCACCGCATTGCAGGCGTGGTCGCGATCGCTGACGGGCGCGCCGAACACCGCAACGATGGAATCGCCGACATACTTGTCGACGTAGCCGCCATGGCTCTCGATGATGTCGGTCATCGCCGACAGATATTCGTTCATCAGCGCCACCAGCGCGCTCGGCGACATCTTCTCGGAGAAGGTGGAAAATCCGGCGACGTCCGAGAAGAACACCGTGACGTTGCGCATCTCGCCGCCGAGCTCGGGCATCTTCTCCGAATTCATCATGCTGTCGATGACCTGCGGCGCGAGGTAGAGCGCGAAGCTCTTGCGCAGGAATCGCTCCTCCTGATCGGCGATGACGAAGCGATAGCCGACCATGATCGCGAGCGCCATGAAGCCGGCGAGGATCGGCTCGCTGAGCGGCAGCGCCAGCGGCGAGTAGGTGAACGCGGCCGCCGCGCCGAGCACGTAGGCCACGGCCGCTGCCGAGCAGGCGAGCGCCGCGCCGACCGGCGCAAGCATCAGCGTGGCGATGACCGCGAGGGCGGCGAAGGCGATCGCGATCAGGCTCGTGGACACACGCCCGGGCTCGACCGCGGCGTTGTGGCCGAGGAGGTTGCCGATCGCGGTGGCGTGGATGTAGACGCCCGCAATCGCGCTGCGCTTCACCTGTCGCGGGGCGGCGCGTGCCGTCAGCGCGCAACGCGGCGCGCCGGCGCTGTCGATGCCGGTCGCAAAACGCTTCGAGGTGAGCCTGCGGTCGTCGAAGTCGAGCAATGTGCCGAGGATCACGATCTTTCCGTCGAAGGTGCGATGGAAGTAGTCGCGGTCGTCCTTGTCGACGCAGGCGCGCAGGTCCGCGAACGAGAAGGTCGGCACGTCTTCGCCGCCGCCGCGGAAATTGAGCGTGAGCGTATTCGGCACCGCGCTCGGAATCCGGTATCCGGCGAGCGTCATGGTGCCGTCCGGCGCAAGCTGCGGCCGGGTATCGAGCGCGCGCGATGCCAGCTCGACTGCCATCGAGGGCACCGGCTTGCCGTCGATCGAGAAGGTCAGCGGCAATCGCCGCACCACGTCGTCGGAATCCGTGTAGACGTTCAGCGCGCGGATGTTGCTCTGCTGGCGGACTGCGATCCGCTGCGCCGGTGCGGGCCGGACCGGCTGGTCGCGGCTCTGGATCTCGCCCAGCACGATCTTGCCGGCCGCAGCGCCGGTCGCGAGCGCGCGGAGAAAGTCGCGGTCGAAGCCGCGCATGCGCGCGCCCAGCGGCTCCTCGCCGAAGGGAATCTCGGATTGCTCGATCGAGGTCGGAAAGATGACGTCGAGCCCCACCACCTTCGCCCCGCCATCGATGAGCGCGGACAGCACCCGGCCGATCTCGCGGGTCCAGGTCAGGGTCGGCGACCCCTTGAAGGGCGGCGTCTGGTAGCTTTCCTCGTCGATCGCGACGACCACCACGGGCGCCGGGGCGGGATCGCGACGATCGCCGAACAGGCTCCATCGAATCGTGGTCAGCGCGTCGATCGACCAGCCGTGCACGATATCGAGCGGCGGGGACGAAAACAGAAGTCCGCAGGCGAGCGCGATGGCGACACCGGCGAGGATGTCCCGTCTGGTCGCTCTGTGCCTCATCTGGACTGTCCCGGCTGTCGCCGCCAGGCGCCCGTTCAGAGGCGCACGAGACGGCCGATGATCGGCGCCGGACCGGCCGCGGCGCCCGGGTCGATCTTGAACGTGGTCTTGCGCGCGCCCAGGCTTGCCGTGTACGTGCCGCCCGCGGTCAGCGACTTCCTGGCCTTGGCGAAATCGTAGAACTTGCCCCGTACGAGTGCCTCGCTTTTGATGGGAATGGTATATCGTTCGCCCTGCACGTCAATTCGTTCGACGACGAGGGTACCCGTGCCCTTCACCTCCACGACCGGCGATAGCCCGTAGAGCGTCGGCGCGTCGGCGCGTTCGCCGGGTGCCACGGAGCGAAAAGTCGTGGCGGCGCTCTGGCCCGCTTCGCGATCGGAAAGCTGGGTGGCGCTGGTGTCGCAGTCGACCTTGACGCGCTGGACCTCGCTCTGGTGAATGAGGCTCTGTTCGGTGCCGACGACCGCGAGTCCGCCCGTGATCGTCTCGCGCAGGCACGACTTCATGTAGCTGAGCACGACCGTCGCCTTGGGCGCGAGCTTGATGACCTTGCCCTGCGCGACATAGTCCATGAACTCGACGCCGTCGACCTTGCCCTGCACATCCTCGACGATCGCCACCGGTACCTGGGCGGCCGCCGATGTCGCCAGACCGAGCGCCCCGACGACGGCACCAATCAGCCTCTTCATTGCTCGACCCCTCGAAATTTCGGACATTTTCGGCCATCGGCTGCGGAAGACCTTGATCTGGGTCATTTTGAGTCCGCGAAAAGCCCGCTCTATTTCCGCCATGTTTGAATCCGCCAAGCTGAAGCATCACGTCGACAAGGCGGCCTACCGCCGCGAGGAAGCGAGGCTTCGCCAGGCCCTGCTCAACGCGCAGTTCGACCTCAAGCAGCAGGGGCGCTTTCCCGTCCTGGTCCTGATCGCGGGCGTCGAGGGCGCAGGCAAGGGCGAGACCGTCAATCTGCTCAACGAGTGGATGGATCCGCGGCACATTCACACCCACGCGTTCTCCCAGCCCTCCGACGAGGAGCGCGAGCGGCCTGCCAACTGGCGGTTCTGGCGTGCGTTGCCGCCCAAGGGGGAGATCGGCATCTTCTTCGGCGCATGGCACACGATGCCGATCGTGCAGCGCGTGATGGGACAAATCGGCAAGGGAGAATTCTCCGCCGACGTCGGCGAGATTCAGCGCTTGGAGAAGATGCTGAGCGACGAGGGCGTGCTGCTCATCAAGTACTGGTTTCATCTGTCCAAGGGCCAGCAGAAGAAGCGGCTC
>NZ_JAGWUA010000359.1 GCF_028868675.1 Bradyrhizobium sp.
ATCTTTGCGCGCCGGCTGCAGACCCAGGAGCATCTCACCGCGCAGATCGCGGCCGCGATCGACGAGGTGCTGAAGCCCCGCGGCGTCGCCGTGATGATCGAGGCCGAGCATACCTGCATGTCGGTGCGCGGCGTCGCCAAGCATGGCGCGATGACGTTCACCAGCCGTTTCACCGGCATGTTCCGCGACAATCCGGCGGAGCAGGCCCGCTTCCTGTCCCTGGTGCGAGGCTCGCAACGCTGATCCTCGCGAACGATCGGCGAGGGCGTTCGTGTCCACTCACTCCCACGACATCGAGGAAGGGCTGAGCTTCCAGCCCAAATTCGACGCATCCGGCCTCGTCACCTGCGTGGCGACGGATGCGGCGACCGGCGAATTGCTGATGGTCGCCCACATGAACGACGAAGCGCTGCGCAAGACGATCGCGACCGGCGAGGCCTGGTATTTCAGCCGCTCGCGCAATGCGTTGTGGCGGAAAGGTGAGACCTCGGGTCAGACCCAGCGCGTCGTCGAGATGCGCACCGATTGCGACCAGGACGCGGTCTGGATCCGCGTCGAGCAGGTGGGCGCGGCCTGCCACACCGGCCGCAGGTCCTGCTTCTACCGCAAGGTCGAGGCCGACGGCGGCGGCGCGCGACTGTCCTTGGTCGATGCCGACAGGCTGTTCGATCCAGACGCCGTGTACAAGACATGAGCCGGACATGCGGGGTTCGCGCTTCGCGCGCCCCGGAACGGCTCGGGAAGGGCCGGGCCGTTTTCTTAACTCCGCATTAACCATACTTGCCCCACGCTGCACCGGCATGGCCGCCGAATTGCCGGCGCCACCCCAACGCCGCCGAGGGCGGGCACACCATCATGTCGGTCGACGCTTCAAGTGCCACGCAGACGTTCGCGATCGACCCGTCGCGGGCGCGCGT
Organism: Bradyrhizobium sp.; assembly: GCF_028868675.1. Classification (GTDB taxonomy): domain Bacteria; phylum Pseudomonadota; class Alphaproteobacteria; order Rhizobiales; family Xanthobacteraceae; genus Bradyrhizobium. Next base: position 918 of record NZ_JAGWUA010000359.1, read on the forward strand.
CGCCGGCGCGATCAAGCAGGCCTCAGGCGTCACCGGCGTCAGCTTCGAATACATGCTGACCACGGCCAAGATGGAATCGGATTTCAATCCGACCGCGGGCGCCAGCACCTCCTCCGCGCACGGGCTCTATCAATTCATCGACCAGACCTGGCTCGGCACCGTGAAGGAGGCGGGCGCCCAGCTCGGCTATGCCAGCTATTCCGACGCCATCACCCGCACCTCGTCCGGCAACTACACCGTGGCCGATCCGGCGACGCGGCGCTCGATCCTGAAACTGCGCGACGATCCGCAGGCCGCCTCCGACATGGCCGCGGTGCTGGCGCAGTCCAACAGCTTCAAGCTGACCGGCAAGCTCGGTCGCCGCCCGAGCGATGCCGAACTCTACATGGCGCATTTCATGGGGGTCGGCGGGGCCGCAAAACTGATCGCCAACGCCGAGGACAATCCGCAGGCGAGCGGCGCGCGGCTGTTTCCCAACGCGGCCGCCGCCAACCGCCCGATCTTCTACGACAGGAGCGGGCGGGCGCGCAGCGTCTCCGAAGTCTACGGCGTGTTGTCGACGCGCTACGCGAATGCCGCGAACTCGAAGGCGACGCGCACGGCCATGGCGCTCTATGGCGACAAGCCCTCGACCACCGCGGTGGCGAGCGCCGCGCCGACGGTGCAGACCGCGCAGGTGACGCAGCCGACGCGATCCGCGCCGATCGTCGACAACGCCGCCTACCTGCAGACCTTCCCGGAGGCGCGTTCGGCGACGCCGGTGTCCACGCCATCGTCCGTGACGGTTGCCGACAATACGCCGGCGTTCCGCTCGCTGTATCAGCCGGGCGAAAGCACCGCGCCGGTGTCGTCGGCCGTGAAGAAATTGTGGGGCGACAACGCCTCGCTCACCTCGGTCGCGAGCGCGCCCCCGATTGCGAGCGCGATGCCCGAGGTTCGGGCACCGACGCCGCTCGACCTGTTCAGCGACCGCGCCGGCACGTTCTCGAGCTAGAACTCATACTCGCTGAGCGCGATGGCCGCTTTCGGCGCTGAAGCAGATGCCTTGTTGTCCTGATGAGGATTTCGGCCTTTGATCCACGGTCGACCTCGCCTAATGGATTTCCGCAAATCAAAGCAGTAAAACCACGCCACAGTCGTACGATTTGGCACCATGACCAAGCTGCTTGAATTAGCCTTGATTGCCATATTGAGCGTGATCACGGTCGC
>NZ_JAGWUA010000016.1 GCF_028868675.1 Bradyrhizobium sp.
GCGGACCGCAAGGAGAAGGTCGGCTCCGGCGACCGCAGCGAGCGCATCCGCACCTACAATTTCCCGCAGGGCCGCGTCACCGATCACCGCATCAATTTGACGCTTTACAAGCTGCCGCAGGTCATATCCGGCGAGGCGCTGGGCGAGCTGATCGACGCGCTGACCACCGAGCACCAGGCCGCGCAGCTCGCGGCGCAAGGCGCGGCGGCGTAGGCAGTTCTTCAGCGTCCCTCAACGTGTCCCCGATTGGATCGATCGCAAGGCCTTGCTCAACGCCGGGCTCGCGGCGCGCAGCTCCTCGAGATGGATCTTCGACAACGAGCGCAGCTTCTGCTCGCCCTTCGCGGTCAGCTTGAGCCGGACGCGCCTGGCGTCCTCCGGATCGACGGTCCGGACGATCAGCTTGAGCTTCGCCATCCTGCCCATCAGTTCGACGGCGGTGTGATGCCGGATCAAGAGAAACCGGGCGATGTCGCCGACGCTTGCGGCACTGGCAAGACCCTTGATGCCGAGCAACGCCTGATGCTGCTGTGGCGTCAGGCCCGCGCGTTGGGCCGCCGCTTCGCTGAACGCGAGGAAGGTCCGGACCTGGTAGCGGAACCGGGCCAGCGCTTCATAGTCCGCCTCGCGCATTGCCGCACGGCGCCTGCGCGTTGGCCTCGATGTCCGCTTCGACTGAATCATCTCGTGGTCTCGACCGCTCGCTTCGCGCCTCCGCAAAAATCGCGAAGAGAGTAGCAAGCGCGCGTTCCGGCGCTCAAACGCTCCCGGGACCGATGCACAGAAAATCGCCCGGTATCCCGGTCCGCGACCGCGCGACGCTACTCGAAGCTCGAGAGCAGGGTCTTCACCAGGATGATCTGGAACGCGATGGGAATGCGCACGCTCTTGCGCCGGATCGATTTCTCCAGTGCCGCGATCATCTCGGCGCTGGAGAGCGCCCCGGTCGACGCATTTGCGATCAGCCGCGCCCACATCTCCGACAGCGATCTGCCGGCCCGTAGCGACGGCGCGATCGTCACGCCGCAGCCTTGCGCCCATATGACGATCTCGCGCGCGGTCTGAGGACCGCAATTGCGCGCAGCCGCAAGGCGGTCCGCGGTCAATGCGAGAAGCAGCTCTCGGGAGGGAATCCAGCTTCCCTTCGGCGCCTGCTCGCCGGTGAGCTCGACCGCGAGCTCCTTGAGCACGTTCTGGGCGCGCACGCTCAGGGTCTTCGTCGGTCCGCGCATCGGTTTCGATCGGCCCGAGGACGCCGTCCGCCGGACGGAGCGGCCGGGAAACGGCTCTTCCCGCGTGCCGAATTGCCCTTTCCTGACGCTCGCCACTCTCGTTCGTCGGTCCATATCGACTATCCATCCGGTGCATTACGTAAGCAGAAAGGCTAATATCTATCGTATTACGATATGTTTTTGCGAGATAATTTTCGTCCTTCGACCAAAGGCGAAATTGACAGGCCGCCATCACAAGCAATGTTTGAGGCCAGAACCACACGCGGATGTGACGCGATCCGACTGCCGAGTCGGACGAGAGCCCGAGACCTCGCATCTTCGCGCGGACAAAAAAACGTTTGGAGGATAGCTCATGAAGGACAACCTGATCGGCCGCGGCCTCAGCCTCGGTATCTCACGCCGCCGCTTGTTGCAGGGCAGCGCCGGACTCGTCGGCGGAACCCTCGTGCAGGGTCTGCCGGCCTTCGCAGCCGACAAGCCGGCGCTCGGCACCTATCCGGCGGGCGTGTCGGGTTCGACGGCCTTCATCGGCATCTCGGTGCCGCGCACCGGAACCTATGCGGTGCAGGGCGAGGACGAGCTCAAGGGTTACGAGCTCGCCGTCGAACACATCAACTCGGGCCACGAGCTGATCAAGAAGATCTCGCCGAAAACCACCAAGGGCGTGCTCGGCAAGGAGCTGAAATACGGCGTGGCGGATTCCGCGGCCAAGCCGAACGAGGCGGTGCAGGCACAGCAGCGCTTCATCAGTGAGAACAAGGCGATCATGATCACCGGCGGCACATCGAGCGCGGTGGCGGTCGCGCTCAACAAGCTCGCCCAGCGCGAGCACGTGATCTTCGTCTGCGGCATTTCCGGCTCCAACGACACCACCGGAAAGGACTGCGTCCGCTACGGCTTCCGCCAGGACTTCTTCGGGCAGACCGCGGCGGCGGCGATCGGCCCCGTCATGGTCAAGACGTTCGGCAAGGGCAAGAAGGCCGCCTATCTGACGCCGGACTACACCTACGGCCACACCGTCACCAAGTCGATGCAGGACTATCTCGCGACCGCGGGCTGGACCACGGCGACCGACCAGGTCGCGCCGCTGGGCGCGCCCGACTACTCGTCCTATCTCCTCAACGTCGCCAACTCCGGCGCCGACGTCCTCATCAACGTCAACTGGGGACATGACGCCGTGCTGTCGACCCAGCAGGCCAAGCAGTTCGGCGTGCTCGACAAGATGAAGCTGGTCGTCCCCTACCAGGTCCCGTTCATCGCCCCCGAAACCAAGGGCCTGATGCAGGGCGTCTACGCCGCCACCGACTATTGGTGGACGCTGGAGGACAAGTTCCCGCTCGCCAAGATCTTCAACGAGACCTTCGAGAAGAAATACGGCTACAAGCCGGAATGGGGCGCGGAGAACGCCTATGTCAGCTTCGCGCACTGGGCCCGCATGGTCGAAGAGGCCGGCAGCTTCTATCCGCCCGACGTCATCAAGGCCTACGAGAAGGGCGAGACCATTCCCTCCCTCGTCGGCGACGTCCACTACCGCGCCGAGGACCATCAGTGCGTCCGTCCCGTCATCATCGTCAGGGGCAAGATGGAAAAGGACATGAAGAGCAAGGACGACTATTGGGAGGTCGTCGAGATCGTCCCCGGCGAAGGCCTGATGCAGAAGCCGGACGCCTTCGGCTGCCACCTCGGCGAATACAGTTGAGGCAAGCTTCATCAGCGACGCCGCAGGCGGTTGCGACGCCCTGCGGCGTCGGCCTTTTTTGCACGCGGATTCACCCCGTTTGCGAGCCGGAAAACGTGACCGCGCTTCATGATTAGTTGGCCCAATCTCGTCTCCCAGCTGTTCAACGGGCTGGCGCTCGGCGCCCTGCTCGCGCTGATCAGCTCCGGCCTGACCATCATCTACGGCACGCTCGGCGTGCTCAACCTCGCGCACGGCGCGATGTTCATGATCGGCGGCTATGCCGGCTACGTCGCGTACCAGTACACCGAATCGTTCATCGCCGCGGTCGTGGCGGGCTCCCTGTTCGTGATGCTGCTCGGCGTGGCGATGGAGCGCCTCATCATCCGCCATTTCTATCATCGCCCGCACGAGGATCAGCTTCTCGTCACCTTCGGGCTCGGCATCTGCTTCGTCGAGATCGTCCGCCTGATCTTCTCGAGCCAGTCCCAGGTCGTGCCGCCCCCGCCGATGCTGCAGGGGATCACCAATCTCGGCTTCATGTTCTATCCGACCTATCGCCTCGCGGTGGTCGGGATCGTGGCGGTCGCGCTCGGCGCGCTGTTCCTCATCCTGTATCGCACGCGGCTCGGAATGATCGTGCGCGCCGGCATCGAGGACTCGGTGATGGTCGATTCGCTCGGCATCAACGTCTACCGCGTCTTCATGGTCGTGTTCGGCATCGGCGCGATGGCCGCCGGCTTCGCCGGCATCGTCAACGCGCCGGTGGTGTCGCTGACGCCGGGCGTCGGCGACGACATCCTCGTCGAGACCTTCGTGGTGGTGGTGATCGGCGGCGTCGGGTCGTTTCCCGGCGCGATTCTCGGCGGCCTGATCGCCGGCGAGATCATCAGCGTCACCTCGATGTTCAACCCCGGCTACGCCTACGTGATGCTGTTTGCGGCGATGACGCTCGTGCTCGTGGTGCGACCGCATGGCCTGCTCGGCGTGCAAGGCCGCGAATAGATGCCGCGAATGAAAATGTTGGTCAGATGCTCAAGCAACGCCCCTTCCTGATCGAGACGCTGACCGCCATCGGGCTGATCGTCGCTCCCTTCATCCTGCCCCATCTCGGCTTCGCGCCGAACACCGTGAACCGGATCCTGGTCTGGGGCCTGTTCGGCCTCGGCTTCGACATCCTGTTCGGCTTCACCGGCCTCCTGTCGTTCGGCCAGTCCGCCTTCTACGGCACCGGGGGATTCGTCGCCGCCTATCTCCTGACCCGCGCAGGCTTCGGCAGCGTGCTGGGTGCGCTGGTCATCGGCATGATCGCCGCCGCCGCGACCGGCTATCTGATCGGCCTGATCGCGCTGCGCCGCACCGGCATCTACTTCGCGATGATCACGGTGGCGATCGCGGAAGTGTTCTACTTCGTCGAGTTCAATCCGCTGTCGGACTTCACCGGCGGCGAGAACGGCCTGCCCGGCGTACCGACGCCGAGCTTCAACCTCGGCTTCACCACGCTGCACTTCACCAACGGCTGGTCGCTCTACCAGTTCATCGCGCTGTGCTACTTCATCGGCGTCGTGATCGCGCTCAGGATCGTGCGCTCGCCGGTCGGCGCCATCTTCAGCGCGATCCGCGACAACCCGCTGCGCGCCACCGCCGTCGGGCACAACATCCACGGCTACAAGCTCACCGCCTTCGTGATCGCCGCCGCCTATGCCGGCTTCGCCGGCGGCCTGCTCGGCGTGCTGCAGGCGTTCATGCCGCCCGACGCCTTCACCTTCGACACTTCGGGCCAGCTCGTGATGCAGACCGCGATCGGCGGCCGTGCCACGCTGTTCGGGCCGCTGGTCGGCGCCGCGGTCTGGCTGTTCCTGCAGGACTTCCTCCAGGCCGCGATGGGGCTCGGCGCAGCCTGGAAGCTGGTGCTGGGCGTGGTCTTCGTGCTGCTGGTCTGCTTCCTCCGCGGCGGCATCGTCGGCGGGCTCGTCGACCTCTATCGCTGGCTCGCCGGCAAGCGCGCCGCAGCCGAACAGGCGCCGTCCGATCAACCCGTCACCGCGAATGGGCCGGTGTCGCTTGCGGCGCATTCCCCCCCCGCATCCGTGCCGACCCGGGCGGCGCGCACGAGCGCCTCCGGTCCGATCCTGCAAGCCACCGGCCTCACCAAGCGCTATGGCGGGCTGGTCGCCAACAGCGACATCGACTTCACCGTCAATCACGGCGAGCTGCGTGGCATCATCGGCCCGAACGGCGCCGGCAAGTCGACCTTCTTCAAGATGCTGACCTGCGAGATCGCACCGACCTCGGGCCGGATCACGTTCGACGGGCGCGACATCACCGGGCTGGGCGTCACCCATGTCTGCCAGCTCGGCCTCACCAAGAGCTATCAGGTCAACCAGCTGTTCGCGGGGCTGACGGTGCGCCAGAACCTCGTGATCGCGGCGCTCGCACAGTTGCGCGGCAAGTTCCGGCTCGACCTGTTCCGGAGCATCAACAGCGTCAAGGGACTGCCGGAGCAGGTCGACCGCACGCTCGAAATGGTCAACCTGACCGCGCGCGCCGATACGCCGGTGTCCGAGCTCGCCTATGGCGAGAAGCGCCGGCTGGAGATCGGGCTTGCGCTCGCCACCTCGCCGAGCCTGCTGCTACTCGACGAGCCGCTCGCCGGCATGAGCCCGCGCGAACGGGTCGAGACCGTCAAGCTGCTGAGGTCGATCGCGCGCGACCGCACCATGATCATCATCGACCACGACATGGATTCCCTGTTCGAGCTGGTCGAGCGGGTGACGGTGTTGCAGGAGGGGCGCGTGCTGCTGCACGGCACGCCCGACGAGATCAGGACCAGCCCCGCGGTGCAGGAGGCCTATCTCGGCGGCGTTCACGGAGAGATCGCGGCATGAGCCTGATCGAGGTCCATGGGCTGAACAGCTACTACGGGGATTCCCACATCCTGTTCGACGTCGCGATGCGCGTCGAGCGGCACGAGGTCGTGGCCCTGCTCGGCCGCAACGGCGCCGGCAAGAGCACGACGCTGAAGAGCCTGATGGGCGTGGTGACGCCGCGCCGCGGCAGGGTGATGTTCGACGGCGCTGACATCGCCGGCCGCCGCAGCCACAAGATCGCACAGGCCGGCATGCAGCTCGTCCACGAGGAGCGCCGGATCTTCGGCAGCCTCAACGTCGAGGAGAACATCCTGATCGCGGGAATCACCGCGCCAAAACGCTGGCCGCTCGGCCGCATCTACGAGATGTTCCCGCGGCTGAAGCAGCGGCGGACCAATCGCGGCAATGAGCTGTCCGGCGGCGAGCAGCAGATGCTGGCGATCGCCCGCGCGCTGGTGCGCGATCCCAAGGTCATCCTGCTCGACGAGCCCTTCGAGGGGCTGGCACCGGTGATCGTCCACGATCTGGTGAAGGCCTGCCGGGACCTCGCCGCCGCCGGCCAGACCATCGTGCTGGTCGAGCAGAATCTCGCAGCGACGCTGGCGCTGGCGCAACGCATCTACATCATCAACAACGGCCACATCGTCCACGAAGGGCCGGCTCAGGAGCTGAAGGCGCAGCCCGAACTCCTGCAGCGTTATCTCGGCGTGTAGCGCCGCAATCAGCCGCGCAGGGCCGCGATCATCCGCCCGGCATGGTCCGCGAGCACGGCTGGATCTTCCTTCCGGGTCTGCGCCGGCAAGAGGTCAACGCCCTGCTTCACCGGCATGACGTGCATGTGCAGGTGGAGCACCACCTGGCCGGAGGCCGGCTCGCTGAACTGCTGGATGATGATGCCGTCCGCGCCGAACGCCCGCATCGCCGCGATCGCGATCCGCTTCGAGGTTCGCGCGACTTCGGCAAAGTCGTCCTCGGCGATATCGAGGATGCCGCGCGCCGGCGCCTTGGGGATGACCAGCGTATGGCCGGGCGAACGCGGCATGATGTCGAGGAAAGCGAACGCGCGCTCGTTCTCGTAGATCTTGAAGCACGGAATCTCGCCGCGCAGGACTTTTGCGAAGACGTTCTGGTCGTCGTATGCCGTCATGGCTTTCACCTCGTCAGCCCGTCCGCGATAAGATGCGAGCTGCGCCGTTGACGCAAGCCTTTCGCGCCGTCATATCGACGCCAGGCAGAACAGGCGGTTCATTGACGGACAGCGGAACGACCATCGAGCGCGCGCGGCGCGAGCTTGCGACACGGCTGCAATCGGCCGGCATCGAGACGGCCGCGCTCGACGCGCGCCTTCTGGTCGGAGCAACCCTCGGTCTCGACCTGACCGGCATGATCGCGCAGGCCGCCCGAGCGCTGGCTCCGGCGGAGGCCGCGCAGCTCGAGCGATTCGCGCGGCGGCGGCTGGCGGGCGAGCCGGTCGCGCGCATCCTCGGCGTCAAGGAATTTTGGGGCCTGCCCCTCAAGCTCTCGGACGCCACGCTGGTGCCGCGGCCCGACACCGAGACCGTCGTCGAACTGGCGCTCGAGATTGCGCGCGAGCGGTCCCCTTCGGGCGGCGGCCTGCGGATCCTCGACATCGGCACCGGGTCCGGCGCCATTTTGCTCGCGCTGCTGCACGAGCTTCCCGGCGCTTACGGCGTCGGCACCGACCTCAGCCTGACGACGCTGCGCGCCGCGAAGGGCAATGCCATCGACCTGGGTCTCGCCGACCGCGCCGCGTTCGTCGCCTGCCGCTATGCGGCGGCGCTCGCAGGCCCCTTCGACCTCATCGTTTCCAACCCGCCCTATATCCGGACCGCCGATATCGCGAGTCTGAGCCGCGAGGTCCGCGACCACGATCCGCATCTTGCGCTCGATGGCGGTCGCGACGGGTTCGAGGCCTACCGCGCCCTGATTCCACAGGCGGCGGGTCTTCTCGTGCCCGGCGGAGCGCTGATCGTCGAGGCCGGCCTCGGCCAGGCAGACGAGATTGAAACCTTGATGACGGCCGCGGCGTTATCGGTGGACAGGCCGCCCAGGGCCGACCTGGCTGGCGTTCCGAGGGCGGTTGCGGCCCGAAAAATGCCCCCATAAAAGCCCGATTGGGCTGCAAAAACCTCTTGGAATATGCCGTGGGAACGACTACGTTCCGCTCACAACACCGGTGCCGGCCCCGTAGACCTACGGGCGAAAGCCGGGCTCTCAGGGCGAGAGCTGCACTGGTCAAAGGTTCCAAGCCGCAGGTCCTGTTAAGCGCGATGGCCCGTGGAGCTGCGCTGCTTTCCGACCGCAACGTGAACGAAAGCCTGTTATTGCGCTTGAATACTTACGCAAGAAACCAGGGCTTGTTTCGACAAGCGAGATGAACGGGTTCGCCGGCGATGGATGCCGGCGGTGGGGAACGCGTGTTTATTGAACGCGACGGTCTACGACATCGGCAGGAACTTGATCCGCGTGGGCGAGCGTCGCACCACGGCCATCCGGATCTCTCTCAACATCAAGTCACGCGTTTAACTTTTCGATAGGGCTGGAATCAAAGGCAGGACATGAGAAACGGTCAAAACAAGCAGCGGATGCGCAACCGGAACAATAACAACAACAACCGGCGCGGCCAGAACCCGATGACCCGGGTCTACGAGTCCAACGGACCCGACATCAAGATCCGCGGCACCGCCTCGCATATCGCCGAGAAATACCTGCAGCTCGCGCGCGACGCGCGCTCCTCCGGCGACCCGGTCGCCGCCGAAAACTACTACCAGCACGCCGAACATTATTTCCGCCTGATCGCTGCCGCCCAGGAGCAATTCCGCCAGCAGCAGCAGCCGCGCGGCGAAGAGGCGGCCAGCGACGACGGCGAGGAGGAAGGGGAGAGCTTCTCCAACTTCGGCCAGGAGCCCGGCTTCGTCCCGCAGCAGCCGCAGCCCTTCATGCGCGACCGCGACGGCCAGCGCGATCATCAGCGTGACCACCACCGCGACAATCAACCCTATCAGCGCGACCAGCAGCAGCCGCGCGAGCATCGCGAGCGCGACCACCGTGCGCAGCCGCAATATCAGCCGCAACCGCAGCACCAGCCGCAGCCGGCGATTGCCGATACCGGCAGCGTCGATCGCCTGCCCTCCTTCATCACCGGCGCCCAGCCGCAGGTCGGTGGCGGTCAGGGTCAGGGCGGCTTCGAAGGCGGCGGCGAGCGCTATCCGCGACGCCGGCGCCGCCCGCACGGCCCGCGCCCCGAGCGCGATACCGCTCCGGCCGGACAGAGCGACGACATGGCGCCCGGCGAGTAAGCCGCCGCCTTTACCGATTGAATTCGCGATGCATCGTCCCGGCCTTGCCGGGACGATTTTTTTCTAGCCCCGTGTCACCGTCGAGGACGGCACCAGCACCGGCTTCAGCGACGGTATCAGCCGCGCCCGCTCGCGCTTGGCGGGGATGACGCGATAGACCTGCTTGGTCGCTTCCACGATATGCACGCCGGCAAAGGGCAGCGACAGCGCGGCGCCGGCGCGCTCCCACATCAGTGCCGATTTCAGGAACCAGCCGCCGGCATAGGGCGGCATGAACAACGCCTCGCCCCAGGCGGACGGCGTGAACCAGGTCTGGCGCAACAGGTCGGTGATCTGCGAGCGCGAATAGGGCCGGCCGTGACCGAACGGCGTCTTGTCGGTGCGGGTCCAGACGCCGCGCCGGTTCGGGATCACCGCGATGACGCGCCCGGACGGCGCCAGCACCCGCCACACCTCGCGCAACAGCGCGGCCGGGTCGTCGCACATCTCCAGCGCATGAACGAGGAGGATACGGTCGATCGCGGCATCCGGCAGCGGCAGGGAGAACTCGTCGACCAGCGAGGCCAGCGCCGGCCGCCCGGTCGGCCATTTCAGCACCCCTTGCGCCGCCGGCATGAAGGCGATGCAGCGCTCGGCATCCTCGCGGAACAGACCGAGATAGGGGGTGGGGTAGCCGATGCCGAGCACCCGCTGGCCGTCGGCATTCGGCCAGCGCTCCCCGATGCCGCGGTTGATCAACTGCCGCGCCACGATCCCGAGGCGGCGCGAGTAGAATTCGCGGAGATCAACGACGTCGATGCTCATGAGGCCAATGTACCATGCTCCCCGCGGCCGCGGCGCGCGGAATATTGCATTGCCTGCGCAACGTTAACGCCATATTTGTCGGGCGGGGCGAAGCGCGATGGAGATGTCATGGCCGCCGAAATTCGCATTTTCACCTGCTTGAACGACAATTTCGGCTATCTGATCCACGACACGGACACCAAGGCGACCGCCTCGATCGACGCGCCGGAAGCCGGCCCGATCGCCGCGGCGCTGGAGCGGGAAGGCTGGCGGCTGACCGACATCCTGATCACCCATCATCACGGCGACCACGTCGGCGGCGTCGCCGAGTTGAAGGCCAGGCATGGCTGCCGCGTCGTCGCCCCGCACGACAAGGCGGCAAAGATCGCCAACGTCGATCTGCGCGTCGCCAATGGCGACGTCGTCAAGATCGGCAACCTCCTGGGCCGCGTGCTGGAGACGCCGGGTCACACGCTCGACCATGTCTCCTACGTGTTCGATGCGGAGAAGACGGTATTTGCCGCCGACACGCTGTTCTCGATCGGCTGCGGCCGCGTGTTCGAGGGCAACTATCCCATGATGTGGGATTCGCTCCTGAAGCTGCGCGCGCTGCCGGACGATTTCCGCCTCTATTGCGGCCACGAATACACCGCCTCCAACGTCAAGTTCGCGCTCTCCGTCGACCCCGACAATCCGGTGCTGCAGGCGCGCGCCGCGGAAGTGACGAAGCTGCGCGCCGAGAACAAGCCGACCATTCCCTCGCTGCTCGGCGAGGAGAAGCGGGCCAACGTGTTCCTGCGCGCCGACGATCCCGACGTCGCCGCCCAGCTGCACATGAAGGGCGCCGAGCCGTCGGCGGTGTTCGGCGAATTGCGCGAACGCAAGAACAAGTCCTGACGATGCCGATGGCGACCGCGGCCGAGATCATCGCCCGCCTCGAGCTCAGGCGGCATCCCGAGGGCGGGCATTATCGCGAGACCTTTCGTGACCAGAACGTCGACGCCCAGGGGCGTGCGCGCTCGACCTCGATCTATTTCCTGCTCGCGTGCGGCGAGCGCTCGCACTGGCATCGCATCGATGCGGCCGAGATCTGGCACTACTACGCTGGAAGCCCGCTGACGCTGCGCATCGCGCATCAAGGCTGCACGGAGCATGTGGTGCGTCTCGGCACCGACCTTGCCGCCGGCGAGCGTCCGCAGGCGATCGTGCCGGCACAGGCCTGGCAGAGCGCCGAAAGCACCGGCGAGTGGACGCTGCTCGGCTGCACGGTGGCGCCGGCGTTCGAGTTCGCGAAATTCGAGCTCGCGCCGCAGGGCTGGAAGCCGTAAGCGACCTGTCATTCCCAGAATGACTTATCGACGCCGCAGCACCATGTCCTTCGCCGCGATCAGGCCGCCGCCGGCGATCAGGATCGCGGCGATGGCGATGTTGGCGCTGGCCTTGGCGAATCCGGCCGCGATCAGGAATCCGGTCGAGAGCAGCGGCGTCGCGTAAGAGGCTGCGCCCAGCACGCGGATGTCGCCCCGCTTCATGCCGATGTCCCAGGCGTAGAAGGCCGCGCCGACCGGACCGATCCCGAGCGCGACCACGGCAAGCCATTGCAGCGCGGTCTGCGGCCACACCGTCGTCTCGACGAGGACGTGCGTCAGCGCGGCGAGCGCCGCGGTGGCGAGGCAGAATCCGGCGACCGCATCGGTCGGCACCGCCTTCAGCCGCCGTGACAGCACCGAATAGGTCGCCCAGACGAAAGCGGCGACGAAGGCCGCGACGAGACCGGGCACCTGGCCCGGCGCGAAGTCGCTCGTATTGCCGGCGAACAGCAGCACCGTGCCGACGAGCCCGAGCAGCGCGCCGATGACGTGATGGACTGCGAGCCGCTCACCCGGAAGGAACGAGGAGAACAGCACGATCAGGAGCGGCCAGAGATAGTTGAGCAGACCCGCTTCGGCAGGAGGGGCGAAACGCAGCGCGAGAAAGTAGAGCGCGTGATAGCCGAACAGGCCGCCGATACCGACGATCCAGACCACGCGCGGCTGGCGCAGGCTCCGCATCGCCTCGATTCGCCCGATCCAGGTGAGCAGGCCGACCAGGCCGCCGATCGCAAACGTCATCGCCGCGAGCTGGAACGCAGGGATGGTGCCGGTCGCCACCGTCATCACCGCGAGCAGCGACCACATCAGGATTGCGGTCAATCCGATCAGCGTCGCGGTGCGGGGAGTCATTGCTTCGATACTTTCGTCATGGCCGGGCTTGTCCCGGCCATCCACGTCCTTGCGGGGATTACATTCGTTGTAGGGACGTGAATGCCCGGCACAAGGCCGGGCATGACGACTTTATCTGTATGACCGGATTTGATGCGCTCGCATCACACCATGTATTGACCGCCGTTGACCGACAGGGTCGAGCCGGTGATGGCGCCGGCTTCGTCGGCAGCGAGGAACACCACCGCGCGCGCGATCTCCTCGGGTTCGCCGAGACGACCGATCGGGATCAGCGGCAGGATCGCCTTTTCCAGGACGTCCTTCGGCACCGCCTGCACCATCTCGGTGTTGATGTAGCCCGGGCAGATCGCATTCACGGTGACGCCGGCCTTGGCGTTCTCCAGCGCCAGGGCCTTGGTGAAGCCGATCTCGCCGGCCTTCGCCGCGGAATAATTCACCTGGCCGAACTGGCCCTTCTGGCCGTTGATCGAGGAGATGTTGATGATGCGGCCGAATTTGCGCCCGCGCATGCCCTCGATCACCTGGCGCGACATGTTGAACAGCGAGCCGAGATTGGTGCCGATCACGGCGTTCCATTGCTCCAGCGTCATCTTGTGGAAGGCACCGTCCTTGGTGATGCCGGCATTGTTGACGAGCACGTCGATCGGGCCGACCTCGGCCTCGACCTTCTTCACGCCGCTGGCGCAAGCGTCGAACGAGCTGACGTCCCATTTGTAGACGGCGATGCCGGTCTCCGCCTTGAACTTCTCCGCCGCCGCGTCGTTGCCGGCGTAGCTCGCCGCAACCTTGTAGCCGGCAGCCTTCAGCGCCTTGCTGATCGCGGCACCAATGCCGCGCGTACCGCCCGTGACCAATGCAACTCGTGCCATAATGTATTCCTTCCCTTCGACGTTCCCTAGGACACTTTCAGCGAGCGTTTTTAGCCATCGATTATGAGGCAGGTTTGACGGACATCAAGAACAAAACGCCCGGCTCATCGCCGGGCGTTTGTCTTTCGTCGAAGCTTACGCGGTTGCGAAATCGCGCGCTACGCGCTCTTTAGTCGCGTGCCAAGCACATCGCGATACCCATGCCACCGCCGATGCAGAGCGTGGCGAGGCCCTTCTTGGCGTCGCGCTTCTGCATCTCGTGCAGCAGCGTCACCAGCACGCGCGCGCCGGAGGCGCCGATCGGATGGCCGATCGCGATCGCGCCGCCATTGACGTTGACCTTGGAGGTATCCCAGCCGAGATCCTTGTTGACGGCGCAGGCCTGCGCCGCGAACGCCTCGTTGGCCTCGATCAGGTCGAGATCGGCGATGTTCCAGCCGGCCTTCTTCAACGCGGCGCGCGAGGCGGGAATCGGGCCGGTGCCCATGATCTTGGGATCGACGCCGGCATGGGCCCAGGACACGATGCGCGCGAGCGGCTTCTTGCCTTCCTTGGCGGCCTGCTTCGCCGTCATCAGCACCACGGCGGCGGCGCCGTCATTGATGCCGGAGGCATTGCCGGCGGTTACCGTGCCGTCCTTCTCGAAGGCAGCCCTCAGCTTGCCCATCGCGTCGAGCGTGGCACCGTGGCGCGGATATTCGTCGGTGTCGACCACGATGTCGCCCTTGCGGCTCTTGATGGTGACCGGGACGATCTCATCCTTGAACCTGCCGGCCTTCTGCGCGGCTTCCGCCTTGTTCTGCGAGGACACCGCAAACTCGTCCTGCTGGGCGCGGGTGATCTGATACTGCTTGGCCACGTTCTCAGCGGTGTTGCCCATGTGGTAGCCGTTGAAGGCGTCCCACAACCCGTCCTTGATCATGGTGTCGACCAGTTCGAGCGCGCCCATCTTGACGCCGCCGCGCAGATACTGGGCGTGCTGGGCCATGCTCATGGACTCCTGGCCGCCGGCAACCACGATGTCGGAATCGCCGTTGAGCAGCGCCTGGTAGCCGAGCGCGACCGAGCGCAGGCCCGAGCCGCAAAGCTGGTTGACGCCCCAGGCCGGGCTTTCCACTGGAATGCCGGCTGCGATCGAGGCCTGGCGGGCCGGGTTCTGGCCCTGACCGGCGGTCAGGATCTGGCCCATGATGACTTCAGCGACCCGGCCCGGCTCCAGACCGGCACGCTGCAGCGCGGCCTTGATGGCAATGGCGCCGAGGTCGTGGGCGGGAAGGGTCGCGAAGGCTCCGTTAAAGCTTCCGACCGGGGTGCGGGCGGCGCTGACGATGACGACATCGTCTGACATGGGCATCTCCTGGGGCTTGAGGTTGTTCTGAAAAGGGCGGGCGGACGTCGGGAAATCGGTCCACCCCTGTTAAGCGGCATCCTGTTAACGTCGTTGAGGCATGTCAATCGGCCAAGGGGCGGATTCATGCCGCACCGCATTCAAAATAACGTTCTTGGCTGCTTCGCAAGCAAGTTTTTGCCCTGCAATTAACCGTGGCGCACAAAACGGTAGCGTGAGGTCTTTGAAAATGCTTATTTTGTTGCGTTGCGTACTCTTCCCGCCCTGCGGCAAGTCCGTCGGGTTCCCGTTCTCAGCGTTGCCTCAGTGAGAGCCCATGGCGAAATCAGACCAACCCACCACCATCAAGAAATACGCGAACCGCCGGCTCTACAACACCGGCACGAGCACCTATGTGACGCTCGAAGACCTCGCCACGATGGTGAAGGAAGGCGAGGATTTCCTGGTCTACGACGCCAAGACTGGCGACGACATCACCCGATCCGTACTCGCCCAGATCATCTTCGAGCAGGAGAACAAGGCGGGACAGAACCTGCTGCCGACCACCTTCCTGCGACAATTGATCCGCTTCTACGGCGACAGCATGCAGATGGTGGTGCCGAAATATCTGGAGCAGTCGATCGCCACGCTGACCCAGGAGCAGGAGAAGTTCCGCAAGCAGCTCGCGGGCGCGCTGAGCGGCACCCCCTTCGCGCCGCTGGAGGAGCAGGTCCGCCGCAACATGGAGCTATTCCAGCAGACCTTCTCGATGTTCAAGCCGTTCGCCCCGCGCACGTCGTCCGAGCCCGAAGCAGGGCCGGAGCCGGAGCCCGCGAAGAACGACAACATCGACGAACTGCGCCAGCAGATGAAGGACATGCAGGAACGCCTCGACCGCATGTCGAAGAAGGACGAGTAGACGAGAACCGGGCGCGCTCAGGCGCTTCGCGCCTCCGGGTTGACCTGCGTCAAGCATCATCCGGCCGAAATCGGCACTGATCTGCGACGGCATCCAACTTCGTCGAGGAGAAGGCCATGCGTGTTCCGACCTTTGCCGCAGCCAGCCTGCTCGCGGCCACAATCGCGATCTCCGGCCCGGCCGCCCGGGCACAATCCGCCACAGAGCACCAGGACCATCACGCCGAGCAGAACGCGCCGGCAGCGACGCCGAACGCCGCGCCGGCTCAGGCCGGCACGGCTCGGCCACAAGGCATGATGGGTGGCGGAATGATGATGGGCGGTGGAATGAGGGGAATGATGGGCAAGATGCCCATGATGCAGTCGATGGGCATGATGGGCGACCAGGGCTGCATGAGCGGCATGGAAACGATCGACCGTGTCGAAGGCCGGATCGCGTTCCTTCGCACCGAGCTGAAGATAACCGACGCGCAAGTCTCGGCCTGGAACGGCTTTGCCGATGCGCTGCGCGCCAACGCCAAGGCGCTCGGCGAACTCCGCACCTCGATGATGACGCAACAGGGTGCCGCGCAGAGCCTGACCGACCGTCTGTCGGCGCAGGAGAAATGGCTGGCCGCCCGGCTCGACGGCACCCGCGCGATCCGCACGGCGCTGACCGCCCTCGCCGGCACCTTTTCGGACGAGCAGAAGAAGGCGGCGGACGAACTGCTCGCGCCGCATCTCGGCATGATGGCGGGGATGCAGGGCGGCATGATGGGCCAGATGGGAATGGGACGGACGCAATCCGGCCGCTGAGCCCGACCCTTGCGCGGCGGTAACCCGCGTCACATCTTGAGGCGGGTCAAAGACGTCGGGTCCGCGCCCGGCCATGTTGTATTGCCTCGAGGAGAGGATAGACTGACAGGCACCATGCGGTTCGTCCGTACCATTCTCGCACTCGCGATCGCGGCCTCGCTGGCATTGCTGCCGGTAAGCGCGGCGGCGACCGGCTTGGCCGGGGCGGCCGGCCATGGCGCCATGGGCGTGCAGGCCGATCCGTCGCGCGATATGGCGATGGACCACGCGACGATGATGCATCACATGGCAATGGATCACATGGCGATGGATCAGATGGCGATGGACGATTGCTGTCCGGGCGCCAAGGCCAACCCCTGCCATCCCGACGGCGGCAAGTGCCCGCTCGGCTTCTGCGTCGCCCCCTTCGTCGCCGCCGGCGACATCTCCGCCCTGGCTTTCGACTTCCCCTCGCTTGGCCGCGACACGGTGCCGATCCCCGCGGACCAGGTCGTCTCCCTCATCGGCGGCAGTCCTCCCTTCCGACCTCCTCGCGTCTGATCTCTCCCGACATCGATCGCGCCGGGCGTTCCGCCCGCGCGCCATGACGCCTGTCGTGCGCCGCCGAGAACCGGCGGCCGAGAACCAGACATTCGAGGACCACATCATGATTGCGAACTTCGTGCGCGCTGCGGCTCTGGCCGCGTCGATCAGCCTTGCCGCATCGGCTGCGATGGCCGCCGCAGGCGACTATGCGTTCGAGCCGGTCACCGCGGAGATGAAGAAGGGCGACGACGTCACCGTCGCGATCCGCCTGACCAACAAGACCACGGGCCAACCGGTCTCCGACGCGGTGATCTTCAAGACCCGCGTCGACATGGCGCCAGACGGCATGGCCGAGATGGTGTCGGCGGTCGAGCCGCTGCCGTCGAAGGAGCCGGGCGTCTACCCCTTCAAGACCGATCTGCCGATGGCCGGACGCTACCAGATCACGCTGTCCGCCAAGATCCAGGGCGAAGCGGAGACCGTCACCGGCAAGGTCATCGTCAAGGCGAGCAAGTGAGCCGAACGGGGCTGTCGCACACCGCGGCGCCCCGTTCTCGCAACCCTCCTTCAGGTATTCGCCATGACCAAGCTGCGATATCTCGCGATGGCCACACTCGGCGCCGGTTTCCTTGCCGGCGCCCTCTGGTCGATCGAACGCGCGTCCACTCACCCGCATCTGACCGATGCCGCGGCGGCCACCGACAAGGTCCCGCTGTACTACCGCGATCCCGCCGGCGCGCCGCGGTGGTCCGCCGTCCCGAAGAAGGATGCGCAGGGGCGCGACTATCTGCCGGTCTATGACGACGGGGCAGCCGACCCGCCGAAGGCGTCGAGGCAAGCGCAGGGCCCGCGAAAAATCCTCTACTACCGCAATCCGATGGGACTGCCGGACACCTCCCCGGTGCCCAAGAAGGATTCGATGGGAATGGACTATGTCCCCGTCTACGAGGGCGAGGATGGCGACGACGGCACGGTCAGGCTGTCGCCGGGCAAGATCCAGCGCACCGGCGTGCAATCGGCACCCGTCGAACGCCGCGCCATCCGCCTCGCCGTGCGCGCGCCCGGCACGATCCAGCTCGACGAGCGCCGCGTCTCGGTGATCGCGATGCGCGCCGAGAGCTTCGTGCAGAAGGTCGCCGACGTGACCACCGGCACGCGCGTCAAGGCCGGACAGCCGCTGATGGAAATCTACAGCGCCGCCATTGCCTCGGCCGCTGCGGAATATCTCGCCACGATCAATTCGAAGACCACCGGGGGCAACGAGGCCTATGGCCGGGGCTCGCGCCAGCGGCTGATCAACCTCGCGGTGCCGGAGCCGTTCATCGCCGCAATGGAGAGGAGCGGCGTCGCGCCGGTGACGGTGCAATGGTCGGCGCCGCGCGACGGCATCGTGCTCGAACGCAACGCCATCGAGGGCATGCGCGCCAACCCCGGCGACGTGCTGTTCAAGATCGCCGACATCTCGCTGGTCTGGGCGCTCGTCGACGTCGCCGAGCGCGATCTCGGCGCCATCGCGGTGGGTCAGCCCGTCACGATCCGCGCCCGCAGCTTTCCGGCCCGCAGCTTTACCGGGACGATCGCCGTGATCTACCCACAGGTGAACCGCGAGACGCGGACGGCGCGGCTGCGGATCGAGCTCGCCAACCCGGATTCGGCGTTGCTGCCGGACATGTATGTCGACGCCGAGATCGACACCGCCGATTCCGCTCCGGTGCTGGCGGTGCCGGACAGCTCGGTGCTCGACACCGGCAGTCGGCAGGCGGTGCTGCTCGACAAAGGCGAGGGCCGTTACGAGCCGCGCGGGGTCAAGCTCGGCCGCCGCGGCGGCGGCTATGTCGAGGTGCGCGACGGCCTCGCCGAGGGTGACGCCGTGGTCACCTCCGCCAACTTCCTGATCGACGCCGAAAGCAACCTCAAGGCCGCACTGAAGAGCTTTGAGGGCGCAGGCGCGGCGGGCTCGCCGACCCCCGGAACGGGAGAGCTCAAATGATCGCCCGCCTGATCGCCTGGTCGGCCCGCAACCTGCTGCTGGTGCTGTTCGGCACCGGCTTCGCGGCCGCAGCCGGCCTCTATGCCCTCCTCCACCTTCCGCTCGACGCCATCCCCGACCTCTCCGACACCCAGGTGATCGTCTACACCGAATATCCCGGCCAGGCGCCGCAGGTGATCGAGGACCAGGTCACCTATCCCCTGACGACGGCAATGCTGACGGTGCCGAAGTCGAAGGTCGTGCGCGGCTTCTCGTTTTTCGGCGCGTCCTTCGTCTACGTCATCTTCGAGGACGGCACCGACATCTACTGGGCGCGCTCGCGCGTGATGGAATTCCTCAACGGCGCGGCTTCGCGACTGCCCTCCGGCGTCACTCCGACCATCGGCCCCGATGCCACCGGCGTCGGCTGGGTCTACCAATATGCGGTGATCTCGAAGGAGCTGAACCTCGCCGACACGCGCACGCTGCAGGACTGGACGCTGAAATTCGCCCTCGCCAGGGCCGAAGGCGTCGCCGAGGTCGCCAGCATCGGCGGCTTCGTCAAGCAGTACAACGTGATCCTCGACCCGCAGCGGATGCGCGACCGCGGCATCACCATGCAGAAGATCCGCGACGCGATCCGCGCCAGCAATGCCGACGTCGGCGGCCGCACGGTCGAGCTCTCGGAGTTCGAATACGTCATCCGCGGCAAGGGCTACATCAAGGACATCAACGACCTCGGCAACGTGGTGCTGAAGGCCGCCAATGGCACGCCGGTGCTGCTACGCGACGTCGCCCGGCTCGAGCTCGGCCCGGACGAGCGGCGCGGCATCGCCGAGCTGAACGGCGAGGGCGAGGTCGCAAGCGGCATCGTGCTGCAGCGGTTCGGCGTCAACGCGCTCGACGTCATCGACAACGTCAAGAAGCGCTTCAAGGAGATTGCCCGCGGCCTGCCGAAATCGGTCGAGATCGTTCCGGTCTACGACCGCTCCAACCTGATCCATGCCGCGATCGACACGCTGAAGCGCACGTTGACGGAAGAGAGCATCGTGGTGGCGCTGGTCTGCGTCGTGTTCCTGCTGCACGTGCGCAGCGCGCTGGTCGCGATCCTGATGCTGCCGGTCGGCGTTCTCATGGCCTTCGGCGCCATGAAGCTGCTCGGGCTGGGCTCCAACATCATGAGTCTGGGCGGCATCGCGATCGCGATCGGCGCCATGGTCGACGCGGCGATCGTCATGATCGAGAACGCGCACAAGCATCTCGAAAGGGCCGCTCCAGATCAGCCGCGCGTCAAGATCCTGATCGACGCAGCAGCCGAGGTCGGACCGGCGCTGTTCTTCAGCCTGCTGATCATCACCGTGTCGTTCATGCCGATCTTCACGCTGGAAGCGCAGGAGGGGCGGCTGTTCAGCCCGCTCGCTTTCACCAAGACCTTTGCCATGGCCGCCGCGGCCCTCTTGTCCGTGACGCTGGTGCCGGCGCTGATGGTGATCTTCGTGCGCGGCAGGATCGTTCCCGAGCACAGGAACCCCATCAACCGCTTCCTGATCTGGATCTACCGGCCCGTCATCCGCGGCGTGCTGCGTGCGAAGATCGCGGTGATCCTGCTCGCGCTCGCCGTGCTCGCGGTTTCGGTCTGGCCCGCGCGCCAGCTCGGCAGCGAATTCATGCCGGCGCTGAACGAGGGCACGCTGCTGTACATGCCGACCACGCTGCCGGGCATCTCCGTGACCAAGGCCGCCGAGCTGATGCAGACCCAGGACCGCATCATCCGCTCGTTTCCCGAGGTCGCATCCGTCTACGGCAAGGCCGGGCGGGCGACCACCGCAACCGACCCGGCGCCGACCGAGATGTTCGAGACCATCGTCAATCTCAAGCCGAAGGACGAGTGGCGCGCCGGCGTGACGATCGACGGCCTGATCGCGGAGATGGACAAGGCGCTGCAGTTCCCCGGCGTCGCCAACGCCTGGACCATGCCGATCAAGGCCCGCATCGACATGCTGTCGACCGGCATCCGCACGCCGGTCGGCGTCAAGGTGATGGGCACCGATCTCGCCGAGATCGACCGGCTGGCGCGGCAGATCGAGCGCGTGCTCAAGACCGTTCCCGGCACGTCCTCGGCCTATGCCGAGCGCGGCATAGGCGGCTACTATCTCGAGATCACGCCGGACCGCGAGGCGCTCGCCCGCTACGGCCTTCTGATCCAGGACGTCCAGGACACCATCGCGGCCGCGCTCGGCGGCCAGACGGTGACGACCACCGTCGAAGGCCGGCAGCGCTTCACCGTCAACATGCGCTATCCGCGCGACCTGCGCGACAATCCCAAGGCGATCGCCGGCGACATCCTGGTGCCGATGCCAGCGGGCGGCGCGGTGCCGCTCGGCGAGGTCGCGAAAGTCGAGCCGGCGCGCGGGCCGACGTCGATCCGCACCGAGAACGGGCAGCTTGCGACCTACATCTATGTCGACATCCGCGACCGCGACATCGGCGGCTACGTCGCCGACGCGCAGGCCGCAGTGAGCAAGGACGTGCCGTTTCCCGCCGGCAGCTATGTGGTCTGGAGCGGCCAGTACGAATATCTGCAGCGTGCCGCCGCGCGGCTGAAGGTCGTGGTGCCGGTCACGCTGACCATCATCTTCCTGCTGCTCTATCTGAACTTCAGATCGCTGACCGAGACCCTGATCGTGATGCTGTCGCTGCCCTTCGCCCTCGTCGGCGGGCTCTGGATGATGTGGTGGCTCGACTTCAATCTGTCGGTCGCTGTTGCGGTCGGCTTCATCGCGCTCGCGGGCGTGGCGGCGGAGACCGGCGTGGTGATGCTGATCTATCTCGACCACGCGCTGGTCGCGACGAGGGCAAAGTGCGGCGCCGAAGGCCGTCCGCTGACGCGCGCCGATCTCCATGGCGCCATCATGGAAGGCGCAGCCGAACGGGTGCGGCCGAAGATGATGACGGTCGTCGCCATCATGGCCGGCCTGCTGCCGATCATGTGGAGCACCGGTACGGGCTCGGAAATCATGCAGCGGATCGCCGTGCCGATGATCGGCGGCATGATCTCCTCGACCCTGCTGACGCTGATCGTGATCCCCGCAATCTTCGGCCTGGTGCGGGGACGCGGGCTGGCGCGGAGCGATGGCGATGCGAGCAAGGTGACGGGCGGCCGCAGCGGCGATATCCCGGCTGCGGCGTGATCGCCGGCCAGGCTGACGCCGCGCGCTGCATCGCAATCGGGACCTTCGCAGTCGCGAACAGCCGGTGACCGCTGCACAAGGCGCTGCCGGCGGAACTATTTTTCTTGTCAAACCGGGCGCGCCGGGAGCAGAGTTCCCCCACACCGTGCAAATTTCGGCCGGTTAAACCAGAACATAAAAATGGGGCGGAACGGATGAATAGATCTTCGATCGGATACGCCGTGTTGCTCGGGCTGGCCTTCCTGACGCCAGCCGCCTCGTACGCACAGCAGGAAGTGAAACAGGATTCCATCGGTCCGGTGGGCCAGGCGAAGGTCACGCCGGTGACGCAGGCGATGCTCAACGCTGCCGACAAGAGTGCGACCAACTTTCTCCTGACCAATGGCAACTATGCCCAGACGCGGTTTCACCCCGCGAAGCAGATCAACCGCAACAACGTGAAGAACCTCCACGTCGCCTGGATTTTCCAGACCGACGTCAAGGAATCGCTGGAGACCTCGCCCATCGTGGTCGACGGCGTGATGTACGTGACGACGTCCTACAGCCACGTCTACGCGCTCGACGCCAAGACCGGCCGCGAGCTCTGGCACTACAATCACAAGATGGGGCCTATCACGACCTATTGCTGCGGTCCCAACAATCGCGGCGTCCAGGTCCTCAACGACATGGTCTATCTCGCCACGCTGGACGCCAAGCTGATCGCGCTGAGCGCCAAGACCGGCGACGTGGTCTGGAAGACCGACATCGCCGATCCCGAGCTCGGCTACAGCGAGACGATGGCCCCGACGGTGGTGAAGGACAAGGTCCTGATCGGTACCAATGGCGGCGAATACGGCATCCGCGGCTTCATGCGCGCCTATGACGCCAAGACCGGCAAGCAGCTCTGGAATTTCAGCACGATTCCGGAAAACTCGGTCGGCGTGTGGGCGACCAAGGACGCCACCGGCCGCGACATGCATCGCGACATCGCGGCGGAAAAGGCCGTGCTCGCCAAGAATGGCGATCCCTTCGCCAAGCTCGGCGGCGGCGTCTGGCAAAACCCGGCCGTCGATCTCGCGACCAACCGGATCTATTTCGTGGTCGGCAATCCCTCGCCCGACCTCGACGGCTCGCTCCGTCCCGGCGACAACCTCTACACGGACTCGCTGGTGGCGCTCGACCTCGATACCGGCAAGTATGTCTGCCACTTCCAGTACATCGCCCATGACGTCTGGGATCTCGACGCCGTCAGCCCGCCGGTGCTGGTGAACGTCAAGGACAAGAGCGGCAAGACCATTCCGGGCGTGATCCACGCCGGCAAGACCGGGCACATCTACGTGCACGATCGCAAGGACTGCAGCCTGATCCGCTTCTCCGACGCCATGGTGCCGCAGGAGAACATGTGGGTCCTGCCGACCAAGGAAGGCGCCCGCATGCTGCCCGGCGCGAACGGCGGCGTCGAATGGTCCCCGATCGCCACCGATCCCGGTCAGGAGCTCGCCTACGCCATCAACCTCCACCAGCCCATGCACTACCGGGTGGAAAGCTCGCCCTATCCGAACGGCAAGCTGTGGCTGGGCGGCGCCTTCACCGCGATCCCCGGCGAAAAGCAGTCCGGCAACATCACGGCCGTGAACTACAACACCGGCAAGATCAAATGGCAGGTGAAGACGCCGGAGCCGATGATCGGCGGCATCCTCGCCACGGCCGGCGGCCTGGTGTTCACCGGCGAGGGCAACGGCAAGTTCGCGGCCTATGATTCCGGCAGCGGCAAGGAGCTGTGGAGCTTCCGCGCCGGCGCCGGCGTCAACGCTCCGCCCTCCAGCTATATGCTGGGCGACAGGCAGTACATCGTGGTCGGCGCCGGGGGTAACACCCAGGTGAATTTCAGGCGCGGCAACAACATCATCGCCTTCTCGCTCGATTGAGCGACGAGGCGTGATATTCGTCGAAGATGCTTGCGAAGCGGGGCCGGTCGCGGCCCCGCTTCCGTGTTGAGCCTCAGGGGTCATGGAATGGGCGTTGGACCGAGCTGGATGATCTCGGGCGCAGTCGTCGTCGGGCTCGGCCTGGCATTGGGTTTGGGCATGAGTCCCGGTATGGCGCTTGCGCAGAGCAGGGAGGGCACGAGTCCGGCGCCAAGCGTTCCGAAGGCCCTTGCCGAAAAAGTCGAAATCTGCGCCGGCTGCCATGGCGCCGACGGCAAGCCCGTCGACAAGACCATTCCGATCATCTGGGGGCAGCTTCCCGGCTACATCTACATCCAGCTTCGCGATTTCAAACGGGGCGATCGCAAGAACGAGACCATGCAGCCGATCGCGTCCGCGCTGGAGAAGGACGAGATGATGGCGATCGCCGAATATTTCTCGCAGAAGCCGTGGCCCGATATCGGTCAGCCCAGGGCGCCGAAGGCCGTCGCGCAGAAGGCAAGCGACGCCGAACATTCGGTCGGCTGCACCGGCTGCCACCTCGAGCAGTTTCAGGGCACCGGCATCATGCCGCGGCTGGCCGGGCAAAGCCGCGAATATCTGGCCAAGACCATCGCCGACTTCCGCACCCGCGCGCGCGGCAACAATCCCGGCATGTCCGACCTGATGATCGCCACGCCGGAAGACGACCTTGCGGCGCTGGCGGAGTATCTGGCGGGGCTTTGAGCCTCAATGCGCGCTTAACCGTTCGCGCAGCGACGTCAGCACGGTGAGGTCGGCGGCACGCTTGCCGGCCTTGTCGCGGAGCGACGGATCGGCACCGCGCGCGAGCAGGACGGCCGCGACTTCCGCGCGACCGCCTTCCGCCGCGATCATCAGCGCGGTACGGCCGCGTGCGTCGCGATCATCGATGCGGGCACCGGCATCGAGCAGATGGCTGACGACCTTGACCGCCTCGGCGTCGGCGACCTTTTCGTCCGCGCCCGCCGCCCACATCAGGATGGTCAGATCGTTGGCGTAACGGGCGTTGACGTCGATGCCGCGCGCCAAGAGCCGCTTCACGACGTCGAGGCGGGCGGCCGCCGCGGCATAGACGATCGGCGGCTTGCCGGTGGCATCCGGCAGCCGCTCGTCGGCACCGTGCGCGAGCAGCGCCTCGACGATCGCGTCGTTGCCGGCAAAGGCCGCGGCTGCGATCGGCGTGAGCCCGCTGCGCCCGGTGAGCTTGACGTCGGCGCCGCCCACGATCAGGCGATCGACCACCGCGGCGTGGCCACGTTCAGCGGCGAAATAGAGCGCGGTGGCACCGGACAGGTTGCGCGCGTCGATCGGGGCGCCCCGCGCCAGCAACAGCTCGACCATCTCGATGTGACCGAACCTTGCGGCATGGCTGAGTGGCTTCGCGCCGAACCGGTCGCGCGCATCGACCGAGGCGCCGAAATCGAGGAGCTCGGTCGCAAGCGCAACGCAATTCGCGTCCGCCGCCGAGAACAGCGCCAGCGACACCTCAACCGCCGTGATCTGCGGCCTCGTGCTCTCGAACCGACGCGCCAGCTCCTGACATCGCGCCGCGTCGGCCGCATGTGCCGTCGATGCGGCACCAAGCACGGCGACGGCGATCCACCAGCAAGCGGCGATGCAACGTTGCAAGACGATCATCTCCCCGCGACCCATCCGGATGCGCGAGGGTGGCACGCTCGGCCGGCTCTGCCAAGCGGGCACCGCTCGTTATCGCGGCCGATCGGCATGCTGCGGCGCATCACGGCCGAAATTGGTCATGGCGCGGCACGTGGCGGTCATGCTCCGTCAACTACGCCGTTTAAGGGAATTTTCCCGGATGGCCGCTAGGCTCGGTTCCCGAGTTACGTTGCGTTAAGTGTGTTGGCCCGCCCGTGAAGATCCTCCGCAGATGACGACTTCCAGGAAACGACGCCGCGCGGGCGGCCCGCCGCGCACGCAAGGCCTGCTTGCACTGAGCCAGCTCGCGCTCGATCGCATGGAGCAAGGGGTCTGCGTCTACGATACGGACAACCGCATCGTGCTGCTCAACCGGCGCTATGTCGAGCTGTTCGACATGTCGGCCGAAATCGTCCGTCCGGGGACGAGCTATCGCGACGTGCTTGCACACAGCGCCTCGCTCGGCAATTTCCCGGTCGACCAGGCGGAGCCGCTCTACCGCACGCGCCTCGATCTGCTGGCGGCCGGAGAGCCGCTCCGGGTCGAGCAGCGGCTGTCGAACGGCAGGGTGCTGGCGCTGGACCTCAAGCCCCTGCCCGAGGGCGGCTGGATGACGATCTGCGACGACGTCACTCGCCTCGACCGGCTCGAAGCCGAGCTGCGGGTTCAGACCGAGCGCAGCCAGCATGCGCTCGCCAACATGTCGCACGGCCTGTGCATGTACGACGCCGAGGGCCGCCTGATCGTCTGCAACCAGCAGTACCTGCGCCTCTACGATCTCGACCCCGAGGTCATCAAGCCGGGGGTGTCGCACCGCGAACTCACCGATCACTGGATCTCGCGCGGCAATCTGCCGGGCATGTCGGCGAACGAATTCCACGATAGCCGCATGAAGGAGGTCCACCGCCAGAGCCCGAACAGGGTGCTGCTGACCCGCTTCGACGGGCGCGTCATGCAGGCCGTATCGCGCTTCATGCCCGACGGCGGCTGGGTGACCGCGCACGAGGATGTGCATGACCGTCTGCAATACGAGGAGGCGCTGAAGCGACAGAACTTCCTGCTCGACGCCGCGCTCGAGAACATGGCGCACGGGCTGTGCTTCTACGACAGCGACATGCGACTCAAGATCTGCAACCGCCGCTATCGCGAGATCTATCGGCTGTCGGTAGAGGAAGCCGCGCCCGGCACCCACCTCGCCGACCTGATCGAGCGGTCGATGGCGAACGGCGCCCTCCCCTTGGATCATACCCCGCGGCAGATCCTCGCGGCCGCGCGCGAGCGGATCGATGCCCGCGACGATTCCGCGATGCGCCGCCGCATGTCGGACGGGACCGTGGTCTCGGTGCGCTACTGCACGCTGCCGGAAGGAGGCTTCGTCGCGACCTACGAGGACATCACCGAGCGCGAGCGCGCGATCGAGGAATTGAGCGAGCAGTATCGCCGGTTCGACGCGGCGCTGAACAACATGAGCGAAGGCCTCTGCATGCTCGACGGCAGCCTGCGCGTCATCGTCTGCAACAAGCGCTACATCGAGATTTTCGGCCTGTCGCCCGACATCGTGAAGCCCGGCGTCACCATGCGCGAGATCATGGAGCACAGCTGCGCGCTCGGCAACCACCCGGGCACGACGGCGGCGCAGCTCTATGCCGGCTACGTCGAGCAGCTCCTCGAGGGCGAGCATACGCTGCATCGCCATCTCAGCGACGGCCGCATCATCGAACTCAACCACAACCGCATGGCGCATGGCGGCTGGGTCGTCACCTATGAGGACGTCACCGAGCGCCACAAGGCGCAGGCCCGCGTCGCACACATGGCACGGCACGACTCGCTCACCAACCTGCCCAACCGCGTGCTGTTCCGCGAGAAGATGTGCGAGAGCCTCGATCAGGTCGCGACCGCCGGCGGCGAGATCGCGGTGCTGTGCCTCGACCTCGACAATTTCAAGACCGTCAACGACCGCCATGGCCACGCCGCCGGCGATCGGCTGCTGAGCTGGGTCGCCGCGCGCCTGAAGGACCACGCCGGCGAGCACGACAGGGTCGCCCGCCTCGGCGGCGACGAGTTCGCGTTGCTGCAGCGCGGACCGCAGCCGGAATCGGCCGAGAAGCTCGCCCGCCGCCTCGTCGAGATCATCGGCCGTCCGCCGCCGATCGGGAACCAGTCGATCCATGTCGGCGTCAGCGTCGGCATCGCGGTGGCGCCCGATCACGGGCTCGACCCGGACGAGCTGATGAAATGCGCCGACCTCGCACTCTATCAGGCCAAGGCGAGGGGCCGCGGCGGCTACCAGCTCTTCCAGCCCGCGATGGAGCAGCAGGCGCGCGCACGTCATGGCCTCGAGCGCGATCTGCGCTGCGCGCTGGAGGCCGGCGAGCTCCAGCTCGCGTTCCAGCCCCAGGTCCGCCTCGACAACTCGGCCCTGACCGGCTTCGAGGCGCTTCTGCGCTGGAAGCATCCCGAACGCGGCATGGTCTCGCCGGGCGAGTTCATTCCGATCGCGGAGGAAACCGGCCTCATCATCCCGATCGGCGAATGGGCCCTGCGCGCAGCCTGCGCGACCGCTGCGGCCTGGCCCGATTCCATCACCATCGCGGTAAACCTGTCGCCGGTACAATTCCGCGCCCGTGGCCTGGTCGCGATGATCACCAGCGCGCTGGCCGAGGCCGGCCTGTCGCCGCAGCGGCTCGAACTCGAGGTCACCGAGACGGTCTTGCTCGATGACAGCGAGACGACCATCGAGACCCTGCACCGGATTCGTGCGCTCGGCGTCCGCGTGAGCCTCGACGATTTCGGCGTCGGCTATTCCTCGCTGAGCTATTTACGGAAGTTCCCATTCGACCGGATCAAGATCGACCGCTCCTTCGTCGGCTCGCTCGGCGAGAGCCACGAGAGCGCGGCCATCGTTCGCACCATCGCGAGCCTCGGCGCCGTGCTCGGCGTCGAGACCACCGCGGAGGGCGTCGAGACGGCCGAGCAACTCGACTTCGTGCGTGCATCCGGCTGCACCGCCGTGCAGGGCTATTACTTCGGCCGGCCGAGCCCGGCGTCTGAAGTTGCGCGCGTGATCGAGCGCCTCGGCGAGCTCCGCCGCGTGGCGTGAACTACCCTCTTCCCTCGTAAAGGGCGTCGAGCGAAGACCACGCACAATACTCGTTGAAATTCCGTACCTCGGGATGTGCGTGCATGACCAATTGTCGCACGTGGATTCCGTCGCTGAAATGGCGCGCCACGGCGCCGCCGCCGCGCTTTTCTTCTGCGGTGATTTCGACGACAATCGCACGACAACACGCAAGATAATGCGGTCTCGCGTGAAAGCGCCGGCCGCGAAGGGAGGAGTTGCGATGTCGCGATGCCGAGTTGGAACGAGCGTACTCCGAGCCAGCGTACTTGCCGCGATCGGCGCGCTGCTGTCGGTGGCCGCCCAGGCCCAGGACTATCCCGCGAAACCGATCACGCTGATCGTGCCGTGGCCGGCCGGCGGCTCGACCGACATCTCGATGCGCGCGATCGCCGATTCGGCCGCGAAGGTGCTGGGCCAGCCGATCGTGATCGACAACAAGGCCGGCGGCGGCGGCACGGTCGGGCCGGCCACCATGGCCGCGGCCGCAAAACCCGACGGCTACACCATCGCGCAGATCCCGATCACCGTATTCCGCCTGCCCTTGATGCAAGAGGTGTCGTGGGATCCGGCCAAGGACTTCACCTACATCGTCCATCTCACCGGCTACACCTTCGGCGTCACCACCAGCGCCGAAGGGCCGTTCAAGAGCTGGAAGGACGTGGTCGACTACGCCAAGCAGAATCCGGGCAAGGTGACCTACGCGACGCCGGGCACCGGCACCTCGCTGCATATCGGCATGGAGCAGATCGCGGCGATGTCCGGCATCAAGTTGACGCAGGTGCCGTTCAAGGGCGGCGCGGAGACCAACGCCGCGGTGCTGGGACAGCACACCATGCTGCAGGCGGATTCGACCGGTTGGCGGCCACTGGTCGACGCCGGCAAGCTGCGGCTGCTGATGGTGTGGACCGCGGCGCGGTCGCCGAACTATCCGGACGTGCCGACGCTGAAGGAGCTCGGCTATGCCATGGTCTACGATTCTCCGTTCGGCGTCGCCGGGCCGAAGGGCATGGATCCCAAGATCGTCGCCAAGCTGCATGACGCCTTCAAGAAGGCGATCGAGGATCCTGCCGTGATCACCACGCTCGCCAAATACGACATGGTGCCGAACTACAGGAACACCGAGGACTACAGGAAGTTCGTGGCCGAGACGACGGAATCCGAGCGCAAGGTCATCGACAGCCTCGGGCTCGCGAAGAAGTAGAGCACTCGTATCCCGGACGCGGCGCGGCATGAAATGACGCGACGCAGAGCCGGGATCTACACGCCGCCCGCCATGGGCCCCGGAACTGCAGCGCAGCACTTCGCGCTGCGCAGCATCCGGGGCACGAGAGAGACGCCAATGGACAACCAAACCAACGTCAAGCTCCGTCTCTCCAACTCCGAGATCTGGGGCGGGCTGATCGGGCTCGCCCTGGGCTGCTTCGTGATCTGGTCGGGGGTGAGGCTGAAGCTCGGCACCATCAACGATCCCGGCTCCGGCTACGTGCTGTTCTATACGGGCATCCTGATGTGCGCGTTCGCGGCCGCGATCATCGTGGCCGCGCTCACCGAGGGCGGGCCGACGCTCGCCTCGCGGTGGGCGGGCGCGCGCTGGACCAAGCCGGCGCTGGTCATCGCCTGCCTCGCCGCGTTCTCGTTCGCGCTCGAGCCCTTCGGATTCCTGCTGGCGGCGATGCCCCTGATGCTGCTGCTCTTGCGGGTGATCGATCCCGTGCGCTGGCAGCTTGCCGTTCCGATCGCCGTGCTGGTCCCGCTTGGCATGTGGTGGATACTGAAGCGCCTGCTGCTGATTCAGCTGCCGTCGGGCATGTTCGGGATCGGCTGACCCATGGACACCCTCGCCAACGTCGCACACGGGTTCAGCGTCGCGCTGCTGCCGATCAACCTGCTCTACTGCTTCATCGGAGTCTTCATCGGCACGCTGGTCGGCGTACTGCCCGGCATCGGGCCGATCTCGGCGATGTCGCTGCTCCTGCCGGTGACGTTGTCGGGCACGCCGGAGTCCGGCATCATCATGATGGCCGGCATCTACTACGGCTCGATGTATGGCGGCTCGACCACCTCGATCCTGGTCAACATTCCCGGAGAAGCCGCCTCCGTCGTCACCTGCATCGACGGCCATCAGATGGCCAAGCAGGGCCGCGCGGGACCGGCGCTCGGCATCTCCGCCTTCGGCTCCTTCATCGCCGGCACGTTTGCCCTCGTCGCCCTGATGCTGGTCGCGCCGAAGCTCGCGAGCATCGCCATCGCGTTCGGCCCGGCCGAGTATTTCAGCCTGATGGTGCTGGGCCTCGTGGTGTTGACTTTCCTCACCCAGGGCTCGATGCCGAAGGCGCTGTTGATGGCCTGCATCGGCGTCGTGCTCGGCCTGGTCGGGCTCGACAGCATCACCGCGCAGCCGCGCCTGACCTTCGGCCGCATGGAACTGATCGACGGCATCGGTCTCGTGCCCGTGGTGATGGGCCTTTTCGGCGTCGCCGAGGTGCTGCTCAACACCGAGCACGCCATCAGGCGCGACATCATCAACGCCAGGATCACCCAGCTCCTGCCGAACAAGGCGGACTGGGAGGCGAGCGCGGGCCCGGTGGCGCGCGGCACGCTGCTCGGCTTCCTGCTCGGCATCTTGCCGGGCGGCGGCGCGGTGGTGGCGTCGTTTGCGTCCTACGCGCTGGAGAAGCGGCTGTCGAAATCGCCGGAACGTTTCGGCCACGGCGCGATCGAGGGCGTCGCGGGACCGGAGTCGGCCAACAACGCCGCGGCCGGCGGCGCGTTCATTCCGCTGATGACGCTCGGCATCCCGCCCAACGTCGTGATGGCGCTCCTGCTCGGCGCGTTCGTGATCCACGGCCTGCAGCCGGGGCCGCTCCTGATCACGCAGAACCCCGGCCTGTTCTGGGGCATCGTCGCCAGCATGTATATCGGCAACCTGATGCTCCTGGTGCTCAACCTGCCGATGATCGGCATGTGGGTGCAGCTTCTGAAGCTGCCCTACAACATCCTGTTCCCGCTGATCATCCTGTTCACCATTCTCGGCGTCTACTGCTCCTCCAACAACGTCTTCGACGTCTACGTGATGATCGCGTTCGGCGTGATCGGCTATTTCATGCGCAAGCTCGGCTACGAACCCGCGCCGCTGGTGCTGGCCTTCGTGCTCGGGCCGATGCTGGAGAACAATTTGCGCAAGTCGCTGATCCTGTCGCAGGGCGACCTCATGACCTTCGTGCAGAGGCCGATCTCGGCGGCCTGCCTGCTGCTCGCGCTGCTGCTCCTGGTCGCTCCGCTGCTGCCGACGCTGCGCAAGAAGCGCGAGCTGGTCGCGCTGGACGAGGGGGCGTGAGGCCTGCGCAGGGTGGGGCAGCCCAACGATTTCGGAACTTGCGCCGCTACCCCGCCGCGGGCAGTGCCGCGTCCGGCGGCGCGCTCCAGGGGCGCTCCGCCGATGCGAGCCCGATCAGCCGGCCCTGGATGTAGTCGCAGCCCCAGTCGCGCAGCATGCCGGCGGCCTCCTCGTCCTGCACCCATTCGGCGACCGTCTCGATGTCGAGGCGGCGGGCGAGATCGATCAGCGTCTGCACGAAGGCGCGGTCGTCGGCGGAACGGGTGATGTTCTGCACGAAGGCGCCGTCGATCTTCACGATGTCCACACCGAGCTTGCGCAGGTTGCGGAACGAGGTGTAGCCGGCGCCGAAATCGTCGATCGCGATCCGGCTGCCGAACTGCTTCAGCCGGCCGACGAAGGCGCGGACGTCGTCGATGTCCTGGATCGCGACCGTCTCGGTGATCTCGACGATCAGCCGCCGGGCGACGCCGGGATGGGCGTGCATCAGCGATTCGATCGAGGCCCACCAGTCCGGATCCATGGTGGTGTCGGGCGAGATGTTGAGGCTGAGCCTGACGTCGGGCGAGGCGGCGAGTTCCGCCACCACCAGCTCGAGCACGCGATGATCGACGAGGCGGATCAGGCCGAGCCGCTCGGCGACCGGCACGATGTCGGGGGCGAGCAAGGTGCGGCCATCGCCCTGCTCCATGCGCACCAGGCATTCGTAGAATGCGCCTTCGCGCGAGGACGCCGTCACCACCGGCTCGTAGGCGAGCACGATGCGGCGCTCGTTCAGGGCGGTGACGATCTCGTCGGTGACGCGGATGTTGACGCGGCGCTGCGCGTCGCGCTCGGCATTCGGTCGCCAGGCGCCGAAGGAGCCGGCGCGGCGGCGCTTGGCGGCCTCCAGCGTCTCCTGGGCGCGATTGATCGCCTCGTCGGCGGTGCGCGCATAGCGCGGCACGCTGACTGCGCCGATCGAGACGGTGACGGAGACCGGGCCGGACCTGGTCGGCACCACCTCGTCGCGCACGCCGGTGAGAAACCGCTCGGCGGCGACGTTCATGTCGTCGACGGTACAGTTCTTCAGGATCAGGCCGAACTTGTTGCCCGAGAAGCGGCCGAGCACGTCCCCGCCGCGCAGGCGCTCGCGGATGCGTTTGCCGACGTCGAGAATCACGGCGTCCGCGACATCGAAGCCGAAGGCGTCGTTGACGCGGGCGAGACGGTCGATGCCGACCAGCATGAAGGCCGAGGAGGATCGGAAGCGCGCCGACTCCTCGATCGTTTCCGCGAGCGCCGCAATCAGATGAGTGCGGTTGAGTTCGCCGGTCAGCGGATCGAGCTGGGCGAGCTTCGTCAGTTCCTCGTCGCGGGCGTGGCGCTCATTGTTGATGCGGACGATGCCCTGGGCGCGCATCGGCCGGCCGTCGGCGCCGGCGAACCAGCGCCCGGTCTCCTCGACCCAGACCACCGGCTCGGAGGCGCTCAGGCGCACGCCGTATTCCACCCGGTAGGGCGTGCCGTCGGCACCGTGCACCGGCGAGGTCAGCGCGAGCGCGGCACTTCGCAGCGTCTGCGACGGCTCGATCAGCTTTGCGAATTCGGCGCCGGTCGCGAGCTTGTCGGGCGGGATGCCGGCGAAGACCGTTGCTGCCTGCTCGCCCCACCGGATCGTGTCGCTGGCGATATCCCAGACGAACACGGCCTGTCCCAGGGCGGCCAGGATCTCGGAGGCTTGCGGCATGGCAGGGGTCAAGATCGCCTCGTTTCGGGACAGCGGGGGTGATCCGCGGGACTGAGGATAGAGCCAGATTCGCCCTCGACCCTAGGCAAAGTTCATAAACAATTTGGAAACCACGTTCGAAACGCGTCCCGGAACCAAACACCGCAAACCGGCATGGACCTTGCGATTCAGTTAATCGCGGAGGGCGTCGCGTCCCAAAACGCGACAGGTCAGCCGGATTTCGGTGTGCGATGGCGAGTACTGAACGACGGGAACAGGCAGGCAACAGCGGCGCGGGTGCGACCGGCACCGCGCTCGTGCCCGTGACGGCGACCCTGCAATGGGTGCCGAAGGGGCCGCTGCCGCGCCCGGACCCGAGCTTCGTCACGCAACTGATCGCCAATGCCGAGCATCTGCCGCAAGCCAGCCGGCTCCGCCGCGCTTCGCCCGCGGATGCGCAGGCGGCCTATGGCGGCAAGCCGCCGGCAGGGCGCGTCGGCCCGCGGACCAGGCGGGTTGCCTAAAGCAAACTAGCGCGGCTGTTCGGACGAACCGGGCGTCCCGTTGCCCGGCTGCAAATGCGGCGCGATTTCGGGCACGACCGGCGCCGGAGACTGCACCGGCTTTGGCGCGGGATGATCCATCAAAACGGATTCGGCGACCGATTGCGCCGACGCCGGTACAGACGGCGCGGGCTGCGGCTCCGCGGTCGGCTGCGGTGCCGGCGCGGGCTCCGGCGCGATGACGGGCTCTTCGACCCGGCCGCGCGCCTTGTGCGCGGCCGGTGCAGCCTCGGCCACGACGGCGCGGCGGCGCGTGCGCTGTGCGACGCCGCCGAGGAAATCGGCCATCGCAAGCAGGGTCAGCAGGAAATAGGTGGAGTTGCCGAATTTCGGCCACATCACGAATTCGGCCGCGGCCGCGCCGAACACGATCAGCGACAGCAGATGGTCGGTGAGATATTTCGCGCCGGGCCGCGCGCCCTTCACGACTTCGAGCAGCAGCAGCACGATGCCGAGCGCGAGCAAGAGATCGCCCAGCGTCACCGACCATGTCTCGCCCGTGATCATCGGCACCTTGAACAGAATCGCGTTCAGGGCGACCTCGGGCATCAGGAAGGCGATGATGTTGTAGACCGCGAGCGGGATGAGAAGCAGCGGGAAACCGACCATCGACTTTGGCCTTCTTGATCAGGACATCCGGACAGGACAATGCGGCGGCGAAGCATTCGCTCCGCCGCCGTCACCGTCTTATCTCACTGAATGGCCGAATTCGGGCAGGCTGGGCCGCCGCGCTCGTGAACGCCGGCCTTCAGGACTCTTTCTTCTTCAGGACCTGCCGGCCCTTGTACATGCCGGTCTTGAGGTCGAGATGATGCGGGCGGCGGAGTTCGCCGGAGTCCTTGTCCTCGACATAGGTCGGCGTCTTCAGCGCGTCCGCCGAACGGCGCATGCCGCGGCGCGACGGCGAGGTCTTTCTTCTCGGAACGGCCATTATCGCTATCCTCTAGGGATTGGTGTTCGGTGGCATCGTCCGCGAGGGGACGGCTCAGCACCCGCAGATCGGGGCGAGCTGAATGCCGATCAAGGCCGGGCTTATAGAGGAAGGCTGGCTGCAAAGCTAGGGTTTTGGACCGGAAAAAACGGCCGAAACCGGCTCAATATCCGCGATTTTCCCGCCAGCAGGTCTGTAACGACGACGCCTGCCCCCTCGCCATATAGGTCATGGCCAGCCGCCGGATGCCCGGACCGGGGCTGCGGGCGCTGCGCCGGACCGGATTGGGCAGGATCGAGGCCAACAGCGCCGCCTCCCGGGGCGAGAGGTTCGCGGCCGACTTGCCGAAGGCATAGGCCGACCCCGCCTCGACGCCGAACTGCCCCTGCGGGCCGAGTTCGGCGATGTTGAGATAGATCTCGAGGATCCGCGGCTTCGGCAGGACCAGATCGATCCACAGTGCCAGCGGAAACTCCAGCACCTTGCGCACGGGGTCGCGGCCCTGCCACAGGAACAGGTTCTTCGCGACCTGCTGGGTGATGGTCGAGGCACCGCGGAAGGGCGTCCCGTCCTCCTGCGCGTCATCGATCGCCTCGCGCAGCGCACCCCAATCGATGCCGTGATGCTTGCAGAAATGGGCGTCCTCCGCCGCCACTACGGAGCGGGGCAGATAGGGCGACATCGCGGAGAGGTCGATCCAGCGCCGCTGCATTGGCGCGCCACGCAAGGTCCGCCAGGCCATCAGCGTCGAGACCGGGTGGCCGGCACGGTAGAACGGCGCGATCAGATACGGCAGGAGAGCCGCGACCGCGAGCACCAGCAGCAGGGTCTTGACGAGGCGCAAGTCGCAGCTTTCCGGAAGAAAACGAAACTTTAACAACAGATCGTCCATTAAGTCTGTGATAATTCGGGCCTTTTCCAGCACTTTTAGGGCGTTCCACATGATTGACTGACGCCACGGCATAAAGGATTGTCCCGGCGAATTCGTTCCTTCGACCGTTTCCTGGAGCCCTCCTTGATGACCGACTTCGCCAAACGCCTGGACGAGACCGCGGAAGACACCGAGGCCCTGCTCGGCCGGCTGCTGTCGGACGACATCATGGCCGACGAGATCGCGCGGCCGAAGCGGCTGATGGACGCGATGCGCTATTCGAGCCTCGGCGGCGGCAAGCGACTGCGGCCGTTCCTGGTGGTCGAGAGCGCGGCGGTGTTCGGCGTGCCGCGCGCGGCCGCGCTGCTCGCGGGCGCCGCGCTGGAATGCATTCACTGTTATTCGCTGATCCATGACGATCTGCCGGCGATGGACAATTCCGACCTGCGCCGCGGTCGCCCCACCCTGCACAAGAAGACCGACGACGCCACCGCGATCCTCGCCGGCGACGGGCTGTTGACGCTCGCCTTCGACATCGTCACCCGCGACGAGATCCATCGCGACGCCAATGTGCGGCTCCTGCTGACGCGCGCGCTGGCGCGCTGCGCCGGCATCGGCGGCATGGTCGGCGGCCAGATGCTCGATCTCGCCGGCGAAGGCCGCTTCGGCGACCGCGAGCCGGTCGACGTCGCCCGCCTGCAGCAGATGAAGACCGGCGCGCTCTTGCGCTTCGGCTGCATCGCCGGCGCGATCCTGGGCCAGGCTTCCGCGAAGGAATATCAGGCGCTCGACGATTACGGCCGCGCGCTCGGCGAGGCCTTCCAGATCGCCGACGACCTGCTCGACGTCGAGGGCGATGCGGCAGCGCTCGGCAAGCCGTCGGGCCAGGATGCGGCGCTGGGCAAGACCACCTTCGTCACCCAGCTCGGCATCGAGGGCGCCAAACAGCGCGTGCGCGACCTCCTGGCACGCGCCGATTCCGCGCTGTCGATCTTCGGCGAGCGCGCCGCGGTGCTGCGCGCCGCCGCGCGCTTCGTTGCCGAGCGCAAGAACTAGGCGTGCTGCCGATGGCGGGCTTCGACAACGACGATCCCGTCCTCGCCCGCTTCCGCCAGATGTCGCGGCCGATGCGGCTGCTCTATGCGCGGCCGCGTACCTTCATCTCGCTCGGTGTCGGCATTCTCGTCTGCCTGCTGCTGCCCGGCAGCCTGCGGCTCGTGACGCGGCTCCTGATCGGCTGGGACGCGCTGATCGCGGTCTATCTCGTACTGGTCTACGGCATGATGCTGAACAACGATCACCGCCATATCGGCCGCGCTGCGGCGATGCAGGACGACGGTCGCTTCGTGATCCTGCTGGTGACGGCGACAGGCGCGTTCGCCAGCATCGCCGCGATCGTCGCCGAGCTCGGCACTCATCGCGGCGTGGCGGAGCTCACCATCGCCATCGCCACGATCGCATTGTCGTGGGCGGCGGTGCACACCACCTTCGCGCTGCATTACGCCCATGATTATTATCGGGGGTCGAAGCCGGGCGGGCTGCAGTTCCCGAGCGGCGACACCAAGGACCACGCCGACTACTGGGACTTCGTCTATTTCTCCTTCGTGATCGGCATGACCGCGCAGGTCTCCGACGTCGGCATCACCGACAAGACCATTCGCCGCACCGCCACCGCGCACGGCATCGTCTCGTTCATCTACAACACGGCGCTGCTGGCGCTGACGGTGAACATCGCGGCAAGCGCGATCGCGACGTAGGATTTCGTCCGTCATTGCGAGGAAGCGACAGCGACGAAGCAATCCAGACTGCCTCAAAGGAAGGATTCTGGATTGCTTCGCGGAGCCTGTCATCGGGCCGCGCTTCGCGCGGACCCGTTGGCTCGCAATGACGGGGGGTGCACCGTCGCTCTACGACCGCTCCCTGGGGTTATGGGTCATGGCTTTCGCCAGGACGACCTTGGGGAGGCATTTCGCCCAGCTCAGTTGCAGACCTCGACATTGGCGTCGTTGCCGGGGCCGCCGCCGCCGC
The DNA here is from genome assembly GCF_028868675.1 of Bradyrhizobium sp. GTDB lineage: Bacteria > Pseudomonadota > Alphaproteobacteria > Rhizobiales > Xanthobacteraceae > Bradyrhizobium. The sequence continues at coordinate 37,843 of NZ_JAGWUA010000016.1, forward strand.
GATATTCGAGATGGCAGCCGCGCGAGATGGGACGGCAACCGGTGGATCCGCAGAAGATCTGGCCGCCGCCCGACGCGCGGCCGGACGCGACACCTGCGGCAGCGCCATAACCGCCGGCAGCGCCCGCCTGCGCGCGCTGGCGCGCCGGCCGGTCCTGCTGCTGGCTATCATTGCCCTTGGCGGTATTGGCAGGCTTGCCGCGCTTCTTCTCGCATTCATTGTCGTTGTTCAGCACAAAACCGTCACCGCAGACGATCCTGGTACAGTTGTCACCGTCGGCCTTGTAGCCGTGCTGGCACACCAGCGGACACACGCGCGCCTGCTTGCTCTTGATCGAATCGAGCGCGTCGGTGCTTGCGACCTTCACGTCGAGATTGGTGCCGGCATAGCGGTTGAACTGCGACAGCGAGCGCTGCGACGCGGTGTTCCAGTTGCCGTCGGCGGAGCCGGAGAAGCAGCCGACGCGGTTCAGCTCCGTCTGCACCGACCGCGCCATATCCGCCTGCGAGGTCGCGGGCGTGAGCGCGGCGAGGGAGGTGCCCTTGTCGGTACTCTTGGCCTCGGTGGCCGGCGCGGTGCTGGCCGCGGCGGCGGCCTGCTGCTGCGCCTTCAGCTTGGCCTGTTCGGCCGCGGCGCGCGCCTGCTCGGCCGCTCGCGCGTCCGCGTCGGCCTTGGCCTGCACGTCCTTCTGCGCGCCGGCGGCCGCGAGACGCTCGCGTTCGGCTTCGGCCTGCTTCGCTTTCTCGATCGCCGCCGCGTGGGTCTGCTCGGCCGTGATCTTGTCGAGCTGCAGCTTGGCGAGGCTCGCATAGAAGCCGTCGGGATGCTGGGCCAGGAAAGCGTCCCAGGCCTGCTTGTTGCCGACCTGCAGCGCGAGCTCGTAGTCGCGCCGCACATCGGCCTGCGGATTGACGGGTGCGGAAGGTGCGGCCGCCACCGCCTTGACCGGCACCAGCGGCACGTCCTCGCCGCCGAGCGAGCCGTAGACGAACGGTTCCTGCTTGTTGCCGGTCGTCTTCAGCACGTCGTCGCGCACGAAGCCGAAGGCGCGGCGCACGTCGAGGCCGGGCGTCGTCAGGTGCTTCGACAGCGCGATCGTGAACGGGCTGTTGCTGCCGTCGCCGTCCTGCGCCGTGGAGCCGGCCTTCGCCGAATAGGCGATCAGCGTGTTGGGGCTGGTCGGCTCGACCTGGGCGAGCCCGCGCCCGATGCCGCGCGAGGCGATCGTGCGCTTCATGGTCTTGCCGAAGGGATTGTCGCGGCAGGCGTCCAGGATCACCAGGCGGAGCTGCTTGGCCGGCTCGATCGCGACCAGCACGCGGTCGAGCGAGAGCGCCTCGTCGTAGACGTCGGTGTCGCGCTCGAGCCGGGCGTCGACCGGGATCAGGTAATTGGCGCCATCCACCTCGATGCCGTGGCCGGCGTAATAGACCACGGCGATATCGGCGCCGCGGGCCGCGTCCGCGAAGTCGCGCAGCACCCGCCGTGTCTCCAGCGCCGGTAGGTCGTGGCGGGAATCCACCACGTCGAAGCCGGCGTCCTTGAGCGTGCGGGCGATCACGGCGCCGTCATTGACGGGGTTCGGAAGCGACGGCGCGTTCTGGTAGGCCGAATTGGCCAGCACCAGCGCCACGCGCTTGCCGGCAAAGGCGGGCTCCGCCACCAGCAACAGCGTGAGGGCGAGGAGCAACGGGTAAAGTCTGAACAGGCTGCGCACGGCGAGGCTTCCAATTCGACGGGAGAATTCGACACCCTTTGGGGCCAGCCTAGCAAGAGCCGCATCGGTTGGTTGTGACCGACATCACGAAGCGTGCGGCCGGAGCCTGCCGGGGAACCCTTTTCATTAGTCTCGCCAGCACGATGGCGGTTCGCTACTTGCCGATTGCGTTTTTCCCGTCATGATCGAGAACCGGGCCGAGAGGGAGAAACCAGGATGGGTTATGACCGTTCGAGTGTGGAAGCGGTGGTGCAGGGCTATTTCGACGCGCTCTACGAGGGGGATGCCGACAAGCTGGGGGCGGTGTTCCACCCCTCCGCCGATCTGCGCTGGGTCGAGAAGGGCGAGCTGAAGGTTTTGACCGTGCCGGACTGGCTCGCCTGGGTGCGCAAGCGCACTTCTGCCAAGGCCGAGGGCAAGACGCGCGAGGACTTCATCGTCACCATCGACCGCTCCGACGACAAGACCGCCTTCATCAAGGTGCGCTGCCAGCTGCCGCCGCGCTATTTCACCGACTATCTGGTGGCGATGAAACTCGCGGACGGCTGGCAGATCGTGTCGAAGTCGTACCGCTACGACCTCAGGGAATGAGGACCCGGCCGCGCTTCCGGGCCAAGTGACGCCAGCATGGAAACGCGATTTCAGACCTTCCTCATCCTGCTCGGCGTGCTCGCGGGAACCGCGCTGGTGGCGCGGCGCCTCAACGTCGCGCCGGCCATTCTCCTGATGCTGGCCGGTGTGGGGCTCGCTTTCGTGCCGGGCATGCCGCCGGTCGAACTGCCGCCGGAACTGGTGCTGCTGCTGGTGCTGCCGCCGCTGATCTATTCGGCGAGCGTCGCCATGAGCTGGCGCGAGTTCAGGAACAATCTGCGCCCGATCGTGCTGCTCGCGGTCGGCTGCGTGATCTTCACCGCGGCCATGGTGGCGGCCACCACGCACTATCTGATCGGCATGCCCTGGACCGTCGGCTTCCTGCTGGGCGCCATCGTTGCGCCGCCCGACGTGGTGGCGCCGCTGGCGATCGCGCGCAAGCTGCACATGCCGCGCCGCATCCTCGTCGTGCTCGAGGGCGAAGGCCTCGCCAACGACGCCACTGCGCTGATCCTCTACCGCTTCGCGCTGGCCGCGATCATGACCGGCAGCTTCTCGCTGCCGATGGCCGCCGGCGAATTCCTGGCCATCATCGCCGGCGAGATCGCCTTCGGCATCGGCGTCGGCTGGATCAGCCTGCGCGGGCGCAAATGGGCGCGCGACCCGCAGGTCGAGATCACGCTGTCGCTGATCACGCCCTATATCGCCTACTGGCTGCCCGAGCATTTTGGCGGCTCCGGCGTGATCGCCACCGTCGCCTGCGGACTCTATGTGAGCTGGAACGGGCCCTTGTGGATCTCGTCGGCGACGCGCCTGCAGGGCATGTTCTTCTGGGACCTCGTCATCTACATGATCGAGGGCATCCTGTTCCTGCTCACCGGCTTCCAGATGCGGGCGCTGTACGAGAAATCGAAGGCATTTCCGCTCGACGACATCCTGATTGCGACCGGCGTCGTGGTGGCGATCGTCGTCATCGCCCGTTTCGCCTGGCTCTATCCCGCGACCTACCTGCCGCGCGTGTTCAGCAAGAGCCTGCGCGAGCGCGATCCCTCGCCGCCCTGGCAATGGGTGTTCACGCTCGCCTTCACCGGGGTACGCGGCGCGGTGTCGCTCGCGACGGCGCTGGCGCTGCCCTTCGCGCTGCAGGGCGGCGAGAGCTTCCCCTATCGCGACCTGATCCTGTTCGTCTCCTTCGGCGTCATCTTCATCACGCTCGTCGGCGTCGGCCTCGGCCTGCCCACGGTGGTGCGCTGGCTCGGCGTGGCGGACGCCGGCCGCCACGAGCACGTCGCCGAGCACGCGGCGGAGATTCTTGCACGCCGCCAGGCGCTCGATGCGGCGCTGAGATCGCTCGACGCGATCGTCGAGACCGAGGACGTCTCGGACGAGGTGGTCGGCCTGCTACGGGCGCGGCACGAGATCCGCACCAATCAATTGCCCGATTCGCTCGACCCTGCCAGGCACGACGTCTCCGCCATGGGCACGACGCTGACGCGCGAATTGATCGCGGCCGAGCGCAAGTTCATCCACGCACTGCTGCGCGACGGCCAGATCACCGACGAGACCCGCCGCCGGATCGAGCGCGATCTCGACCTCGAGGAAGCCAGTCTCGCCAACCGCGAGTACCGCAGCGTGCCGCTGTGAAGATTGTCGTCCCGGGCAAGCGAAGCGCGCCCCGGGACCCACAACCACAGGAAGTTGTTGTTACGAACGCTGGAACGACGAGTCATCGCAACAACGAAAGCCTGTGGTTATAGGTCCCCGCGGTCGCGGGGACGACGGCGGTGGATGTGGCGGCCGCCCTACTCCGCCGCCGCAATCCGCGGTCGTCCGACGAAGCCCGCGACGTCGCCAAAGCGCTCCAGCATCACGGCGGGCAGATCCTTGGCCTTGTGGGTGACGCAGGCACCTGAGCGCACGGCATAGCGGTCCTGGCGAGCGACGTGCGGCGGCGCCTCGCCCTGCTGCAGCGCGCGGGCCAACTCCATCACGGTTTTCCGGAAGTGCATGATGCCGAGATCGGTCGGCCCGAGATGCTCTCGGGTGCGGTCGGCGATCGGGCCCTGGCTGTCCTGCACGGCCGCGTCCTGCTCGGAGACGCCCTTGATGCCGGTGTAGCTCTTCGTCTTCTGCAGCTTGCGGTCGATCAGGTAATCATTGCCCTTGTGGCGCAGCGGCACGTAATTGTCGTCGACCTCCGCGATCACGCCGTTGCCGCGATCGAAGGCGTCGCGCTCGGCCTGCGTCAGCGGCCGCTCCGGATTCCAGGCATAGGTGTAGATCCAGCAATTGATGTCGGTGACCGGCACAAAAGTCTGGCCAAAGATGTTCTCGCCGGGCATCGCGCTTGGCGCATAGGCGTGGAACGGCATCAGGAATTGCGCGATGCGCCAATAGATGCTGTCGCTGCCGGTGAGCCGGCCGCCGGCGATCGTCAGCCCGGCGTCGTGTGGATTGATTCTGATCACCGGACGCGGGTCCTCCGCGATCCAGCGCATGTGATCGGTCGACATCCGCGCAAGCGGATTCACGAAGTGCTTCTTGATGTCGAGGATCTCGTTCTCATCCTTCTCGAAGGCGAGATGGGCAAAGGTGAAATGCGCGGTGTCGATCGAGCCCTCCAGCGCCTGCACCCAGTTGCAGTCCTGCCATTTCTTGCTGACGTAGCGATGCGAGGCCGGCAGCAGCGCCATCTCGAGATCGGGCAGTTCCGGCATCGCGTCGGCCGGACCCATATAGGCCCAGATCATCTCGCCCCATTCGCGCGCGGGATAGGCCTTGATGCGGACGTGGTCCTTGGCGCAGAGGTCAGGATAGGAGGTCGGCATGTCGACGCAGGCGCCGTCGGTGTCGAACTTCCAGCCGTGATAGACGCAGCGGATGCCGCATTCCTCGTTGCGCCCGAGCCAGAGATTGGCGCCGCGGTGCGGGCAGTACTGATCGATGATTCCGACCACGCCACGGGTGTCGCGAAAGGCGAGCAGCTGCTCGCCGAGCACGGTGATCTTCTTCGGCTCGCCGTCGGGCTCGGGCAGCTCTTCCGAGAGAAGCACGGGTATCCAGAACCGGCGCAGCAGCTCGCCCATTCCCGTTCCCGCACCCGACTCGGTCAGGAACTCGTTGTCCTCGGCGCGGAGCATGGATAGGTCCTCCCGATAGTGCTTTTCGGGAAAGATTGGCGCGGGCGGGAGAGGACGTCAACGCTGGTAGGGAACGAAGGCGCAATCCGGGATCGGTTCGTCAGCTGACGAGAAAACCTGGGTTTCGCTGCGCTCCGCCCGGACGACAAGACTACTCTGCCGCCGGTGCTTTCGCGCCCCGGCCGTAGCGCTGGTCGATGTAGTCGATCACCAGCGCCTTGAAGTCCGCGGCGATCGTCGGCCCGCGCAGCGTGCGGAATTTCTTGCCGTCGACGAACACCGGCGCGGCCGGCGCTTCGCCGGTGCCCGGCAGGGAGATACCGATATTGGCGTGCTTGGATTCGCCGGGCCCGTTGACGATGCAGCCCATCACCGCGACGTTGAGCGCCTCGACGCCGGGATATTTCGTTTTCCAGGTCGGCATCTCCTCGCGGATGAAATCCTGGATCGAGCGCGCCAGTTCCTGGAACGTGGTCGAGGTGGTGCGGCCGCAGCCGGGGCAGGCCGCGACCAGCGGCACGAAGGTGCGGAAGCCCATGGTCTGCAAGAGCTCCTGGCCGACCTGCACCTCGCGGGTGCGGTCACCGCCGGGCTCGGGCGTCAGCGAGATGCGGATGGTGTCGCCGATGCCCTGCTGCAAGAGGATTCCGAGCGCGGCGCTGGAGGCGACGATGCCCTTCGAGCCCATGCCGGCTTCGGTCAGGCCCAGATGCAGCGGATAGTCACAGCGACCGGCGAGATCGCGATATACGGCAATCAGATCCTGCACGCTCGAGACTTTGCACGAGAGCACGATGCGATCGCCTGGTAAGCCGAGTTGTTCGGCCAATGCCGCTGACTCTAAGGCAGAGAGAATCAATGCCTCGCGCATGACATCGCTGGCTGAGCCCGGATCGGCTTTCTGGGCGTTGTCATCCATCACGCGTGCCAGCACCGATTGATCCAGGCTGCCCCAGTTAACGCCAATGCGCACCGGCTTGTTGTAGCGGATCGCCAACTCGATCATCTGCGAGAACTGTTCATCCTTCTTCTTGCCGAAACCCACGTTACCCGGATTGATGCGGAACTTGGCTAGCGCTTCTGCGCAGGCCGGATAGTCGCTCAGCAGACGATGGCCGTTGTAATGAAAGTCACCGATCAAGGGCACATCGCAATTCATACGATCAAGTTGCGCCCGAATCTCCGGAACAGCCGCAGCCGCTTCCGGCGTATTGACCGTAATACGCACCAACTCTGCGCCGGCACGGGCAAGCTCCGCCACCTGAATGGCGGTCTTCAGCGCATCCGCCGTGTCGGTGTTGGTCATGGCCTGCACCACAATCGGCGCACCGCCGCCCATCGCAATATTGCCGACGGCTACGCTGCGGGTCAGGTGTCGCTGCAGAGTCATTTTATGACCAGTCTTAGCGCAGGGTCTGGCGGGCGACGTCGTCGCCGCTCAGCTTGTCGAGTTTGAGGGGCTCGTCACGCCAGCGCGCCTGCACCTGCTTGGCATTGCCGATCATGACGTCGAGCGGCGCGG
>NZ_JAGWUA010000171.1 GCF_028868675.1 Bradyrhizobium sp.
GTGTTCGCGATCGGCATGTCCGCCTACCATGCCGGCTATCTCTCGATTGAACGATTGTCGAAATTGATGGGAATGCCGTTCTAGACTTGAATGGCGGCCCGGTCGTTTGGGGGAGCGAATGACTTTTCAGAGGATCGTCATTGGGGTTCTGGTGCTGATCGTCGCAGCGCTCGGTGCCGTCGGCTATTTCGAGTGGAAGATGGCCGTGCAGGTCAGGACCATGAAGGCCTTCGTCGAAGGCTACGTCTTCAACGAGGCGGTGGCGGCCTGCGAGCGGGCACAAAGCTCGACCCCGTTCAAATGGAACGGCGGCAAGAGCACCTCCGTCATCGGTCTGAACTCGGTCAAGCTCGACAAGTACGCGGTTGTCGCGAGCTACACGCTCCTGGCCGACGGCGTTTATTGCGACTACGACCCGATCAAGCGTAAGGCCGAGATCGGTTCGAGTTTTTTGGAGCGTGAGCAGTTCTAAACGCTGACGGCGACGAGATCGTCGATCTCGCGAAGCAGGCGCTGCCAGGCGGCATCGATCTCGCCTGTCCACGCGCTTCCCAGCATCTCGCGCAGCGTGTCCCTGATGACGCGGAAGAAGTCGACGAACAGCGCCCGCGAGGTGCCGTAGGCGTCGTGCGACGTCACTTCGGACCCGATCAGCCGAAAATGCCCGCTGCGTTCGCCTGCGAAATCCAGGATCGCCTCGACGGCAAGCGCGAGCATCGATCCTCGGACGAGGTCCCCGCCTTCGCTGCGAAACATCGCCCGCGCTTCGGGATGATCGCGGAACAGGCGTTGATAGACCGGCTGCGTCAGGTCCTCGCAGCGTTCCGCGGCGAGCTCGAAGCTCCGCTCGATCGGATTGGCGAAAGCGTTCATCTGCGCTTCATCGACGACCGCTAAACGACGTCATAAAAAAAGAGCGGGGCCAACCCCCGCTCAAAAATTGTGTCGACCCTGTTTTCCCCGATATCCCAGATTTGATCTTGATTGACGGGGCGACGCTGCATTTTGCGCGTCAGGGCTCCTCCCGAGACTTGGACCATCAGAACTCGGCTTCGCAGCCGGCCTGAGGCTGGAACGCTAGATCAAATTTTCGGGCTTGTCATCATTTTCAGCAACGATTGTTCAAAGTTCGAGCAGTTGGCGAAATGATCATGAGGTGCGCCGGCGCCCGGCGGATGTCTAGGGGTATTATGGTAGAGAAATCCGAGAATGGGAGGCGCAGCATGCCGCGGCGGTGATGCGATTTCGTCACATGAGCTCGTCTTGCGCCAAGTTCGGCCAGGAACTGACCTCGACTCCGCTCGGCGCGGTGTTTATTTGATGACCGAACGAATGGCTCGGCTGATGCACGCGCGGCTGCAAAAGTTCCTCCCGATTGTCCTGCTCGCCTTGGCGATGCAGGTGCTGGCGCCGATTGCCGCGTGCTGGGCCGCGGGCGCTGCGGCCGCCGATCCGCTGCAGAACGCCGCTATCTGCCACAACGACGCGTCTGCTCCCGCCGGAGACGATCAAACCGGCGCGCCGGTCGCGCATGCCGGAAGCTGCTCGATCTGTTGCCTTGTGCAGGCCAACGCATCCCTCGACACGCCGCAAACGACCTTTGCGGCTCCCTTCCGCCAGGCGGACCGGGTGGTTTGGCACGACGTGTCCACGGCCGTCGTCCTCTCGCACGGCGGCTCCAACGCGCAAGCGCGTGCACCGCCGCACATTTCCTGACGACCCTCGTTGTCGCCGCGGTCCGTCCGCCGGCGACTGATGCCGTCGAGCGGCCGGCCAAGCGGCCGGCGTCAGGAAACATCTCATGTTCCGTCTTCATGCCCTGTGCGGCGTGAGTATCGTTGCCGTTCAGGCAATGCTGCTCGCGTCGGCGGGCGAGGCGTTCGCCCAGAGCAGCGAAAGGGTGCTGCCGGAGGTCACTGTCGATGCGCCGCAGTCGCCTCCGCCGGCCGCGCGCAAGCCGGTGCCGCGGACCGCCGTCACGCGATCGGCCGCCGACCGGCCGCGGACGGTTCTCGTGGTCAACCCGCAGGGAGCCGCGGCGCGGGCCTCGCTCGAGACCCCGCCGGCCGTGGCGCGCTACCAGCTTCCGCAAGAATCCTTCAGCGTCACGGCGAAGGAGATCGACGAGACCATCAACCTCAAGGACGCGGAGGATGCCGTCAAATACATGCCGAGCCTGTTCGTGCGCAAACGCAACGACGGCGACAACATGTCGGTGCTGGCGACCCGGAGCTGGGGCCTCAATTCGAGCTCGCGCACGCTGATCTACTACGACGATCTCCTGATCTCGGCACTGATCGGCAACAACAACACCACGGCTTCACCGAAATGGAACCTGATCTCGCCGGAGGCGATCGGACGAGTCGACTATCTCAACGGCCCGTTCGCAGCCGCCTATCCCGGCAACTCGATCGGGGGCGTGCTGCTGATCGCCTCGAAGATGCCGGACAAGCCATTCGCCGTCGCCAAGGAGACGGTCTCGGTGATGCCGTGGAGCCAATACGGCACGCGGGATGTCTATCCCACCAGCCAGACCAGCGCCGCGGCGGGCAACCGCAACGGCAACCTGTCCTGGCTGGCCTCGGCCAACTATCTCGACAGTTTTCAGCAGCCGCTGACCTACACGACCAGCGCAACCATTCCCGGGGGGACCACGGGGACCTTTCCGGCGCTCAACAAGCAAGGGGTTCCGGCGAACGTCGTCGGGACCGGAATCCTGGCGCGCTCGCAGCAGACCTCCGGCAATCTTCGTCTTGCTCTCGACCTGACGCCGCTGGTGCAGGCGACCTATTCGTTCGGCGTCTGGAACAACCACCAGGTCTCGAACCCGCAGACTTATCTCACGTCGACCGCCACCGGGCAGCCGACCTTCGCGGGGATCTCCAGCTTTGCCAGCGCCAAATACGTCTGGGACCAGACCCACCTGAGCAACGCGGTATCGCTCAGGAGCGACACCAAGGGGACCTTCGATTTCGATCTGTCGGCCTCAAGCTACAACTATCTCCAGGACATCCAGCTCAATCCGTTCACCGTTGCACCTACCGGCGTCGGCTATTCCCTGAACGGCAAGGTCACGCGGATGGACGGCACGAACTGGCAGAACGCCGACGCCAAGGGCATCTGGCGGCCGAATGGCCGTGGCGGGTCGCATGAGGTCAGCTTCGGCGTCCACGGCGACCGCTATCGCCTGGAATCCCCGGTCTTCGCCTCGTCGGTCTGGTTCGCGACCAACGACAACGGGACCGGCACGCTTTACTCGCAAGGCGAGGGTGAAACGCGCACGGGCGCGCTCTGGATTCAGGACGCTTGGAAGATCGTACCCAACCTGAAGCTGACGCTCGGCGGGCGGCTCGAGACCTGGCAGGCGCGGGATGGGTTCAACCTCAACACGACGACGACCAGCGCCGGCGCCATCATCTCGACCAAGTCGATCCTCCAGCCGGGACTCGCCTCGACCAACTTTTCTCCGAAGGCGTCGCTGTCCTACGATCTCGACAAGGAGTGGAACGTCACGGCGAATTTCGGCCACGCCTATCGCTATCCGACGGTGATGGAGCTCTATCAGAATCTGACCGTCGGCGGCGTGGCCACCTTCGCCAATCCCAACCTGCTGCCCGAGCAGGACCTGACGGGCGAGCTGAACATCGAGCGCAAGTGGAACGACGGTCGTGTGCGGCTGACCCTGTTCAGCGAGCACACCGACCACGCGATCATCTCGCAAACCAATCTCGTCACCAATCCGACGACGAAAGTGCAGACGCCGACGACCGTCATCAGCAACGTCGATGCGATCCGCATGCGGGGTGTGGAATTGTCGGCCGAAAAGGACAATGTGCTGGTCACGGGCCTGCAGCTGTTCGGCAGCGTCACCTACGTCGACTCCCGCATCCTGGCCGATGCGAGCTGGGCCGGTATCGATCCCGTGACCAACCAGCCCACCACCGTGGTCGGCAAGCGCGTGCCCTACGTGCCGGACTGGCGCGCCAAGTTCGGCGTGAGCTACCGGCCGAACGAGAGCTGGGTCTACACGGTGGCCGCGCGCTACAGCGGCAAGCAGTATTCGACGCTGGACAACACCGATCGTATCCCCCACGTGTACGGCGCGTTCGACAACTTCTTCGTGGTCGACGCGAAAATCCACTACAATGCCACGAAGAATTTCTCGTTTGATCTCGGCGTCGATAATCTCTTCAACTACCAGTATTTCCTGTTCCACCCCTTCCCGGGGCGAACCTACGTGCTGGCGGCGAAGTACACGTTCTGACCACTTGCCAATGACAAAAAGGAGCACTCCATGAAGACGTTTCTGGCCGGACTAGCGGGCTTCGCCCTGTTCGCCGCCACGCTGGCTACACCCGCCGCTGCGCAGGAGATCAAGGCCGGCGATCTCGTGATCACCCAGGCCTGGAGCCGCGCGACGCCCGGCGGCGCCAAGGTGGCTGGCGGCTATCTCACCATCGAGAACAAGGGCACGACGCCGGATCGGCTGATCGGCGGCTCGGCCGAGATCGCCGGCAAGCTGTCGGTCCACGAGATGGCGATGGACAACGGCGTGATGAAGATGCGCGCGCTCGACAAGGGGCTCGCGATCGAGCCGGGCAAGACCGTGAAGCTCGCGCCGGGCGGCTACCATCTGATGCTGGAGGAGCTCAAGGGCGCGCTCAAGCAGGGCGACAAGGTGCCGGTGACGCTGGAATTCGAGAAGGCCGGCAAGGTGCAGGTCTCGCTCGACATCCAGGGCGTCGGCGCGCAGGCGCCCGGCGGTTCGGCCGACAAGGGCGGCCACATGCAAATGCAGAAGGACCACGGTCATTCCGGCATGAAGATGTGAGGCGCGCGATGCGGACAGTTTCAACTTGCGGCGTCCTCGCCGCAGCCGCCGTGCTGGCGGGCTCGCCTGCGCTGGCGCATGTTTACCTCGAAGGCAAGCAGGCCACGGTCGGGGGCTCCTACAAGGCCGTGTTCGCCGTGCCGCACGGCTGCGCGGGTTCGCCCACGGTCAAGATCCGCGTGCAGATTCCGGAAGGCGTGATCTCGGTGAAGCCGATGCCGAAGGCCGGCTGGAGCGTCGATGTCGTCGACGGCAAGTATTCGGCCGAATACAGCTATCACGGCAACAGGATATCCTCGGGCGCGAAGGAAGTGGTGTGGTCGGGCGGCAAGCTGCCCGATCGCAACTACGACGAGTTCGTCGTCGCCACCTACCTGACCGACGGCCTGAAGCCGAACACCACGCTGTACTTCCCGGTGGTGCAGGAATGCGAGAACGGCGTCAGCCGCTGGATCGACATCCCTGCCGAAGGCGCCGGTCATTCGCACGACAGCAAGACTCCGGCGCCGGGCGTCAAGCTGCTGCCAAAGCTCTGATGCGCTGGCTGGCGGGTCTTGCGACGCTGCTCCTCCTTGCCGGCTTTGCGACCGGTGCGTCGGCCCACGCCGCGCTGGTCGCGGTCGAACCGGCCAATGGCAGCGTGCTCGCGAGCCCGCCGAAGGTGGTCGAGCTGCGCTTCAACGAGAGTGTGACGCCGGGCGCCATCAGGCTGATCGATGCCGAGGGCAGGGTGCGCGACGACGCGCGCGTCACCGCCGCCGGCGAAACCGTCTCGCTGGCCGTTCCGCAGGACCTGCCGCGGGGCACCGCGATCGTCAGCTATCGCGTGATCTCCGAGGATGGCCATCCCGTCGTGGGATCGGTCATCTTCTCGGTCGGCGCGCCGACGGCCGGCACGCCGCCGCCGGCGACCGACGGTGGCCTCAACGGGCTGATCTGGCTGGGACGGATCGGCGTCTATCTCGGCCTGTTTGCCGGCGTCGGCGGAGCCTTCTTCGCGAGCTGGATCTCTCGCCGCGCGGATGGATTGATCGTGGCGCGCGCAGCGCTTGCGATCGGCTTGGTCAGTGCCGCAGCCTCGCTCGGCCTGTTGGGCGCCGATCTACTGGGCGTGTCGGCGACGGCGTTGCTGACACCTGCGCCCTGGAAGATTGCTGCAACGACCAGCGCAGGGCCATCGTTGCTGATCGCTTTCGTTGTGATGGCGATGTCTTGGGTCGTGCTGCGGGATGCGCGGGCAGGGGCGACGCGCACGCTGTCGGCGGTCGCGCTCGGCGGCGTCGGCCTGTCGCTGGCGCTTTCCGGGCACGCGGCCACGGCGCCGCCCGAATTGCTGACACGACCTGCGATTGTCCTGCACGGCCTCGGCGTCGCGTTCTGGATCGGTGCGCTGGCGCCGCTCGTCGCGCTGGTGTCGGGGCCGACGGCCGAGGCGCTGCCGATCCTCAACCGCTTCTCGGGCGTTGCCGTGCCCGTCGTGGCGATCCTTGCGCTGACCGGGCTTGTACTCGCGGTCATTCAGCTCGGGAGCCCGGCTGCCTTGGTCGAAACTCGATACGGCATCATCCTCTCGATCAAGCTCGCGCTGGTCGCGGGGCTGTTGGCGCTCGCCGCGCTCAACCGCCTCCGACTGACGCCGGCGCTCGCGACCGAACGCGCGGCCGCGCCGGCGCTCAGGCGCTCGATCCTGTTCGAATGCGCGCTGGCGCTCGCCATCCTCGCCGTCGTCGCCGGCTGGCGCTTCACGCCGCCGCCGCGCACGATCGTTCCGGAGACGCCGCTGGCGGTTCACATCCACACCGACAAGGCGATGTTCCAGGTGCTGGTCTCGCCGGGCAAGGTCGGCACCGACGATTTCGTGCTGCAGTTGATGACGGGCAAGGGCGCGTTGCTGAAGGCGAAGGAGGTCACGCTGACGCTGAGCCTGCCGGAGCGCGGCATCGAGCCGATGGAGCGCGACGCCGAGCTCGGCGCCGACGGCTACTGGCATGCGCGCAAGGTCGAATTGCCCCTGGCCGGCCGCTGGCACCTGCGCATCGATGCGCTGGTCAGCGATTTCGAGCGGATCACGCTCGAGGACGACTTCGAGCTGGCGCCGCCCTGAGGATCGCACATCGCTCAACCTTCACCTGCGCCGGACGGAAAATTAATGAGGAATCCCGTTGCTTTAGCCGGTTTTCCTCATTCCCAGCCTTGTATTTTCGCCGGCAATCCGGTTTCACTGCAGCCCCGTCCGAATCTTCGAGTGGTCCCATGCGATTGTCGCGGTTTTTTCTCCCGATCCTGAAGGAAAATCCGAAGGAGGCGGAGATCGTCTCGCATCGCCTGATGCTGCGGGCGGGCATGATGCGGCAGGAGGCCGCCGGCATCTACGCCTGGCTGCCGCTCGGCTTCCGCGTGCTGAAGAAGATCGAGCAGATCGTGCGCGAGGAGCAGGACCGCTCCGGCGCGATCGAGGTGCTGATGCCGACGCTGCAGCTCGCCGATCTCTGGCGCGAGAGCGGCCGCTACGACGCCTACGGCCCGGAGATGCTGCGCATCGCCGACCGGCACAAGCGCGAGCTCCTCTATGGGCCGACCAACGAGGAGATGATCACCGAGATCTTCCGCGCCTATGTGAAGTCCTACAAGAACCTGCCGCTCAACCTCTATCACATCCAGTGGAAGTTCCGCGACGAGCAGCGCCCGCGCTTCGGCGTGATGCGCGGCCGCGAGTTTCTGATGAAGGACGCCTATTCCTTCGATCTCAACGAGGCCGCCGCCCGCGTCGCCTACAACAAGATGTTCGTCGCCTATTTGCGCACCTTCGCGCGGATGGGGCTGAAGGCGATCCCGATGCGCGCCGAGACCGGGCCGATCGGCGGCGATCTCAGCCACGAGTTCATCGTGCTCGCCGAGACCGGCGAGTCCGCCGTCTACTGCGATCGCGACGTGCTGGAACTGCCGGTGCCGGGCGAGGACGTCGACTATGGCGGCGACCTCACCCCGATCATCAGGCAGTGGACCTCGGTCTATGCCGCAACCGAAGACGTCCACGACGCCGCGCGTTTCGAGCAGGAGGTGCCGGCCGACAAGCGGGTTCACACCCGCGGCATCGAGGTCGGCCAGATCTTCTATTTCGGCACCAAATATTCCGAGCCGATGAAGGCTCTTGTCGCCGGTCCCGACGGGGTCGACGTGCCGATCCATGGCGGCTCCTACGGCGTCGGCGTCTCGCGGCTGGTCGGAGCCATCATCGAGGCCTGCCATGACGATGCCGGCATCAAATGGCCGGAGGCGGTGGCGCCGTTCCGGGCCGTCGTGCTCAACCTCAAGCAGGGCGATGCCGCGGTCGATGCGGCCTGCGAAAAGCTCTATGCCGAGCTCACGGCCAAGGGCGTCGACGTGCTCTACGACGACACCGACCAGCGCGCCGGCGCAAAATTCGCCGCCGCCGACCTGATCGGCATTCCCTGGCAGATCATGATCGGCCCGAAGGGGCTGGCCGAGGGCAAGGTCGAGATCAAGCGGCGGACCGACGGCGCGCGCGAGACAATGTCGCCCGCCGACGCCGTGGCGCGCCTGGCCGGTTGAATATTGTTCATCGCGCGACCGCGGGGTGGCCAATCCGGCCACAATTGCCCCCCGAATCATGGGATTATCGAGTGATGGACGAAACCATGACCGCACCCGCGCAAACCGCGCCCTTCGCGCCCTTCGAATGGATGCTGTCGGCACGCTATTTGCGGGCGCGCCGCAAGGAGGGATTCATCTCGGTCATCGCCGGCTTCTCCTTCCTCGGCATCATGCTGGGCGTGGCGACGCTGATCATCGTCATGGCCGTCATGAACGGCTTCCGCAAGGAACTGCTCGACAAGATCCTCGGCCTCAACGGCCATATCCTGGTGCAGCCGCTGGAATCGCCGCTGACCGACTGGAAGGATGTTGCCGACCGCATCAGCCAGGTCGAGGGCATCCGGCTGGTTGCGCCGGTGGTGGACGGCCAGGGGCTTGCGTCCTCGCCCTTCAATGCGGCGGGCGTGCTCATTCGCGGCATGCGGGCGGACGACCTCAACAACCTCACCTCGATCGCGAAGAACATCAAGCAAGGCTCGCTCGAGGGTTTTGACGAGGGGCAGGGCATCGCCATCGGCCGGCGGCTCGCCGATCAGTTGTCGGTGCATGCCGGCGATAGCATCACGCTCGTCTCGCCGAAGGGGGCCGTCACTCCGATGGGCACCACGCCGCGGATCAAGCCCTACAAGGTGACGGCGGTGTTCGAGATCGGCATGTCCGAATACGACGCCGGCTTCGTCTTCATGCCGCTCGCCGAGGCGCAGGCCTATTTCAACCGCAACAACGACGTCACCGCGATCGAGGTCTTCACCACCAATCCGGACCGCATCGACCAGTTCCGCAAGTCCGTGACCGAAGCGGCCGGCCGGCCGGTGTTCCTGGTCGACTGGCGCCAGCGCAACTCGACCTTCTTCAACGCGCTGCAGGTCGAGCGCAACGTGATGTTCCTGATCCTCACCATGATCGTGCTGGTGGCGGCGCTCAACATCGTGTCCGGCCTGATCATGCTGGTGAAGGACAAGGGCAGCGACATCGCGATCCTGCGCACCATGGGCGCCTCGCAAGGCTCCATCATGCGCATCTTCCTGATCACCGGCGCCTCGATCGGCGTGGTCGGCACGCTGGTCGGCTTCTTCGTCGGGCTCGTCATCTGCCTCAACATCGAATCGATCCGGCAATTCCTGTCCTGGCTCACCAGCACCGAATTGTTCTCGCCGGAACTCTACTTCCTGTCCCGCCTGCCGGCCGAAATCGACATCGGCGAGACCTCCGCGGTCGTCATCATGGCGCTGACGCTGTCGTTCCTCGCGACGCTCTACCCGTCGTGGCGCGCGGCGCGCCTCGACCCCGTCGAAGCGCTCCGGTACGAGTGAGGGGCTGATGGAGCAGGGGGCGGACGATGTACCGGTCATCTATCTCCACGAGATAAGACGGCAGTACATGCAGGGCGAGGCGACGCTGACCATTCTGGACGGCGCCAAGCTCGCGCTGTGGCCGGGGCAGTCGGTGGCGCTGGTGGCGCCCTCCGGCTCCGGCAAGTCGACGCTGCTGCACATTGCGGGCCTGCTGGAGGCGCCGGACGCCGGCGAGGTCTACGTCGGGGGCGCGCCGACCTCGCAGCTTCCCGACATCGAGCGCACCCAGCTCCGCCGCACCGAGATCGGTTTCGTCTACCAGTCGCACCGGCTGTTGCCGGAATTCTCGGCGCTGGAGAACGTCATGTTGCCGCAGATGATCCGCGGCCTGAAGCGCTCCGAGAGCGTCAAGCGCGCCAAGGAGATCCTGTCCTATCTCGGGCTCGGCGACCGCATCACCCATCGCCCGGCCGAGCTGTCGGGCGGCGAGCAGCAGCGGGTCGCGATCGCCCGCGCGGTCGCCAACGCGCCGCGGGTGCTGCTCGCCGACGAGCCGACCGGCAACCTCGATCCCGGCACCGCCGATCACGTGTTCCAGGCGCTTATGCAGCTCGTCAAGGCGACCCGGGTCGCGATGCTGATCGCGACCCACAACATGGAGCTGGCCGGCCGCATGGACCGGCGGGTGTCGCTCGCGGATGGCCAGGTGGTCGAGCTCGACTAGAAATCGAGGTTCAACCCCATGCAAAGGGCCGTCAAGCGCCGGTGCCGCACTGCGTATATTCCGAAATGAGGGTTGACGTGCCGGGCAAATCGCCTGCGCGACGATGCTTCATTGGTCTCCGCTCCGGACATGATCGCGGTCCCAACCGTCGCATCGGCGCAACAGCGGAGCTTGTTCCGCTGATCGGAACGGCGGATTCGAATTGCAAGCCGGCGCGGGCCAACGGATAAGTTCTCATTCACGGCTGGCGAATACTTCACCTATTTCTTTTTGACCCCGCGGGGCCGCAGCGACGAAAGCCGCTGCGGCCTTTTCAAGCAGGACCCGCATTGCCCGGCGCCGGCACGGTCGAACGACCCATGCAATTCGAGTTGGTGACGGAACCTTCG
>NZ_JAGWUA010000172.1 GCF_028868675.1 Bradyrhizobium sp.
AGGCTTCGTGGCTGCCCGCGGGTCCATGGCCGGCGTGCACCGGGCGTTAACAGGGCGCCGTCACGATCGCCGTGCGATCAAGCACTGGATCCGACATGCATACGTTCGCCTTGGTCGTGGCATATGGACTCTTCGGCCTGCTGATCATCGGCGCAATCGTGCTCGCGATCGTCGCAGTGTTTTGGCTGCCCGACCGGCTTCTCGGCTTCAAGAGAGCCGAGGCGTTCATCGTCGTTCCCTCCGCGACCATCGCAATCTGGCTGCTGCTGTCCTATCTGGCCGTGCCGATCCCGGGCATCCTGATCATCAGTCCGCACAAGCTGCTCGCCGGGCTGGCGCTGACCTGCGGACTGGTCTGGTGCTTCGTCGAGGACAACTGGCTCTGACGAGGCTCCCCGTTAACCCCCCATCCACCATCCGCCTCGCGCGTCCGCCGGTAACCACGACGATTAACAGACCCTCAATCGACCCCCGACAAGTCTAGCAATCTTTCGAGGGAGATTGCCGTGGACGTCCTGGTGTTCGAATTCATGGGGCTGGCGATGCTCGCCATGTGCGTGGTCGCCGTGGCGCTGCCTCGCGCGCGCCGGCCGTCGCAGCGGATCCGCTACGAATAGAGTCGCGCGGCCGGTCTTCCAGCGACCCGACCCGCCGCTGACGATTCCGGCTGAAATGCAAGGCTCGAATTCGCATCGAGCCCCTTGACATATCAGCGCTTTCGGCAGAACGGCTGGGGGCACCTGTCATGGGCCGTTCATGAATCTGATTACCACCACCGCTGAGCTCGTCGCCGCCTGCGACCGGCTGGCCAAGCACCCCGTCATCACCGTCGATACCGAGTTCCTGCGCGAAACCACCTATTACCCGCTGCTATGCGTGGTGCAGATGGCGAGCCCCGAGGAGGCCGTGGTCATCGACGCGCTCGCCGAGGGGATCGACCTCGAGCCGTTCTTCGATCTGATGGGGAAAGAGGGCGTGCTGAAGGTGTTCCACGCCGCCCGCCAGGACATCGAAATCATCTGGCACCGCGCCAACATCATCCCTCACCCGATATTCGACACCCAGGTCGCCGCCATGGTGCTCGGCTATGGCGACAGCATCGCCTATGACCAGCTCGTCGAGAAGGTCACCGGCCACCGGCCCGACAAGACCCACCGCTTCACCGACTGGTCGCGCCGGCCGCTCAGCAAGGAGCAGATGCACTACGCGGTCTCCGACGTCACGCATCTGCGCGACGTCTTCGCCGCGCTCGACGCCGACCTCAGGAAGCGCCGCCGCAGCGAATGGGTCTCGATCGAGATGGACATCCTGACCTCGCCACGCACCTACGACTTCCACCCCGAGCGTGCCTGGGAGCGGCTGAAGACGCGCGTGCGGAAGCCAAAGGACCTTGCGGTGCTGATGGAGGTCGCAGCCTGGCGCGAGCAGGAGGCCCAGAGCCGCGACGTGCCACGCGGCCGCGTCCTGCGCGACGAAGCAATCAGCGACATCGCCACGCACGCTCCGACCACGATCGAGAAGCTCGCCCATCTGCGATCGGTGCCGAAGGGTTTTGAGAAGTCCAGATGGGGCACCGACATCGTCGCCGCCGTGCAGCGCGGGCTGGCGCGCGATCCGGCCACGCTGCCCAAGCTGGAGAAGCCGCGCAACAACTCCAACGGCGCGGCGATCGTCGAGCTGTTGAAGGTGCTCTTGCGCATGACCGCGGAGCGCCACGCCGTCGCCACCAAGGTGATCGCGACCGTCGACGACCTCGAGCGGATCGCCGCCGACGACGCTGCCGACGTGCCGGCGCTGCGCGGCTGGCGGCGCGAGCTGTTCGGCGATGCCGCGCTCAAGCTGAAGCACGGCGAGCTCGCGCTGGCGATCGAGAAGGGCCGCGTGATCGGCGTCGACCGGGCGTAACGGCCAACGCAACGCGGCTTACGCCGGCGTCAGACTGGCGACCGCCGGCTTAAGATCCTCCAGCGTGCCGGCGATCGCGCCGATCATCTCGTCGATCTGCCCCTTCGTAACGATCAGCGGCGGACAGATGGCGAGCGCATCCGCCATATTGCGGGAAATGACGCCGCGCTCCAGCAGGAGGCGGCTGGCGATCGTCCCGACCGCGCCCGGCTTGGTGGCGGCGACCTTCTTCTGCTTGTCGAGCACGAGCTCGATGGCAGCGATCATGCCGACGCCGCGGACCTCGCCGACCAGCGGATGGCCGGCGAACTCGCGCAGCCGGCGCTGCATATAGACGCCGGTCTCGGCGGCCTGGGCGACGAGGCCGCGCTCCTCGATGATCTTGAGGTTTTCGAGCGCGACCGCGGCGCCGACCGGGTGACCGCCGGCCGTAAAGCCGTGGCCGAGAACGCCGATCTTGTTGCTCTCGTCGGCGATCGGCTCGAACATCCGATCGTTCATCATGATCGCCGAGAACGGGAAATAGCTCGAGGTGATCTGCTTGGAGACCACCATCACGTCGGGCGCAATCTTGAAGGTCTCGCAGCCGAACATCTTGCCGGTCCGCCCGAAGCCGCAGATCACCTCGTCGGCGACCAGCAGGATATCGTACTTCTTCAAGACGGCCTGGATCTTCTCCCAATAGGTCGCGGGCGGCACGATGACGCCCCCGGCGCCCATCACCGGCTCGCCGAAGAAGGCTGCGATCGTCTCCGGCCCCTCTTTCAGGATCAGCGCCTCCAGCTCCTCGGCGCGCCGCGTCGCGAACGCCTCCTCGCGCTCGCCTGCCGCCGCATCCTTGTAGAAGTGCGGCGAGCCCGTGTGCAGCACGTTCGGCAGCGGCAGGTCGAACGAACGGTGGTTGTTCGGTAGGCCGGTGAGGCTTGCGGACGCGATCGTCACGCCGTGATAGGCGCGCAGCCGGCTCAGTACCTTCTTCCGCTGCGGCTGGCCCATCGCGTTGGAGCGATAGGCAATCAGCTTCAGCACGGTGTCGTTGGCCTCGGAGCCGGAATTGGTGAAGAACACCTTGCTCATCGGCACCGGCGCGATCTTGACGAGCTTCTCGGCCAGGTCGATCGAGGGTCCGTGCGAGCGCGAGGCGAAGGTGTGGTAGAACGGCAGCGCCTGCATCTGACGATGCGCCGCCTCGACCAGCCGCTTCTCGCTGAAGCCGAGGCCCACGCTCCAGAGGCCCGCCATCGCTTCCAGATAGCGCTTTCCGCCGGCATCATAGACATACGGCCCCTCGCCGCGCTCGATCACCAGCGGGCCGGCCTGCTGGTGGGCCCGCGCATTGGTGTAGGCGTGGAGCTGATAGGCGACGTCACGGGCTTCTTGCGAATTGGGCAGCATGGTCATCGCGAAAATTCCTTGAGCCTCGGCATGACCGGCCGCGCCGGTGCCAGACTCGCTTGAGAAAAGCGTCGCTTCTTGGCTATTGCGACAATGCACAACTTGCAACGCCATTTCACCGGCGGCAGGCGCCCGACTGCAATGCGGAAAACCGCTGCTGCGGCCGCTCAGGTCGCCCCGTCGTCACCGTCTTCGTCGCCGTCCTCGCCGCCGTCATCGTCGGCAGCGGCCTCCTGCACCTCGACCAGCGCCATCGAAAGCAGATAGACGGTGGTCGGCAGGCCAAGACGGCGCGCCCTTTCAAGGACGAGCGTCAGATCACCCGCCAGCCGTTCGAGCTCTTGCCCCCGAGACACGATGTCCCACCCAGCCCCGTCGCCGGCCACGGCCGGCTACACCGCAATGGCGCCGCTCGTCCGGATGAGTTCGACGCTGGGGCGCAGCGTAGCAAAATTGCCGATCACATTCATCACCGCCTGCTTGTAGGCGGCAGCATCCCCCGAACCCGGGTGCCGGCAGGCGACGGCGTCGCCGACCACCTGGTAGCGATGGCTGCGATGAAATCCGTCGACGACGGTCGCCAGAATCGTCTCGTCGAGCGAAAATCCGAGAAGCACGCAGCGCATGTTCCTGATGTTGGTAGCGTAGTCCGCAAATCGCGCGGAACTGTAGGCCGACGGCAGCGGATGCTCGAACGTCATCTCGCCCGGCCGCGGCTTCAACTCACCGATCCAATCGGTCAGCTTCGATGCCGGATTGAACCACGCAGCCTGCGCAATGCGCTTCAGATGCATGACCGGCCAGAGGTTGTCCCGCCACAGCGTCAGGAGAGCGAGGCAGCGCGAGGTGGCGGCGTCGCCGTCGAGAATGACGTGGCGACGCCCCTGGGTCAGGTACTCTATCTGCAGATCGGCGCAGACGAGGATCGGCGGATCGTCGTGAACGGGAGCCAGCATCTTCTTGCTTAGACCTGCACGAGTTTCAACGCTCCGCCACGGAGAGATTGCGCAGCGGCGACGTCGCCGACCGTCCGGCCGAGGCATCGAGAACGCCAGGCCGGTCCCAGTCGCCTTCGGGGCGGATGATCACGTAAGGATCACTGTCCAGCGTGATGGCATCCGGCCCCGGCTCGATCTCCAGCACCATCTCGGTATAGGAGAAATCCGAGAAGGTGATCTTGCGGTTGTGACCAAGCGGCTTGGCGCCGAAATGGGCCCAGAAGTCGACCAGCCGGTCCTGCGCCTGGCCGTAGATCTTGCGAAAGCCCTTGCGCTTCACGTAGTCGACGCTCGCCTGCACGAGCTTGAACGACACGCGCGAGCGTCGGTACTGATGGCGCACCGCGAGCCGCTCGACCTTGGCGAATTCGCCGAAGAAGCGCACCCGCAGGCAGCCCGCCGGCTCGCTGCCGACGAAGCCGATGAAATGCGCCGCGACCAGATCGTTGCCGTCGAATTCCTCCTCGAACGGACAATCCTGCTCGGCGAGATAGACCGCCGAGCGTATGGCGGTGACGAGCATGAGGTCGTTGGGATCGCGTGCGATCCGAATGGTGATGGCGCGTGAGTCCGGTTTGGCGACGGGGATCCTAGTGCCGTGCATCTGCGAAACTCCTTGCTGCTAAAATCGGGGCCGGCATGCGCGGGGGTCGTCGGTTCCAGGGACGCTCGTAGCGCCACAGGTCGGGCTGGAAGCTCGCAATGGGCTCGAAACCCGTCGCTTTCATGATGTCGCGTCCGGCCGCGGTCGACGGCTGGGCGAAACAATCCGCGCTGCGAAAGCGCGGTTGCCGCAGATGCGCGGCCGCCTTGCCGAGCCCCGCAATGCCCCGGCCGATCGCCGCTATGGCCCAGATGTAGATCGCCGAAACTTCCTGGTTGCCGGACGCGAGCAGCCGTGTATCGGGCTCGGTCAGGCAGATTTCGTCGAGCAGAAGCGCGTCGTGTCCGCGGTCGTTGAGGTAGAGAAACGCCATGCCGCCCAACAGTCTGCGGTCCCGGCCGAACGTCAGGATGCACTGGGGGTCGAAGGTGAAGTAGCGCGCCAGTTCCCGTTCCCCGATCCGCACGCCCGGCACCAGGCGGTGGGCCATGTCGGCCAGAGCTGCAATTTCATCAAATTGCGCGCAATGCACATCGACGTCCGGGCTGAGCGGCAGCGCGTCGAAATCATGCCGTGCGGTCAACGAGCCCCTTTCCATTGTCATGGCGCGCCTCTATCGTTTGCCCATCCCGTTGTAATCAGGAGCTTAACGGCTGGGGATCAGGAGTATGCAGCAAGTATTGCAACGGGGTGCTGCGGTCATGCAGCACCGTACCGAGGAGCCTCTGGGCGCGTCCTGGGACGATCTCAAGCTGTTCCTGGCCTGCGCAAAATATAAAAGCTTCCGCAATGCCGCCGAGGAACTCGGCCTCACCTCGACCACGCTGATGCGCAAGATCGACCGGCTGGAAGAGAGCATCGGCTGCAAGCTGTTCCTGCGCGACCAGAGCGGTCTCACGCTGAGCGACGAAGGCACGGCGATGATTTCCGACGTTTCGCTGATGGAGCGCCACGCCTTCAACGTGTTCCGCCGCGCGGCCCGCTCCTCGAACGACACCGTAGGCACCGTTCGCGTCGCCGTGACGGAGGGCCCCGGCAATTTCTGGATTCTGCCGCGGCTGATCGACTTCCAGAAGACCTATCGCAAGATCACGGTCGATCTGCGCTGCGCCATGGAACAGGCCGACGTCGCGCGGCTGGAATCCGACATCGCGATCCAGCTCGAGCCGCCGACCAATCCCGATCTGATCGTGGCCAAGATCGGCCGCCTGCACATCTATCCCTTCGTCTCGAAGAACTATGAGAGCCTGCACGGCGTGCCGAAGACGCTGGCCGAGTTGAAGCACCACAGGATCGTGAAGCAGACCGCGCCGCAGGTCGACGACACCGCCTATGCCCGCATTCTGGGACTGAAGTCGCTCGATGGCATCGTCGGCATCAAGACCAACTCGTCGATCGGCGTGCTCTACGCGGTGGAGCGCGGCGCGGGCATCGGCTTCCTGCCGACGGTCTCGATCGCGCTCGGCGCACCGCTCGTCGCCGTCGATCTCGGCGTCAGCCATCACGCCGATCTCTGGCTGACCTATCACAAGGAGTTCCGGTCGTCCGAACGCCACAAGATCGTGGTCGACTGGCTGAAGAAGATCTTCGATCCGAAGATCTATCCCTGCTTCCGCGACGAGTTCATCCACCCGAACGCGCTGGTGCCGCTGATGACCGCGGCCCGCGACAGCGTCGGCCTGACCGGTTATGTCGCGGCCACGCCCGCCTGACGTCGGCTATCCCGACCTACCACTTGTATTCGAAGCCGATCGTGCCCTGGTGCGACTGCAGTTCGTTGCGGAATTTGCCGTCATAGTTGAGGTAGAGGCGCGCCGTGTTGGTCAGGCTGAGGGAAGCGGACGCGCCCGCGTCCATGCCGTAGCGGCTTTCGCCGATGCCGGGCACGACGATGCTCTGCGCGCCAAGGCTGACCTGGACCGAGCCCAGGCTCTGATAGAAATTGTCGACGAGCTTGCCGTAGGCCGACAGGTCGAGGACCTTCCGGTCGAAAATGAAGTAGCGCCCGACCTCGGCGCCGATCATGATGCGCGCGCGCTCCAGCGCTGTCGAGCCGACCGCCATCGGATCCAGCCCGCCGACCTCCTGGAACGAGGCGCTGGTGGCGCGCACATATTCGAGCGCGGCCTTGGGCACGATGCGCGCCTGCTCCATGGCCCAGTAGTAGCTGAGCTCGGTCAGCGCGCCGTCGATTGCGGCGTTATAGCGCGCGGTCGCGAACCCGAAGCCGGTATCGCGGCTGGAACGGACGTTGCCGAAGCCGTGGACGAGCGCGAACGCCCAGGTCCAGGGCCCCTTGTCGACGGAGCCGTTGAAGCCGAGCTGGGTCAAATCCAGCGTCGCCGACTGCAGCGCCAGCGGCACGTCGACGTCGGTGCGGCTCTGGTCCACGGAGAAGCCGATGTTGACGCCCGGCGCGATGCGCGCGCCGAAGCCGGCGACCCCACCGAACGTCTTCCGCCTGTCGCCGACGAAATCGCCCTGCGCATCGGTCCGGGCCGCGATTCCGTAGCCTTCGAACCAACTGCGGTAGCGCGGCGCTTCCGCGTCGACCGAGGCGCCCCCGCCCCCGGGATTGTTGCGGAAGGTCCGGTCAAATCCGTTGGAGGCCTGGTTGCCGAGCCGCTCCAGGAAGCCGGAGCCGAGGTTGAGCGTGGCGTTGCCGGTCGACCGGTCGTAGGCGATCGTGTTCGGCGTGGGGCTGGGCGATGGCGTGGGGGATGGGCTGGGTGCGGGCGTCGGTGTCAGCGATTGCGCATGCGCAGGTATTTCCAGACCGACGGTCAGCACGACCGCGATCGCAGCAACGATCCGCCAGAGCCTGATCGTCCGCCTAGCCGAGGGCTGCGACCGGCAGCACATGACGACAAATCCCGAAACAAAAAGACGGCGCACGCGAGGCGCAAATTGCGATATGTGCGGGCGATTTGCGCGCAACTGGCATGATGGGTCAATCGGCCGGGTCTGCCCGCATGGTCCATTGCTCGCGATTGTGGTTCCGCTGCCACAGGTCGAACACCGTGCTCCGGCCTGCTCCGTTCGACCTGATCATCGGCCCTGCTTGCTAAGGCCCGATTTTCATGTTGCTATGTTCGGTACAATCGGATTTGGCCGCTCGGCTGTGCGTTTCGCGACGTTGAAATTCAGGACTCGAACAGACTAAGCCCGTTTGTGGCGTGGCACGCGAAATCGTGACCGCGTCTTTTTTGTATCCAGACCAGGAGAGAGGCGATGGCGATGCAAAAGGGCACCGTCAAATGGTTCAACCCGACAAAGGGCTATGGGTTCATCAAGCCGATGGGCGGCGACAAGGACGTGTTCGTCCACATCTCCGCCGTCGAGCGCGCTGGACTGACCACCCTCAATGAAAACCAGGTGGTTGAATACGACCTCGTGGAGAACCGCGGCAAGACATCCGCGGAGAACCTCAAGGTCTCCTGACTTCGCTGACGATTCACGCAGGAATTGACGACGTCACCCCCGGCCCTGCCGGGGGATTTTGTTTGGCGCCTATTCCGCGCCGCTGCCCACCACCGGCGAGATCAGGAAGTTCTCCGAGCCGCCGCTGCCAGCGGTCCTGCAGACATCGCCCTCGATCCGGACCCTGCCGGTGGCGAGCAGCCGCAGTGCTTCCGGATAGATGCGGTGCTCGACCTCGAGGATGCGCTCCGACAGCGTGTCCGCCGTGTCGTGGTCGCTGACGGGAACGGCGCCCTGCATCACGATCGGGCCGGCATCGGTCTCCGGGATCACGAAGTGCACGGTCGCGCCGGACAGCTTGACGCCGGCGCGCAGCGCCTGGCCGTGCGGATCGAGGCCGGGGAAGGACGGCAAGAGCGAGGGATGGATGTTGAGCATCCGCCCGTACCAGGCGCGGGTGAATTCGGCGGTGAACAGCCGCATGAAGCCGCCGAGGCAGATCAGCTCGATGCCGTGCTGATCGAGCGCGGATTGCAGCACGGCCTCGAAGGCGACGCGATCCTTGCCGAACGGCTTGCTCTCGATCACGAGCGTCGGCACGCCGCCCGCCCGCGCCTTCTCCAGGCCCGCCGCTTCCGTGCGGTTGGAAATCACGAGCGCGATCTCGGCCGGAAAATCCGGCGCAGCCGCGGCCTTGATCAGCGCGGCCATGTTGGAGCCCCGTCCGGAGATCAGGATGGCGACGCGGCGCTTCATCGGGGTCACAGCGCGAGGTCGAGGTGGCCGTCATAGACCACGCGATGCTCGCCCTCGGCCGGGACGACGTTGCCGAGCACGGCCACCGTCTCGCCGGCGTCAGTGAAGACCTGCACGACCTTGTCCGCCGCATCCGGCTCGACGATCACGACCATGCCGATGCCGCAGTTGAAAGTGCGCAGCATCTCGAGCTCGGCGATGCCGCCCTGCGCCGCCAGCCACTTGAACACCGGCAGCACCGGCACGCGGGCGAGATCGATGCCGACGCCGAGGTTCTTCGGCAGCACGCGCGGAATGTTGTCGGTGAAGCCGCCGCCGGTGATGTGCGCCAGTCCCTTGACCGCGCCGGTCTCGCGGATTGCCCGCAGGCAGGATTTGACGTAGAGCCGCGTAGGCGCAAGCAGCGCCCCGCCGAGCGTCATCACCGGCGCGAACGGTGCCTGCGCCTCGAAGCCGAGCCCGCACTGCGCGACGACCCTGCGTACCAGCGAGAAGCCGTTGGAGTGCACGCCCGAGGACGCCAGCCCGATCACGGCGTCGCCGGCCGCGATGTCCTTGCGCGGCAGCAGCGTGCCGCGCTCGGCCGCACCGACCGCGAAACCGGCGAGGTCGTAGTCGCCGTCCTTGTAGAGACCGGGCATCTCGGCGGTCTCCCCGCCGATCAGCGCACAGCCGGATTCGCGGCAGCCTTCGGCGACGCCCGCGACGATCGCGGCCGCAGCCTCGGGATCGAGTTTCCCACAGGCAAAATAGTCCAGGAAGAACAGCGGCTCGGCTCCCTGCACCACCAGGTCATTGACCGACATCGCCACGAGGTCGATGCCGATCCCGCCATGCAGGCCGGTCTCGATCGCGATCTTCACCTTGGTGCCCACGCCATCGGTTGCAGCGACCAGCACGGGATCCCTGAAACCGGCTGCCTTCAGGTCGAACAGGCCGCCGAATCCGCCGATCTCGGCGTCGGCGCCGGGGCGCGCGGTAGCCCGCACCATCGGCTTGATCAGGTCGACGAGGCGATTGCCGGCATCGATGTCGACGCCTGAATCGGCATAGGTGAGGCCGTTTTTGCGGTCGGTCATGCCCGATTTCCAGTGGGTTTCCGGCTGGTTACGTCGAATTCGAGGGCTGCGCAATGGCTCGCAAGCGGCCAAGCCCTGTACTATGTAGATAACAAACCGGTTCAGCCTCCAATGGACCGGATTCGAGGTCAGACCGGGTGCCGGGAAGCGCCGTGTGAGTATTCCGAACATCATTACCCTGGGCCGCATCATGCTGGTCCCGATCATCGTCTGGGCCATCGTGTCGAGCCAAATGGAGGTCGCGTTCGCGGTCTTCCTGATCGCCGGCATCAGCGATGCCGTGGACGGGTTCCTGGCCAAGCGCTTCAACATGACGAGCGAACTGGGCGCCCTGCTCGACCCCCTCGCCGACAAGGCGCTGCTGGTCTCGATCTACATGGCGCTGGGAATCTGGGGCGCGATCCCGCGCTGGATCGTGATCCTGGTGGTGTCGCGCGACATCATGATCGTCGCCGCCGTGATCGTGTCCTGGCTGTTCGACAAGCCCGTCGCCATGAAGCCGCTGATGGTGTCGAAGCTGAACACCGCGGCCCAGGTGGCGTTTGCGGCCCTCGTGATGGCGGCGCTGGCCTTCGGCTTCAAGCCGGAGCCCTATGATATTATCCTCATGGGCCTCGTCACGGTCTTCACGCTCTCATCCGTGTCGCT
>NZ_JAGWUA010000360.1 GCF_028868675.1 Bradyrhizobium sp.
CCGCGCTCGACCTCCTGATCGAGACCTACGAGACCAGGGTCGGCCCGCGCAACGGGGCACGCGTCGTGGCGCGCGCCTGGACGGACCCCGCCTTTCGCGCCCGCCTCCTGAACGACGGCACGCCGGCGATCGGGGAACTCGGCTATGCCGGCCGTCAGGGCGAGCACATCGTCGTGGTCGAGAACACGCCCGCCGTGCACAACATGGTCGTGTGCACGCTGTGCTCCTGCTATCCTTGGCCGGTGCTGGGCCTGCCGCCGGTCTGGTACAAGTCGGCGCCGTATCGCTCCAAGGCGGTGAAGGATCCGCGCGGCGTGTTGAAGGATTTCGGCTTCGACCTGCCGGCGGACCGCAAGATTCGCGTCTGGGACTCCACCGCGGAAATCCGCTACCTCGTGCTGCCGATGCGCCCCGACGGCACCGAGGGCTGGAGCGAGGAGCGCCTCGCCGACCTCGTCACCCGCGACAGCATGATCGGCACCGGACTGCCGAAACAACCACATGAGATTGCCTGATGGACGGCGCGCATGACATGGGCGGCGTGCCCTGGGTCGGACCGGTCAGGCCGGAGCCGGACGAGCCAGTGTTTCACGCCGAATGGGAGCGCCGCGCCTTTGCGCTCACCCTCGCCATGGCGACGCCGGGCGGCTGGAACATCGACATGTCGCGCTTTGCCCGCGAGAACCGTCCGCCCGCGGACTATCTGAGCAAGAGCTACTATGAGCTCTGGCTCGCCGGCCTCGAGCGGCTGATGCAGGAGCGCAAGCTCGTTTTCGCCGACGAGATCGAAGCCGGCAAGGTGCTGCATCCCGTCACACCGGTGAACAGCATCCTGAAGCGCGACGACGTCGAGAGCACCCTTCGACGCGGCGGCCCGACGGAACGCGGGTGCGCGCGCCCCGCCCTGTTCGCTGTCGGCGACCGTGTCCGCGCCAAAGACATTCATCCGCCGACCCACACGCGCCTGCCGCACTACGTCCGCGGCCGTGTCGGCCGTATCGAGCACGTGCACGGTTGCCACGTCTACCCCGACAGCAACGCGCGCGGCGCGGGCGAAGACCCGCAATGGCTCTACACGGTCGCGTTTACAGGGTCCGATCTCTGGCCCGATGCGCCGGACCCGGGCCTGAGCGTGTCGGTCGACGCCTGGGAGCCCTATCTGGAGCGCGCCTGATGCCGATCCAATCGCAAGCTGCACGCGAGGCCGTCGGCGCCGTGCCGGGCATTCCGACCGACGCGGACGGCCCCGTATTCCGCGCCCCCTGGGAGGCCCATGCCTTCGCGATGGCGCTGACGCTCTATGAGCGCGGCGTGTTTACCTGGAGCGAATGGGCGGCGGCGCTGGCCGAGGAGATTGCGCGGGCGCAGGGAGCCGGCGATCCCGACACCGGCGAGACCTACTACCAGCACTGGCTCGCGACGCTGGAAAAGCTGGTCGCCGCCAAGGGCGTCACCTCCGCGGAGACGCTGCACCGCTACCGCGACGCCTGGGACAGGGCTTGCGACCGCACGCCGCATGGCAGGCCGATCGAGCTGAGGCCGGAGGATTTTGAGTAGCGCCACCGTCATTGCTGTGACGGGAGCGTGAGGCTCTACCTCCCCTTCGCATACTCCCGCCAGCCCTTCGCCCGCAGCGCGCAGGCCGGACAGACGCCACAGCCGAAACCCCAGTCGTGCCGCGCGCCGCGCTCGCCGAGGTAACAGGTGTGCGACTGCTCGCGGATGAGATCGACGAGACCGGCCCCGCCGAGCTCGTGCGCGAGCTTCCAGGTCGCGGCCTTGTCGATCCACATCAGCGGCGTGTGCAGCTCGAACTTCCGCGCCATGCCGAGCGACAACGCGTTCTGCATCGCGCGGATGGTCTCGTCGCGGCAATCGGGATAGCCGGAGTAATCGGTCTCGCACATACCGCCAACAATGTGGGAGATGCCACGCCGGTAGGCGAGCGCGGCGGCAAACGTCAGGAACACCAGGTTGCGGCCGGGCACGAAGGTGTTGGGAAGGCCGTCGGCGCCCATCGCGATCTCGACGTCGCGGGTGAGCGCGGTGTCGGAAATGGCCGACAGCGTCGGGATCGAGAGGGTGTGGCTCTCGCCGAGCTTCGCCGC
>NZ_JAGWUA010000173.1 GCF_028868675.1 Bradyrhizobium sp.
AGCTGGCGCGCCAGCTCGTGGCCGAGGGCTGCAATGTCGCGATGTGCGACGTCTCCGAGGCCGCCATGGCCGAGACCAGGCGGCTGTGCGAGGTCGAGAAGCTGCCGCAGGGCCTGCGCGTCACCACCCACGTCGCCGACGTCTCGATCGAGGATCACCTCGAGCGCTTCCGCGACGAGCTCGCAGAGCAGCAGGCGACCGACAGGATCCATCTCCTGTTCAACAACGCCGGCATCGGCGGCGGCGGTAGCCTGTTCAGCAACACGCGCGAGCAGTGGGAGCGCACCTTCAACATCTGCTGGGGCGGGGTCTATCTCGGCGTGCGCACCTTCCTGCCGATGCTGGTGAAGGCGGACGAGGGCCACATCGTCAATACCTCCAGCGTCAACGGCTTCTGGGCCTCGATCGGCATGGGCCAGGCGCACACCGCCTACAGCTCGGCGAAATTCGCGGTCAAGGGCTTTACCGAGGCGCTCATCAACGATCTGCGCCTGCACGCGCCGCACATCAAGTGCTCGGTGGTGATGCCCGGCCATATCGGCACCTCGATCGTCTTCAACTCGCGCAGGGTGCAGAGCGGCGACGGCTCGGAGCGCCTCAACGCCGACGAGATCGCGCTGACCCGCAAGCGCATGGTCGCCGCCGGCATGCCCGACGCCGAGAAGATGTCGGACGACGACATCCAGGCGGCGTTCGCCGAGCGCGCCCGCAGCTTCCTCGAGGACGCGCCGACCACGGCCGCGCAGGCCGCCAAGATCATCCTCGACGGCGTCAAGGCCGGCCAATGGCGCATCCTGGTCGGCGAGGACGCCAAACGCCTCGACGAGCGCGTGCGCAAGACGCCCGAGCAGGCCTACGACCGCGCGTTCTACGAGAGCTTCACGCAAGAGGTCGGCTGGCGGCTGGGCTGACGGTCAGAGGCGCGCCACGCGCGGGCGCGAGTTCGGCCGGTAGGCGAGGCGGCTGTGGCCGGCACAATAGGGCTGGCCGTCAGGCGAAGCGTTGCCGCAGAAGCAGAAATCGTCCGCGCCCGGCGACGAGATCGGCCAGCGGCAGCGGTTTGCGCCGAGCTCCAGCAGGGAGCAGCGGTTGGTCTCGTCGATCGGTTCGTCCAAGAGCGGGACCGGCGCCTCGCCATAGATCGC
Organism: Bradyrhizobium sp.; assembly: GCF_028868675.1. Lineage (GTDB taxonomy): Bacteria > Pseudomonadota > Alphaproteobacteria > Rhizobiales > Xanthobacteraceae > Bradyrhizobium. The sequence continues at coordinate 1,146 of NZ_JAGWUA010000173.1, forward strand.
GGCGAGCAGTTCGTATTGCAGCCGCGGCACCGCCTTCCGTCCGCGCGCAGCCTCGCCGCGCTTTCGCTCCGCGCGGCGGTCCTCGCCCGGTGGCCTGCCGCGCGTCAAATTGAGCCGGGAGAGCTTGCCGATGACGGCGTTGCGGCTGACGCCGATGTCGGCGGCGATCTCGCGGCAGGACAGGCCGGCTTCGAAATGGGTCTTCAGGCGTTCGATGCGGTCGTCGGTCCAGGTCGGCAGGGTGGTTCGCATGTGAGACGGTCCCAGGGTTGAGAGATGGTCGTCGACCACCCGGCCCGAGAACCGTCCGTTTCGCCAAATCAGCGCCTGCGCGTCACGTCTTGCCATTGTCGCGGATCGACAGCAGCCCGTCCTTGATGGCGAGCCGGATGCCTTCCTCGATCAATGTCCGTGCGACGCCTGGTACGCTGGTGCCGTGGGTGCCCTGTCTCACCAGTTTTTCGAGGTACGTGATGGTCGAGAGCGCCAGGGTAACGGGAATGCGGTCAGTCTCGGCTTTTTCGGTGGCCATGGCCGAACGCTAGCCTCTTACTAAGATACATAAAAGTAACGATTAAGACTCTATTTAGGTTTGACGGTAGAAGTCAAATGATCTCGTGAACCGTCCCGAGACACTTGGAATCGCTGGGGAAAAATTGGCGTAATCGGCCGGCCTGTGTCCGTTGCGGGACGACGGGCGCAGGGAGACAGGGGGGGGCGCCTCTGCGAATCCAGCCAGGCATCATCCCGCAAGCCCCGCGCCACTGTGCATGGGGTTGAACCGCGAGTTTTGTTGGAAGCCTCGATCGGCTAGCCGTGCACGATCGCCTTTTCGATCATGCAGTGGATGCCCTTGGAGCCATTGACGGTCTGCGTCACTCGCAGGTCGGCCGCCAGGCTGCACAGCGTGTAGGCGTCCTCGCGCGACAGGTTTCGCTTCTCGACGAGCAGCGCGATCATGTCGCGCAGCGCGCGCACCGCGCATTGGTCGAGGTCGGGATCGACGGCCATGGTCATGTAGTGGGTCGGCGTCTCGGCGCGGGGGCCGTCGAGCCGCATGTCCTTGCGCAGCGTGAAGCGGAAGCGGCCCTGCAGCGCGGTCTCGATCGCGGTGACGCAGACCTCGCCGTCGCCCTGCACGCCATGGCCGTCGCCGCAGGAGAAGAGCGCGTCCGGCACGAACACCGGCAGGTACAGCGTCGCGCCGGGGATGAGCTCCTTGTTGTCGAGATTGCCGCCCATCGCGCGCGGGATGAGCGAGGAGATGCGGCCCCAGGCAGGCGGCGGCGCCACGCCCATGACGCCGAAAAACGGCTTTAGCGGCAGATCGAGCCCCCAGGGCAGGCGGCCGACCATCCGCTTCAGATCGAGCGGGATGTTGAGCAGCCGCGTCTCGAGAAAGTCGTCCGGCAGAGTGCCGGCGAGCGGCTTGATCAGATTCCAGCCCCAGTCCTGCCGCAGCTTGACGTCGAGGATGTGGATTTCGAGCACGTCGCCGATGGCGGCGCCGTTCACCGCGATCGGCCCTGTGAGGATGTGGCCGGGCAGCATACGCTCGTTTCGGGCGTGCACGTCGAACAGCTCGGGCGGGACATGAAACTTGCTGCGATCCGGCACCATCTCCGGGCCGCCGCTGATCGTGTCGACCGTCACCTCGTCGCCGCTCTCGATCGTGAGCACCGGCTTCAATCTGGCTTCGAAGAAGCCCCAATGGCAGGTCTCGGGGCTCGAATGGAGGTGATGGTGGGTCATCGCAGCTCATTTCCCGGATCGGCACTGCCGGGCTTGACCCGGCGATCCATCGTCTTTCAAAAGAATTGTCGATGATGATGGATACGCGGGTCAAGCCCGCGTATGACGCGTTCAGATGTGATGCGAGGCGCCCCCTGTTTTTCGCTCTCTCCAAGACGCTCGGCGTCGCGCTGCTGCCGACGAATTTCTCGATCGCGCTCGGTCTCGTCGGGTTCGTGCTGCTCGCGACACGCCGTGCGGCGCTCGGCCGCAAGCTGATGGCGGCCGCGATCGTGCTGCTGGCGTTGTGCGCGTTCTCGCCGCTCGGCAGTCTCCTGCTCTATCCGCTGGAGACACGTTTTCCGCCATGGGATGCCTCCCGCGGGACGCCCAACGGCATCGTCGTGCTGGGCGGTCCGCTCGACGCCGACCTGTCGGCCGCGCATGGCCGTCCCGTGGTTCACTCCGCCGCCGACCGCATGTTTGCCGCGGCCGAGCTGGCGCGGCGCTATCCGAACGCCCGCATCGTCTTCACCGGCGGCAGTCCCAATCTCGTCTCCAACGACGCGAAGGAAGCCGATTATGCCGCCACGCTGCTGGAGGCTCTCGGCATCGACAGGCAGCGCATGATCCTGGAGCGGCAGTCGCGCAATACGCTCGAGAACGCCGTGTTCACGAAGGCGCTGGTCGCGCCGAAGCCGGGCGAACGCTGGCTGCTCGTGACTTCGGCCTATCACATGCCGCGCTCGGTCGGCCTGTTCCGCAAGGCCGGTTTCCCCGTCGAGGCCTATCCCGTCGACTGGCGGATCGGCGATCAGCCGTTCGCCTTCACGCCGGTCGCGCTCGACGGGCTGAGCCGGACCGATACCGCCATCCGGGAATGGATGGGATTGTTCGCCTATCGGCTATGGGGACGGACCGGCGAGTTGCTTCCCGGCCCCGCCAAGGACTAGAAAGCACGACCACAGGATCCAGGTCGGGAGCAAACCATGCAACAACAGATCGCAGAGCCGGTCGACCTCGCCGGCATCGTCGCCGACCTCAACAGCCTGTTGCGGCTGAAGACGACGGTGATCGGCATGAAGCTGTTCGCCCGTGTCGAGGACATGGAGGCGATCCCGAAGATCCGCCGGCCGAACGCGATCCACACCACCGACCAGATCGTCAGCATGGCCTCGCGTCTCGGGTGGACCGTCGGCATCACCGCGGACGACCTCGTCGGCGCGCAGTGCCGCGCGGTCATTGGCCTTGCGCCGCAGGACGACAAATGGCTCGCGGGCGAGAACTATGTCGGCGTGTGGCACGGCACGGCGGAAGACGCGCGCAAGCGCCAGGAGGCGCTCGATGTGGTACCGTTCGGCCAATACCAGGCGCTCGCGGTGAGCCCGCTTGCGAGCGGCCGGCTCGATCCGCCGGACATCTGTCTCGTCTATGCGACGCCGGGCCAGATGATCATCCTGATCAACGGGCTGCAATATACCGGCTACAGGAAGTTCGAATGGGGCGTGGTCGGCGAGACCGCGTGCGCGGATTCCTGGGGGCGGGCGCTGAAGACGGGCGAGCCCAGCCTGTCCTTGCCATGCTACGCCGAGCGGCGCTATGGCGGCGTGCCGGACGAAGAGATGCTGATGGCCCTGAAGCCCGAGCATCTCGCCAAGGCGATCGTCGGCATGAAGGCGCTGGCGAAGAACGGGCTGCGCTACCCGATCCCGCCCTATGGTATCCAGAGCGACGTCCGCGCCGGCATGGGCGTGAGTTACAAGAAGTAGAGGCCGCAACGTATGAGCTCCAGGGAATTCGACATCGTCGTCTACGGCGCGACCGGTTTCACCGGTCAGCTCGTCGCGGAATATCTGGCGGCGCATTACAAGGACGACAAGCAGCTCAAATGGGCGATGGCCGGCCGCAGCCTCGATAAGCTGAAATCGGTGCGTGATGCGATCGGCGCGCCCGCCGACACGCCGGTGATCGTGGCGGACGCTTCCAATGCGGAATCGCTGAAGGCGATGGTGGACCGGACCAGGTCGGTGATCACCACCGTCGGCCCGTACCAGTGGTACGGCGAAGACCTGCTTGCGGCCTGCGTCGCCGCCGGCGTCGACTATTTCGATCTCTGCGGCGAGCCGGTGTGGATGCGGCAGATGATCGACAAGCATGAGGCGGCCGCGAAGGCGAGCGGCGCGCGCATCGTGTTCTCCTGCGGCTTCGACTCCGTGCCGTTCGAGCTCGGCGCGTTCTTCGTGCAGGAGGAGGCCAAACGCGTGTTCGGCGCGCCGGCCGCGCGCGTCAAGGGCCGCGTCCGCGACATGCGCGGCACGCTCTCCGGCGGCACGGCCGCGAGCGCGAAAGCGACCTTCGATGCGGTCGCCAAGGATCTCAGCCTGGTCGCGATTCTCAACGATCATTTTGCGCTGACACCCGGATTTTCCGGCCCCAAGCAGCCGAAGGGCAACCGCCCGGCCTATGAGGAGGATCTCGGCTCCTGGACCGCGCCGTTCATGATGGCGATGATCAACACCCGCAACGTCCATCGCTCCAACATGCTGATGGGCTTTCCATACGGCAAAGAGTTCGTCTACGACGAGATGGTCTTGACCGGGCCCGGCGAGAAGGGCGAGGCGAACGCCAGGAAGGTCGTGGCGGCCAACGCCGAGAAGACCGGCCCCGGCGCGCCGAAGCCCGGCGAGGGCCCCTCGAAGGAGGAGCGCGAGAACGGCCGCTACGATCTGCTCTACGTCGCGATCGCGCCCGACGGTCGCCAGGTCCGCGCCGCGGTGAAGGGCGACCGCGATCCCGGCTACGGCTCGACCTCGAAGATGATCTCCGAATGCGCGATCTGCCTGCTGCGCGACGCGACCGACGTGAAGGGTGGTTTCTGGACGCCAGGCGCGGCCATGCGGCACAAGCTGATCAAGCGCCTGGTCGATCATGCCGGGCTGACGTTCACGGTGGAGACGTAGGCGCCTGCGAAGGATAGCTTGATGTCGAGGCCTTATGGGCCTGCGCCGCCGCGATCATGCCCCACATCGCGCCGAGCATCATCCAGAAGTGCCGCCAGTGGTCGGTGTCGATGATGAAGCTCTCGCCGACCGTGCCGAGGAAGGCGGCGAAGATCGCGAGATAGCAGCGCTGCCAGGGCACACGCACGAGGAGGTGACGAAAACCCATCACGACGGTGGTGAACACCAGCGCGGGATAGCAGACACCGGACAGCCAGCCGCCGGACATGAAGGCGTTGAGATAGGAATTGTGCGTGTCCTCGGGGAAGTAGCGGTGGAACTGCAGCGGCCCGATGCCGAACGGCAGGTCGAGCGCCATGTCGGCGCCGAGGATGTGCCGGCCGAAGCGGCCAAAGCGGCCTTCGTCGTAGCTTTGGTCGAAGCTCGCGCGCTGCTTGAACATCTCGGCGATGGAATCGAACGACAGCAGCACCGCGATCAGCATCGCGCCCAGGATCGCGGCAACGACCGTGATCGTGACGATGCGCGCGCGCTGCGCGCGGCTCTGGCTGGTCAGGACCATCAGCGCCAGCATGAAGGCCGCGGTCAGGACCAGCCCGCCCCAGGCGGCGCGGGAGAAGGCGAGCAGGATCGCGAGCGCGATGACGGCGAACGCGATCGCGTTGCGGAGCGCCTTGCCGAACGGATCGGACACCACGCTCTGCAGCACGAGCAGCGCCGGCAGGATCAGGAACGCGCCGAACACGTTGGGATCCTTGAAGGTGCCGCGTGCCCGTTCGTAGAGCGTCAGGAGATCGTGTCCGCCGGGCACCAGATGGAAATAGCCGCCGATGCCGGCAAGCGAAGCGACCATCGCGCCGGCGACCAGCCCGCGGCGCAGCATGTCGAGGCGGGCCGCCGTGTCCTCGGAGGCGACCATGGCGAAGAACACCACGGTGACCGCCATGTACCAGGAGGTCGCGATCCAGTTTGCGACCTCGGATCGGTCGAGCAGCGGGATGGCCGAGATCGTGTAGCCGAGATTGAGCAGGAACAGGAGGCCGACCAGCGGCATGAAGGCGAGCTTCAGCCGCAGCCCGGTGGCGAAGAAGGCGACGGTAGCGAGCAGCGTCACGATCTCGTATGGGCTCGGCTCGATGAAGACGATGGCGCCGGAGGCGCCGACCAGCCAGACCAGCGCGCGCTGCAGCGCCAGCACGCCGGGTGCGGCCGGCGCCGCTGCCGTCAGTCCCCCGGCTGTCGCCGCATACGCCATCGCACGCTCACACGCCTACGCAACTCGAACTACGACTTCCGCCGCCGCGGCTCCGCCGCGACGACGTGCCTCAATACGCGTTCTCGCTCTTGGTCAGCAGCGACAACGGCGTCTTGAGCAGGATGTAGAGGTCGAACAGCACCGACCAGTTCTCGATGTAATAGAGATCGAACTCGACGCGCTTCTGGATCTTCTCCTGGTTGTCGATCTCGCCGCGCCAGCCGTTGATCTGGGCCCAGCCTGTGATGCCCGGCTTGACGCGGTGGCGGGCGAAATAGCCGTCGACGGCCTCGTCGAACAGGCGGCTCTGCAGCTTGCCCTGCACCGCGTGCGGGCGTGGGCCGACCAGGGAGAGGTTGCCGGCAAAGACCACGTTGAAGAGCTGCGGCAGTTCGTCGAGGCTGGTCTTGCGGATGAAGCGGCCGACGCGCGTGACGCGCGGATCGTTCCTGGTCACGACCTTGGCGGCGAGCGGGTCGGCCTGATCGTGATACATCGAGCGGAACTTGAACACGTCGATGCGCTCGTTGTTGAAGCCGAACCGCTTCTGGCGGAACAGGACCGGGCCGGGACTGTCGAGCTTGATCGCCAGCGCCACCAGTCCCATGACCGGCAGGGCTGCGATCAAGGCGAGGCCGCCGACGATGCAGTCGAACAGCCATTTCATCACCAGGTCCCAGTCGGTGATCGGCGCCTCGAACACGTCGAGCGTCGGCACCTCGCCGAGATAAGAATAGGAGCGGGGGCGGAAGCGCAGCTTGTTGGTGTGTGCGGACAGGCGGATGTCGACCGGCAGCACCCAGAGCTTCTTCAGCATCTCCAGGATGCGCGTCTCGGCCGAGATCGGCAGCGCGAACAGCACGAGATCGACGCGGGTGCGGCGCGCGAATTCGACGATGTCGTCGACCTTGCCGAGCTTCGGTGCGCCGGCGCAGGTGTCGAGCGCGCGGCTGTCGTTGCGGTCGTCGAATACGCCGAGGATGTGGATGTCGGAATCGTCCTGTGCGTTCAGCGCCTCGATCAGTTCCTCGCCGGTGCGGTCGGAGCCGACGATGATGGTGCGGCGGTCGAGCCGGCCCTGACGCGCCCAGTTGCGTACCAGCGAGCGCAGGAACGCGCGGCTGCCGATCAGCGCGGCGAGGCCGACGAAGAAGAAGCCCGCGAGCCATACCCGCGACACCTCGCCGCCGACCTTGGCGAAGAACGACACGCCGATGAACAGCAGGAACACGAACGACCATGACGAGATCATCCGCGTCATCTGCCGGAGGTGGCCGCGGAAGAGCTGCACCTGATAGATGTCGGCGGCCTGGAAGCACACGACGGCCACCGCCGTGATGCCGAGGATCGCCACGAAATATTCCCAGTGGAAGCCGGACAGCGGGATTACATAGGCGAGATAGACGGCGGTCCCGACGACGCTGAGCATGGCGAAATCGGCAAGCCGCACGAAGCCGGCGATCACGATCGGCGAATAAGCCTTGTGGACCTTCCGGTTGACCACTTCGAGGGCTGCCGGCGAGAGCCGACGCCGCCGCTCCACGAACGGCTGGTCGGCGGTCGCGCCTGCCGTCACATCGAGCATTGAGCGTGCGTTGATCGGTTCCACTGTCGTCCACGTCCGTATCTGCGATTCCACACATAGGCGTGCTTCGCCCGGGCGGAATTCCCCACCGGTTCGCTTATCGGACAATTCGGAAGAAACTCTTAGCTTGGTAAATGAGGGTTAATGATCGGCAAACGCCGTGCGGTATCCGGCAAGCACGCCCTCGACCATGGCCTGCTGGGAGAAATGCCGGGCGATGCGCGCGCGCAGCACCACGGCACGTTCGGCTGTTGCTTGCGGATCGGCAAGCGCGGCCCCGATCGCCTCCGCCATCGCGTCGACGTTGCTGGGCGCGAACAGTGCGGTGCTCTCGGCGCCGAAGATCTCGGGGATGCCGCCGACGCGGGCCCCGATCATCGGGATGCCGGCCGCGCCCGCCTCGATCACCACATAGGGCATGGAATCGCCGCGCGAGGGCACCACCAGGAGCCGCCCCTTGGAGAAGCCGTAGCGCGCCTTGACGTGGCCGATGAATCGGATCGAGCCTGCCAGCCCGAGTTTCTCGACCTGGGCCTTCAGCGCCGTCATCTCCTCGCCGTCGCCGCCGAGCGTGAGCGTCAGCTTCCGGCCGCCGGTGTGCAGCCGCGCCACTGCGTCGATCAGGAGATCGGCGCCCTTGATATGCCTGAACTCGCCGACATAGGCGATGTCGGTGGCATCCTCCGCCGTAACGACTGGCTCGAACTCCTCCGGCGTGACGCCGTTGAAGACGGAGCGCACGATGCCCCTGGGCGTGCCGACGATGCGCTGATAGGTGTCGCGCGCGAACGCGCTCTCGAACAGGAACAGGTCGGTGCTGTTCATCAGCGTCCGCTCCAGCCGCGCGTAGAACTCGCCCTTGAAGGTGTTGAGCGGGTAGTGCAGCGAGCCGCCATGGGGCGTGTAAACGCGGATTCTGTCGTCCGATCGCCGCCGCAGGCGGGCGAAGGCCCCGGCCTTGGCGCCGTGGCCATGCAGGACGTCCGGCCGGAGCTTGCGGATCAGCAGCGTCATCCGCGCCCAGACCAGTAGGTCGTCCGGCGAGGGTTCGCGGCGGATCGCCATCCGGTGCACGCCGAGCGCCAGCCGCGGCGCGATCTCGGCGAGCGCCTTGTCTGCGCGCTCGCCGCCGGTCAGGCCGTCGGCGAGAATGCCGACGTGATGACCGCGATCGGCCTGGCCGTTGGCGAGATCGAGGATGTGGCGGATGATGCCCCCGACCGGGGCGCGCACGGCGTGCAGGATGCGCAACGGCTGGTCGGGAGGAGGGGGCATGACAAAACCAGGGCGTCGTCCGGCGAAAGCGGAATGATCCCGCGAAATAGCGAGTCGGATTAAGGGGCTTCATGGTTAACAAATGGTGTTTTCGCGTGCGGCATGGACGCCGGCGCCTCTCGCTGGGTCGGCGGCGATTAACCCGCCGGCAACCTTAATGGAGTGTAATCGCGCCGGTTGAAGTGGATTTGTGGCGTCTCCGCGGGAGTGTGCGATGCGTTTGGCGTTCTTGCGTGCCCTGAGAGAGAAGGCGGCGGCGAAGTGGGTCGCTCCGAAGGCCGCGCCCGCCGTGGTCAAGCCGAGGCAGCGGGTGGAGAAGCCGGCGCCGGATGCCGGGTCGGGCGACATCGACTTCCGCCTGCTCGGCCGGGCGCTGGCACGCAAACGCGGCTGGATCATCGTGCCGACGCTGCTGGCGCTCGTGCTCTCGGTCGCCGCCGTCAACATGTTGACGCCTCGCTACAAGTCCGAAGCACGTATCCTGGTCGACGGGCGCGAGAACGTGTTCCTGCGGCCGAACAGCGAGCGGCCCGAGGAGCGCCAGGCGCTCGACGCCGAAGCCGTCACGAGCCAGGTGCAGCTCGTGCTGTCGCGCGATCTCGCGCGCGAGATCATCAGGAAGAACAAGCTCGCCGAGCGGGCGGAATTCGATCCCGTGCTGCAGGGCGTCACCCCGCTCAAATCCCTGCTGGCGCTGGTCGGCATCGGCCGCGATCCCTTCAGCATGACGCCCGAAGAGCGGGTGATGGAGGCCTACTACGACCGTCTGACGGCCTATGCGGTCGACAAGTCGCGCGTCATCGTCGTCGAGTTCCAGTCCTGGGATCCCGAGCTTGCCGCGCGCGTC
>NZ_JAGWUA010000361.1 GCF_028868675.1 Bradyrhizobium sp.
GGCCACTGGGACTGGTACCGCGAGAACATGTTCGCGGCGCAGTCGGCGGGCGACGAGGCCGAGGACAAGCGCTGGTTCGCGCTGAAGCCGATGAACTGCCCGGGCCACGTGCAGATCTTCAAGCACGGCTTGAAGAGCTATCGCGACCTGCCGCTGCGGCTCGCCGAGTTCGGCATCGTGCACCGCTACGAGCCGTCGGGTGCCATGCACGGCCTGATGCGCGTGCGCGGCTTCACCCAGGACGACGCCCACATCTTCTGCACCGAGGAGCAGCTCGCCGACGAGTGCCTGAAGATCAACGAGTTGATCCTGTCGACCTATGCCGATTTCGGCTTCACCGGCGATCTCACGGTGAAACTCTCGACCCGGCCGGAGAAGCGCGTCGGCACGGATGCGATGTGGGATCACGCCGAGCGCGTGATGGCCACCGTGCTGCGCGAGATCCAGTCGCAGAACAATCACATCAAGACCGAGATCAATCCCGGCGAAGGCGCCTTCTACGGGCCGAAGTTCGAATACGTGCTGCGCGACGCCATCGGACGCGACTGGCAGTGCGGCACGACGCAGGTCGACTTCAACCTGCCGGAGCGGTTCGGCGCCTTCTACATCGACCATGACGGCGGCAAGAAGCCGCCGGTGATGGTGCATCGCGCGATCTGCGGCTCGATGGAGCGCTACATCGGCATTCTGATCGAGCATTATGCCGGCAATTTTCCGCTCTGGCTCGCCCCGGTGCAGGTCGTGGTCACCACGATCACCTCCGAAGCCGACGAGTACGCCAAGGCGGTCGCGGCCCAGGCGCGCAAGGCCGGCCTGCGCGTCGAGATCGACCTGCGCAACGAGAAGATCAACTACAAGGTCCGCGAGCACTCGCTGGCGAAAATTCCGGCGCTGCTCGTGGTCGGCAAGAAGGAGGCCGAGACGCATGCGGTCTCGGTCCGCCGCCTCGGCAGCGACGGCCAGAAGGTGATGCCGACCGCCGACGCGCTCGCCGCGCTGCTCGACGAGGCGACGGCGCCCGACGTCAAGCGGATGCGGGGGGACGCCGTCTGACGGCGATCCAGGAGGCGAAAAGTCGATTAAGCGCGCACCGTCACTGTAATTGCGTGACTGCAATTGGGATGTCGCTCAACGACCCAAGCCGGTCCAATCGACCTCACAGTCTTGACAGGAGTGCTGCAAGCTCGCTTTGGCGATGAGTATTCGTCTTGGCAAAAACCGATTTCAGCTGAGCGCGCACGGTCTCCTTGCTGAGTCTCAACTCATGCGCAATCTCGTCGAGAGCTTGGCCGCTTCCAAGGCGGGCGGCGAGTCGCGCCTCGGCCTCCGTCAAGTCGAAGACTGTTCTCAATGTAGTCTCGGGGACGCGAATTTGAATTACGGTGACAGTGCACTTAATTCTCCTCGATCCCGATCTTCGGCTTCGGACCGCGCTTGGCGGGCCTGAGAACGCGCCGCGTCCTGCGTTCGATGGCATCGAGGAATTTGCGGTCGCCGAGCGGCCGGCCGATCGTCTCGGCCCGGCGCAGCCGTTCGATCATGTCGCCATCGCCCTCTTCGGACAGGAAGCCCGCGAAATCCGGGTAACGCTCGCGCACCGGCGCGATCGCCGTGACGCCGTCCTCGCGCCCGCTCGTCTGCGCGCGCACGCTGGACCAGCGCCAGTCCCGCGCCCGGCCGACGAGCCGCGCCCGCACGGGGTTGAGCGAGACGTAGCGCAGCGCCGCCGCGAGATGATCCTCGTCCATCGCCACGCAGCCGAACCGCCCCTGCCAGAAATGGCCGGTCCGCCTGCGGCGGGCATGAACGACGCCGGCATAGCGGCGGTGCACCGGCGCCAGCGCCCGGCGCAGGCCGTCCGCGTCGGACGGCACGAGGATGAGGTGGACATGGTTCGGCATCAGGCACCATGCCCAGATCGCCACCTCCGCGGCGCGGCAGGACGCCGCCAGCAGATCGCGATAGAGGGCATAGTCGTCATCGCCGAAGAAGGTCCGCGCGCGGCCGTTGCCGCGCTGCGTGACATGATGCGGCAATCCGGGAATGACCACACGGGCGAGCCGGGACATGGGTCGCACGATGAGCTGCAGGCGGC
>NZ_JAGWUA010000174.1 GCF_028868675.1 Bradyrhizobium sp.
TCCATCAGCCGGCCGATGTCGAGCGACAGCGATTCCAGCGGATTGCCGCCGCCCTGCTGGCCGCCGCGGCCACGCGGCGCGGGCGCGCCGCCCTGGCCGGTGTCGGCGCGGTTCAGCAGGTCGGACAGCCAGCCGTCGCGGCCCTGATCGGCGCTCGCGGGCGAGACCGGCGGGGCCTCGGTGCGGCGCGAGGAGGGCATGCCGAGGTCCGGCGGCGGGAGCGTGGAGGCGCTGCCGCTTTCGCGCACGCGCGTCTCCCCGCCACGGCCGCCGACGGCAGCCATCATCGGCTCTTCCTGGCGCTGCACCGACGCGCGAGCGGTCGTGCTCACGTCGAGGCCGCGGCCATGCTGGGCCACGATGCGGTTGAGCTCGGCGAGCGCCTCGATCTGGTCGACGATCACCTTGCGCATCTGCGCGGTGCTCTCGGCGGCCTCCTGCGGCATCTCGAGCACGCCGCGGCGCAGCTCGTTGCGGGTGGCCTCGAGCTCGTTGTGCATCTCGAACGCCATCTGCTTCATGCTGGAGACGAGGTTGGCGAACTTCTCGGTCGACTGCTTGAACATCGCGTCGGCTTCGTCGGTGGTCTGCCGATAGATGTCGTGCATGGCGTCGATGGTCTGCTGGTGCTCCTCCGCGGACGCCGCGCGCACCGCCTCGAACTGACGGGTGATCGCGGCGGAGCCTGCGCCGGCGGTCTCCGCGACCACGCGGGCGATGTCGCGGGCGCGTTCCTCGGCCGCCGCGAGCGACTCATCGAGCAGGCCGGTGAAGCGCGACAGCCGCTGGTCGAGATCCGCGGTGCGCAGGTCGATGGTGGTGACCAGCGATTCCAGTGCCTGCTTGCGCTCGGCGAGCGAGGCGGTGGTGTTGCGGTTGCTCTGCTCGACGACGGACGCGGCGTCGACCAGGGCCTTGCCATGCGCGTCGAACTGGCTCGACAGTTCGCCGAGATCCGCCAGCGCCTTCGTGGTCTTGGAGTTGAAGACGTTGAGCTGGTCCTCCAGCGTCTGGGTCGCGGCGCCGTTGCGGACCGTGACGTCGTTCATGGCCGACACGAAGTCGGCGACGCGGGTCACCAGCGCACGCTCGAGCGAGTTCAGGTTGTCGTGTGCGCCGGTCAGCACCTCCTGCAGCAGGATGTTGCCTTCACGCAGCCGCTCGAACAGCGCGACGGTGTCGGTGCGCAGGATCTTGCTGGTCTCCTGCATCTCGGTGACGGCCGCGATCGAGACCTGCCGCGACTGGTCGATCGCCGCGCGCGAGGCCTGCTCGAGGTCCCGGAGCGACTTGTTGACCGCGCCGGTCGCAATCTCGCTCGCCGAGGTGATGGTCCGCGCCACTTCGCCGCCGTTGCCCATCATCGACTGCGCGAAGGCCTGGCCGCGCGTCTCGATCGACTTCAGCGCGTCCGAGGTGACGCGGTCGATGTCGAGCGTGAGCTGGCTGGTCTTGGCGCCGATCGCGTCCACCAGCGTGCCGCGCTTGCCGTCGATCATGTTCGACAGCCGGTCGGCCTGCTGCTGCACGTAGGTGACGATCTCGTCGGTCTTGGCCGTCATGGCCTGGCCGAAGCTGCCGCTGGCGGCGAGCACCGACCGCTCGACGTCGGCCGAGCTCGACTTGACCCGCGCGGTCGCCTCGTTCGAGGCGGTGATCAGCGCGTTCTGGGCGGTGAGTGCGCTGGTCTGGATGTCGTTGGTCGCGTTCGCGGTGGCGGTGCCGAGCGAGCGCTCGATCTCGGTCGAGATCGCGCGGATCTGGCTTGCCGCGTCCGCCGACGTCGCGGTGAGCGAGCTTTGGGCCTCGCGTGCGCTGTTGAGGATCGACGCCGCAGTATCGGCGCCGACCGCGGTCAGGGTGCGCTCCACGTCCGTCGCTAGCGACTTGACCTGGCTCGCGGCCTCCGCGGACGCCGTCACCAGCGCGTTCTGGGCCTCGCGGCTGCCGGCGGTGATGGCCTCGACGGTGGCGCCGCTTGCCACCGACAATGCGCGCTGCATCTCGGCCGCGAGCGACTTGACCTGGCTGGTCGAGTCGGCCGAGACCGCGAGCAGGGTGCTCTGGGCGTCGCGGGCGCTCGTGCTGATGGTTTCGGCAGTCGAGAGGCCGGCCTGCGACAGCGAGCGCTGCACCTCCGCGACGAGCGACTTGAGCTGGCTCGAGGTCTCCGAGGAGGCCGTGACCAGCGTCGTCTGCGCTTCGCGGGCGCCGGCGGTGATCGTCTCGGCCGTGCTGGTACCGGCGATCGAGAGCGACCGCTGCACGTCGGACGACAGCGTCTTGATCTGATTGGCGGTCTCGGTCGAGGCCGCGATCAGCGTGCTCTGGGCGTCACGTGCGCCCGTCGTGATGGTCTCGGCGGTCGACATGCCGGCCTGCGACAGCGAGCGCTGCACGTCGCTGGCGAGCGTCTTGACGTGGTTGGCCGCATCCGAGGACGCGGTGACGAGTGTGGTCTGCACCTCGCGGGCGCCGGCCAGGATCGAGGTTGCGGTCGCCGAGCCCGCCGCCGACAGCGTGCGCTCGACGTCGGTCGCCAGCGCCTTGATCTGGTTGGCGGCTTCGCCGGACGCCGAGACCAGTGTCGACTGCGCCTCGCGGGCGCTGGTCAGGATCGAATTCGCAGCGCCCGTGCCGACCGCGGTCAGCGCGCGCTCGACCTCGGACGAGGTGAGCTTGAGCTGTGCGTTGACGTCGGAGGACACCGTCATCAGCGACTGCTGGGCGGTGCGCGCGCCGGTCTGGATCGTCTCGCTGGTGTTGACCACGAGATTGGTCAGCGAGCGCTCGGCGTCCTCGACATGCGAGCGGATGGTGGTCGAGATGACCTCCGCGCGCGACATCAGGTCCTCGCTGGCCTGCCGTCCGCTGCTTTCGATGCGGCCGGCCACGGCCTCGACGCGCGAGCCGAGCAGGTCCTCGAATTGCGCCACGCGCATGTCGATGTCGGAGGCGACCGAACCGATCTTGGTCTCGATCGCCTGGTGGATTTCCTGGAACCGCGCGGCGACCGTGTCGGTCAGATGCGTGCTGCGGCCTTCGATCGTCTCGGTGACGCCGGTGATGCGGCGGTCCACTGCTTCGATCGCCTGCGCGGTGCCGTCGGTCAGCGTCGAGGTCAGGCGGCCGAGGCGCGAGTCGATCGACTGGATCGCCTGGGAGGCGCCCTCCGTCAGCGTGGTTGCGAGCGTTCCAAGGCGGTTGTCGATGGTCTCGGTGACGGACTTGGCGCGGGTGTCGAACGACTGTTCGAGCGTGAAGATGCGGCCGCCGAGCTGCTCGTCGAAGGTCTTGATGCGACTCTCGATCGAGGTGTCGAGGTTGGTGACGCGCTCGCCGAGCTTGGTCTCGTACTCGACCAGGCGCTGGTCGAGCGCGGCGGTGATCTCGCCGCCGTTCGAGGTGAGGCGGGTGTCGAAATTGTCGACATAGGTCTTGAGCGTGTCGGCGATGTCCGCCGTGCGCTGGCCCATGCGATCGACGATCTCGCCGCCGAAGGTCTTCACCGTGCGGTCGAACTCGGAGATGTGGCGCGTGATCAGCGCGCCGAGCGTGCCGGAGTCGCGGGCGAACTTCTCTGCGAGCTCCGAGCCCTGGTTCTTCACCAGCTCGTCGAACGCGCTCATCTGCAGCGACAGCGAGTCGTGAGCGGTCTCGGTCTGGCTCACGACCTTGGCGACCAGGGTGTTGACGGTGGCATCGAGCGCTTCGCTCGCCTTGTCGCCGGAGGTCATGATCTGGCTGGCGAGCCGGTTGCCGGCGTCGTCGATCTTGCTGGAGAGGTCGTTGCTGCGCAGCTCGAGCTCGAGCAGCAGCGAATCGGAGGAGTTCTTCAGGGAGTCGTGGACCTGCTCGGTGCGTTCGGAGATGCCGTCGACGATCGCGGTGGAGCGCTGCTCGAACTCGCCGGTGATGCGGTCGATGCGCTCGTTGAGCATCTCGTGGACTCGGTCGGCGAGGTCGACGAACTCGTCGTGCACGTGGCCGGTCTTGAAGTTGAGGCTCGTGGTCAGCCGCTCGCTGGCATCGAGCACTGCGCGGGTGGTCTCGGCGCTGGCTTCCTCGAGGCGGTCGAGCAGATCGCCGCCGCGCTCGCCGAGCGCCAGGATCATGTTGTCGCCGGCATGCGAGAGCGCGCCGGTGATGTGCGCGCCGCGCTCTTCCAGCGCGCCGGTGATGCTCTTGGCGACCTCGTCGACGCGCGAGGCGATGGCGTCGGAGATCAGCGCGATATCGTGACGCAGGTCGATCTGCACGCCGGAAATGGCGCTGCGCACCTGCTCGGCCTGGCCGACCAGGTTGTCGCGCTGATGGGCGATGTCCTGCAGCAGCGCGCGGATGCGCACTTCGTTGTCGGAATAGGCGCGCTCGAGAGCGGCGACTTCGTTGGCGACGAGCGTCTCCAGTTCGCCGGCGCGCGCGATCGCGCGCTCGATGCCGTCGCCCATGGCCGCGACCTCGCGGCGGATCGCCTGACCGACGGTCACCATCGAGTCGGAGGCCGAGCCTTCCGGATCGGAGAAGCGGATGGCCACCTGCGCCATCGCCTGCGCGATCATGCGCATTTCCTGGCCGCGCCAGACGAGGCTCGCGAGGAAGAAGAAGAGCATCACGGGCGCGAAGAACATGGCGAGCAGGCCGGCGACCACCAGGGCGCCGCCGCTCTGGCCCATCGCGGCCTGGATCGAGGGCAGGAAGCCGATCGTCAGCGCGGCGCAGGCCGCAAGCCAGATGCCGGCGAACACGGTCGCGAAGGTGTAGACGCTGCGGGCCGGGCGGCCCTTCTGCAGCGCCTGCAGGATCTGGCCGATGGTCTCGCGGTCGTCGTTGGCGGCGCGGCGCGCACCGCGCGGTTCCTCGATCGGTTCGAACACCGCACGCTCGTTCGCGGCAGGGCGCGTCTCGAAGGTCGGCTCATCGAACACTGGCGGGGCCGGCGGCGTCACCGAAGGCGCCGCCTCGCTGCGCGTCGAGGCGCTGCGGCTGGTGTCAGCGGCGGTATCGCTGATGTTGAGGGCTTCCTGGATCGCAGAAAGCGCCACTTCGGTGGGGTCTTTGACCTTCTTGGGAGTGTTCGCCATGTTCAGTCCGAGCCCTCGTTACTTGTACGCGTCCCCGCGAGCCCCCGCGCGCCGCGCAAGCCCACAGACCGGTTCATGCCGCTTTGTACGGATCAAAGCCCGTCTCGCCCCGGACGGCTTGTCCGCCAATTTCCACAAACATCCTATTGGCTGAGCGGGCCGAAAGAAATGCCTGCGATTAAGACAATGTTAATCATCGTTAACAGGATCGGGTCGTAACGCCTTAGCAATGAATGCAATTCTCCACCGGACTCGCCGGATTGCGGCAACTTTTCGGCAATAAATCGGCGGAATTGGGCAAAGCAGGCCTAACCTTGCGTTAACCATTTCCGTGATTGGCTGAGCGTCCGAGCTTCGCCGCGCACCGGCGAACGGTCCGCGATGCCGGGGCCTTTGCCTATGACGCCTGATCTTCAACGGATGGTCTGGATGCCGTCGCCGCCGCTCGCTCCGCTCGACAGCCCGCTCGACCTCGACCATCTCGTGCGCATGACGCTCGGCGATGCCGAACTGGAGCGGGAGGTGCTCGCGATGTTCGCCGAGCAGTCGACGCGGCTGGTCTCGGCGATGACGGCGCTGCCGGCGGACACCGCTGACCTCGCGCACAAGCTGAAAGGCTCGGCGCGCGGGATCGGCGCCTTCGCGGTGGCGGATGCCGCGGCCCGTCTCGAGGCTGCGATTCGCACCGGCGACGAGGCGGCCCGCGCGCTCGCCGCGCTGAAGGAGGCTGCGGCCGAGGCCCGCGCCGCAATCGAGGCGATTCTTCGTCGCGCCTGAGCTGTCGGTGAAACTGTTCCCGCGAGTTGCCGACGGCCGCAGCCATTTGTTTTGACAGGCATTCCTCACGCGAACCTATCCCCCAATTTCGCACGAAAACGCTATGGCGCGCGGCCGGTCGACCCGTTATAGGACAGCCCGGACCCTCCCTATTTCCTTCGATCCCGGCAGCACGAGCACATGGCCAAGATTCACTTTGTCGATCACAAGGGCGAAACCCGCACGGTGGAAGTCGAGAACGGCGCGACCGTGATGGAAGCCGCCATCCGCAACGGCATTCCCGGGATCGAGGCCGAATGCGGCGGCGCCTGCGCCTGCGCCACCTGCCACGTCTATGTCGGCGAAGCCTGGCGCGAGAAGGTCGGCAACCCCTCGCCGATGGAGGAGGACATGCTCGATTTCGGCTTCGACGTGCGGCCGAATTCGCGCCTGTCCTGCCAGATCAAGATCACCGACGAACTCGACGGGCTCACGGTCTCGACGCCGGAGCGGCAGGCCTGATCCTCTTGCCTTGCGCAGGGCCGCGCCGGAACGCGGCTGCGTATTTTCCTGGACCGTGCGTCAGTGGCCCGGCGAGGCGACCGCGACGCCGCGCTTGTGCCAGGGCCTTAACTTCTCGATCAGTTCCGTCGTCAGCGGAGTCGGCCGCCGCGTCGCTTCGTCGAGCAGGACGCCGACCGAATTCGCGGAGGCGACGCAGGTGCCCTCGGAGAACACCACCTGCTCGAAAGTGACCGAGGTGCGCCCGAGCTTCACCACGCCAAGTCCCAGCTCGATCTTGCCCGGCCAGTGCAACTCTGCGCGGAAATGGATGTCGAGTCGCACCATGATCCAGGCGAGGCCCGGCGGCGTCAGCCCGTACTGCGGAAGCTTCATCAGCGTGACGCGGCCGGTCTCGAAATAGGTGGCGTAGACCGCGTTGTTGACGTGCTGATTGGGGTCGAGATCGCCGAAGCGGACGTTGTCGCTCAGCCGAAACGGAAAATCCTCGAGGCGCGGCGTCCGGTCGAGGCGGCTTGGTGCATTCACCGATTGATCTCCGTCATTTTCTTTTCCTTACAGCCCAGTTATCTGGCCCCGGCAAGTGGGGTCCAGGGCAGGGCGGCTCGTCATTTCTGCCTTCCCTGATCCTGTTCCGTTGGCTAGACAGGCGTTGGCCTCCGCGACCGGCCGGGCGCCGTCCAACCCATCAAGACGATCTCCGTCAAGACGATAAGAGACGACATGAGCGAAGCGATCAAAACCGACGTGCTGATTATTGGTGGCGGCCCCTGCGGACTGTTCGCCGTCTTTGAGCTCGGCCTCCTCGACATGAAGGCGCATATTGTCGACATCCTCGACAAGGTCGGCGGCCAGTGCGCCGAACTCTATCCGGAAAAGCCGATCTACGACATTCCCGGCATTCCGCAGGTCTCCGGTCAGGGCCTGACCGATGCGCTGATGGAGCAGATCAAGCCGTTCCACCCGACCTTCCATCTCGGCGAGATGGTCGAGAAGGTCGAGAAGATCGGCAATCCCGGCTTCCGCGTCACCACCGATGCCGGCAAGGTGTTCGAGTGCAAGGTACTGGTGATCGCTGCCGGCGGCGGCTCGTTCCAGCCCAAGCGTCCGCCGGTGCCGGGCATCGAGGCCTACGAGGGCACCTCGGTGCACTACGCCGTGCGCAAGATGGAGACGTTCCGCGACAAGAACGTGCTGATCGTCGGCGGCGGCGATTCCGCGCTGGACTGGACGCTCAACCTGCATCCGCTCGCCAAGCGCATCACGCTCGTGCACCGTCGCGACGACTTCCGCGCCGCGCCCCACAGCGTCGAGCAGATGCGCGCGCTGGTCGCGGCCGGCAAGATGGATTTGCGGATCGGCCAGGTCACCGTGCTTGACGGCGCCGATGGCAAGCTCGCTGGCGCCACCGTCAAGGGCAACGACAACAGCGTGACGCAGGTCGCCTGCGACGCCATGCTGCCGTTCTTCGGTCTGACCATGAAGCTCGGGCCGGTCGCGAACTGGGGCATCGCGCTGGAGAACAATCTGGTGCCGGTCGAGACGAGTGCGTTCGAGACCAACGTGCCGGGCGTCTTCGCCATCGGCGACATCAACACCTATCCCGGCAAGATCAAGCTGATCCTGTGCGGCTTCCACGAGGGCGCGCTGATGGCGCAAAAGGCCCATCGCTACGTCTATCCCGAGAAGCGGCTGGTGTTCCAGTACACGACGTCCTCCTCCAGCCTGCAGAAGAAGCTCGGGGTCAACTGACCCCGGGGGCCGGAACGCGTCGGCAACCCCCGCTCGTGGCGCTGGAACCACCCGCGAAATAGCCTTAGTCTGCGGCCATTCCAGTCGCGGGCCAGACGGATGATCATGATGCGGAATTTCATTTCCAGCTTTCGACTGCCGTCTCTTTTCGCGCTCGTCCTCGCACTGGCGCCGGTGACTCCGGGCCGCGTTGCGGCGCAGGCGCCGCAGCCGTCGGCCGCTGGCCTCTGGCAGAAGGTCGAGGACGGCAAGAGCGTGGGATGGTTCCTGTTCGTCGACCACGATGGCGTGTTCGAGGGCATCATTGCAAAGACCTTTCCGCGCCCCGGCGACGATCCGAACGAGGTCTGCTCGGCCTGCACCGACGATCGCAAGAACGCGCCGGTGCTCGGGCTGTCCTTCGTCCGCGACATGAAGCGCGAGGGGACGGGTCTGAAATATGACGGCGGCAATGTGATCAATCCGCGCGACGGCAAGGTCTACAAGGCCAAGATGTCGGTCAGCCCGGACGGCCAGACGCTGACCATGCGCGGCTATCTCGGCATCTCCCTGTTCGGCAAGGACGAGGTCTGGACCCGCCTGCCGGATGCCAACATCGCCCAGCTCGATCCCGCCATCGTCGCCAAATATCTCCCGGAGCAAGCCGCCGTGCAGAAGCCGGCTCCTGCGACGAAGAAGGGCCCGGCCATGGCGCCGGCGAAGAAGTAGGCAGCGAGCTCGTTCGGGATGACGATGCGAGACGGCTCGTAGCCCGTATGGAGCGAAGCGGAATACGGGGATGGCTCGGTCCCGGGTATCGCTTCGCTCACCCGGGCTACCGAAGGGCCCTCAACAGTAGTCGCCCGGAATGAACTTTGGCGCCGGTCTCGCATAGTCATTGGCAAAGCCGCCGGGGGAGCGATTCGCTATCTCCACGCCTGCAGCCGATGCGTGCAGGCGAATAGCGGCGCTTGCACCCTCGCGGAACCCGACCCGCGGAGACCACGACATGCCCTCGCGACTGACTGCGGCGCTGCTGCCCGGCCTGATCGCCGTGCTCGCGACATCGGCGCTGGCGCGCGACGACGGCCGCTTCGCCAATTCGCCGCTGAAACCCTGGTTCGAAAGCCTGCATTCGGAATTCGGCCCGTGCTGCTCGGATGCCGATGGCTACGTGCTCACCGATGCCGACTGGGAATCCTACCAAGGGCATTTCCGCGTGCGGATCGACGATGAGTGGGTGATCGTGCCCGACGGGGCCGTGCTGAGGCAGCCGAACAAGATCGGCCGCACCATGGTGTGGAAGCACTACATCGACGGCCATCCGCGCGTGCGCTGCTTCATGCCGGGCAGCATGACGTAGCTGCCGGGTCAGCGTCGAACTCGAAACCTCGCGGGCAACGATCCCGGAGCCGGAATCTGGACTCACGTCACCGGAGCGGGATTGAACAGCGTGAGATCGTTGTGGATGCCCCAGCGGTCCGACCATGGTTTGATACGGCCGGAGGCGACGTCGAGGATCAGGCGGAACAGGTCCCAGCCGGTTTCCTCGATGGTCTTCTCGCCGGTGGCGATGCGGCCGGCGTCGAAGTCGATCAGGTCCTTCCAGCGCCGCGCGAGTTCGCTGCGGCTCGCGACCTTGATGACGGGCGCGGCGGCGAGGCCGTAGGGCGTGCCGCGGCCGGTGGTGAAGACCTGCAGCGTCATGCCGCTCGCAAGCTGCAGCGTGCCGCAGATGAAGTCGGATGCCGGCGTCGCCGCAAACAGCATTCCCTTCTGCGTCGCCCTCTCGCCGGGCGCCAGCACGCCCGCGATCGCGGTCGAGCCCGACTTGACGATCGAGCCCAGCGACTTTTCGACGATGTTGGCAAGCCCGCCCTTCTTGTTGCCGGGCGTGGTGTTGGCGCTGCGGTCGGCGCCGCCACGGGCGAGATAGGAATCGTACCACGCCATCTCGCGCACCAGCGCGCGGCCGACATCCTCGTTGATCGCGCGGCGCGTCAGGAGCTGGATCGCGTCGCGCACCTCCGTCACTTCCGAGAACATCACGGTGGCGCCTGCGCGCACCAGCAGATCGGCGGCAAAACCGACGGCGGGGTTGGCGGTGACGCCGGAGAAGGCGTCGCTGCCGCCGCATTGCAGCCCGATGACGAGATCGGCAGCCGGACAGGTCTCGCGCCGGCGCTTGTCGAGCACCTTCAGCCGCGCTTCGGCTTGCGTCATGATGGCCTCGACGATCGCGCCAAAGCCGTCAAAAGCCTCGTCCTGCATGCGCACGATGGCGTTGTCGACGCCCTCGGGCACCAGCCGTTCCGGCGCGAGCTTCTCGCAGCCGAGACCGACGACCAAAATCTCGCCGCCGAAATTCGGGTTGAGCGCGAGGTTCTGCAGGGTGCGGATCGGCACCACCGCATCGGGCGCCGATATCGCGACGCCGCAGCCATAGGCATGCGTCAGCGGCACGACGTCGTCGACGTTGGGGTACTTGGGCAACAGCTCGGCGCGGATGCGCTTGACGGCATATTCCATCGTGCCCTTGACGCACTGGACCGACGAAGAGATGCCGAGGATGTTTTTCGTGCCGACCGAGCCGTCGGCA
>NZ_JAGWUA010000362.1 GCF_028868675.1 Bradyrhizobium sp.
GCCAGCGACATCAACAATCTGCTCGATGGCATCGGCAACGGCGTTCAGGTGCTGCAGGCCGCCAACACCGGCATCACCTCGCTGCAGAAGCTGGTCGACACCGCCAAGTCGATCGCCAACCAGGCGCTCCAGACCCCGGTCGGTTACTCGACCAAGGCCAACATCACCTCCGGTGCCATCACCCGCAACGGCATCGCGGTTGACGGTTCGGACCTCCGCGGCCTCGGCACCGTGAGTAACGCGGCCGCAGCCCTGGGAGCCGTCGTCAACAAGGGCGCCGGCCCGGGCGGCCTGGCCAGCACCGACACGCTGGCATCGATTGGCACCGCAGGTACCGCCCTGGCCGATGGCGATCAGATCGTTGTCAACGGCAAGACCATCACGTTCAACCTTTCGAACACGACCACGACCCAGACCAGCTCGACCGATGCATCGGGCAACGTGACGTTCTATGTCGGGAACGCCACTGGCACCGCTCCGAAGGTTTCCGATCTGCTCAGCGCGATCGACGCCGCGGCCGGCAACACCGGCACCGGTTCGGTCGCCTCGACCATTACCGGCGCGTCCAAGCTGCAGCTCGAGACCGGCGTCAATTCCGACCTGACGCTTGCCGGCAGCGCTCTCGCCAAGCTCGGTCTGACCGCCGGCACCACCAACCGCACCGGCGACACGCTGACCTTCGCCTCCCTCGGCGGCGGCCAGGCCACCACCATTACCTTCGGCGACGGCACCGGCGGCACGGTCAAGACGCTGAACGACCTCAACACGCTGCTCGCCGGCGACAACCTGTCGGCCTCGATCGACTCCAGCGGCCACCTCACCATCTCCACCAGCAATGATTATGCGTCATATGCATTGCCCACGGTCGGTGGTACGGCGCAGGCCGGTGGTGACGCCAACGGTGTGTTCCAGGCTTCCAAGGGTGCGGTGACGGTTGCCAACCCGATCAAGGATCCAACGTCGCAAGCGACCCGCCAGAGCCTGGTGGCGCAGTACAACGCCATCATGCTGCAGATCAACACCACGGCCCAGGACTCGTCGTTCAACGGCGTCAACCTGATCAATGGCGACTCGCTGAAGCTGGTGTTCAACGAGACCGGCAAGTCGACGCTGACGATCACCGGAGTGACCTTCAACTCCGGCGGCCTCGGCCTTTCGACCCTGGTCCAGGGCTCGGACTTCATCGACAATGCCGCGACCAATCGCGTCCTGACCACGCTCAACTCCGCCAGCAGCACGCTGCGGTCGCAGGCGTCGGCCCTGGGTTCGAACCTGTCGATCGTGCAGATCCGTCAGGACTTCTCCAAGAACCTGATCAACGTGCTGCAGACCGGCTCGTCGAACCTCACGCTGGCCGACACCAACGAGGAAGCGGCCAACAGCCAGGCGCTGTCGACCCGGCAGTCGATCGCGGTCTCCGCGCTGTCGCTCGCCAACCAGTCGCAGCAGAGCGTGCTGCAGCTGCTCCGCTAATAAGCGCAGACATCGCAAGTCAGACACGGCGGCGGGGCTTCGGCCCCGCCGTTTTCTTTTTGGGCCAGCCGATCGAGACGGCGATCGCGCGGCTTTCGAAAAGTAACCGTTGGTTATGGTTAACGGGGAGCAAACGCCACGAAAATCCGAGAGATTCCAGGTGGATCGCCATCGGCCCGGCAGGCCGACCGCCGCCTTATGGTGAACCTGAACTTACGCTCGATGACGGCATTTCACCTTTTGTTAGCCATGTCGACGCACCCTGCCTTCGTCGCTCGATCAAGCATGGTCGAAAATTCTTGCGTACCAGAAAGGTAACAGTATGTCCGACATCGTCCTCTCCGCCTCGGTTCGCCAGAACCTGCTCTCCCTCCAGTCCACGGCCCAACTGCTCGCCACCACGCAAGGGCGTCTGTCGACTGGCAAGAAGGTGAACTCGGCGCTGGATAACCCGACCAACTTCTTCACGGCTTCCTCGCTCGACAACCGCGCCAGCGACATCAACAATCTGCTCGATGGCATCGGCAACGGCGTTCAGGTGCTGCAGGCCGCCAACACCGGCATCACCTCGCTGCA
>NZ_JAGWUA010000175.1 GCF_028868675.1 Bradyrhizobium sp.
GGCTTCATGCGCACCTTCGGCATCGATGAGCCGATGGGCTGCTACGACGATCTGGAGCAGGCCGATGCCTTCGTGCTCTGGGGCTCGAACATGGCCGAGATGCATCCGATCCTGTGGTCGCGCCTGACCGACCGCCGCTTGACGCATGAGGGCTGCGAGGTACACGTGCTCTCCACTTTCGAGCACCGCTCGTTCGAGCTCGCCGACAATGGTCTGATATTCACGCCGCAGAGCGATCTCGCGATCCTCAACTACATCCAGAATTACATCGTCAATTCCGGTGCGGTGAACAAGGAGTTCGTCGAGAAGCACGTCGAGTTCGCATCCACCGTGACCGACATCGGCTACGGCCTGCGCCCGACGCATGCGCTCGAGGTCAAGGCGGCGAACGCCTCGCACAAGGCCGGCAAGGACGGCGCGCTCGATCCGGCCGGCTTCAAGGACAAGATCGGCTTCGAGGAATACAAGAAGCTGCTCGAGCCCTTTACGCTCGACTACGCCCACAAGGCGTCCGGCGTGCCGAAGGAGAATCTGGAGCGGCTCGCCAAGCTCTACGCCGATCCCAGGAAGAAGATCGTCTCCTACTGGACGATGGGCTTCAACCAGCATACGCGCGGCACGTGGGTCAACAACATGATCTACAACGTGCACCTGCTGACGGGCAAGATATCCGAGCCCGGCAACGGCCCGTTCTCGCTGACCGGCCAGCCCTCGGCCTGCGGCACCGCGCGCGAAGTCGGCACCTTCGCCCATCGGCTGCCTGCCGACATGGTCGTCACCAATCCGAAGCATCGCGAGATGGCCGAGAAGGTGTGGCAGCTTCCCGAAGGCACGCTGCCCGGCAACATCGGCTACCACGCCGTGCTGCAGAACCGCATGCTGAAGGACGGCAAGCTGAACGCCTATTGGGTCCAGTGCACCAACAACATGCAGACCGCCCCGAACATGAACGAGGAGGGCTATCCCGGCTACCGCAATCCGGCCGCCTTCGTCGTCGTCTCCGATCCCTATCCGACCGTCACCGCGCTTGCCGCCGACCTGATCCTGCCGACCGCGATGTGGATGGAAAAGGAGGGCGCCTACGGCAACGCCGAGCGGCGCACGCAGTTCTGGCGGCAGCAGGTCAAGGCGCCGGGCGAGGCGCGCTCCGACCTCTGGCAGACGATGGAGTTCGCAAAGTACTTCAAGATCGAGGAGGTCTGGCCCGAGGAGCTGATCGCCAAGAAGCCCGAGGTGCGCGGCAAGACCCTGTACGACGTGCTCTACGCCAACGGCGAGGTGAACAAGTTCCCGATCACCGAGTGCCAGAAGGGCTTTGACAACTCCGAGAGCGCGGCCTTCGGCTACTACGTGCAGAAGGGCCTGTTCGAGGAATACGCCAAGTTCGGCCGCGGGCACGGTCACGATCTGGCGGATTTCGAGCAGTATCACCAGGCGCGCGGCCTGCGCTGGCCGGTCGTCAACAACAAGGAGACGCTGTGGCGCTTCCGCGAGGGCTATGATCCCTATGTGAAGCCGGGCGAGGGCGTGTCGTTCTACGGCAAGCCGGACAACAAGGCGCGCATCATCTTCTGCCCGTTCGAGCCGGCGGCCGAGACGCCGGACAAGGACTTCGATCTGTGGCTGTGCACCGGCCGCGTGCTGGAGCACTGGCATTCCGGCTCGATGACGCGCCGCGTGCCCGAGCTGCATCGTTCCGTCCCGGCGGCGACGCTGTTCATGCATCCCGACGACGCGGCCGACCGCAAGCTGTTGCGCGGACAGCCGGTGAAGATCCAGACGCGGCGCGGCGAGGTGGTCACGCGCGTCGAGACCAAGGGACGCAACAAGCCGCCTCGCGGGCTCGTCTACTTCCCGTTCTTCGACGAGAGCCAGCTCGCCAACAAGCTCACGCTTGACGCGACCTGTCCGATCTCGAAGGAGACGGACTTCAAGAAGTGCGCCTGCCGCGTGGTGTCGGCCTAGCCTTCGCGAGACGCGCCATGTCGGATTCGGCCAAGGGCATCCCGCGCGATCCGCGGCGCCGCAAGGCGCTGCAGGACATGACGCGCCTCGGCGGCGGCGCGGCCGTCGCCGCGACGATGCTGACCGCGTTCGGCGTGTCCTCGCGCGCGAGGCCGGCGCAGGCGCTGCGGCCTCCGGGCGCCTTGCCCGAGAGGGATTTCCTGGCGGCCTGTGTCCGTTGCGGTCTCTGCGTCCGCGATTGCCCTTATGACACGCTGAGGCTGTCGGACTGGGCGGACGGCCCCGCCGTCGGAACGCCGTTCTTCGTGGCGCGCAACGTGCCCTGCGAGATGTGCGACAACATCCCCTGCGTAAAGGCGTGTCCGACCGGCGCGCTCGACCATGCGCTCACCGACATCGCGAAAGCGAAGATGGGTGTCGCGGTGATCACGAGCCGGGAGACGTGCCTCAATCTGCAGGGCCTGCGCTGCGACGTCTGCTATCGCGTCTGCCCGGCGATCGACAAGGCGATCACGCTGGAGCTGTCGCACAACGCCCGCACCACCAAGCACGCGATCTTCGAGCCGGTGGTTCACGCCGAGTATTGCACCGGCTGCGGCAAATGCGAGAAGTCCTGCGTGCTGACGGATGCCGCGATCAAGGTGCTGCCGATCGAGATCGCCGCGCTGAAGCAGGACGAGCACTACAAGCGTGGCTGGGAAGAGAAGAAGAAGGCCGGCGGGGCGCTGGTCGATGCGCCGCTCAAGCTGCCGGTGCGCAGGCCCGAGGCCGGAGGCTTTCCATGACGGTGAACGCAAGGCCATATCTGGAGGCGCGCGCGCAGAAAGGTCTGTGGGCGTCGTCGAAGTTCATGGTGCTGCGCCGGATCAGCCAGGTGGCTTTCCTGGCGCTGTTCCTGTCGGGGCCGCTGTTCGGCATCTGGATCGCGAAGGGCACGCTGGCCTCGTCCATGACGCTCGGCGTCCTGCCGCTCACCGATCCCTTCATCGTCCTGCAGTCGCTGGCCGCGCGCCACTGGCCTGAGGCGCTTTCGGCGACAGGCGCGGCCATCGTGCTGGTCGGCTACCTCGTGTTCGGCGGGCGCACCTATTGCTCCTGGGTCTGCCCCGTCAATCCGGTGACCGATCTCGCCGCGTGGCTGCGCCGGCGGCTGGGCATCACCTTCACGGCCAAGATCCGCCCGGAACTGCGGCTCTATTTCGTCGGCGCGGTGCTGGCGGCATCAATGCTGTCCGGCTCGGTCGCCTGGGAGCTGATCAACCCGGTGACCGCGCTGCACCGCGCGCTGGTGTTCGGCGTCTGGTTCGGCGCCGGCGGCGCCGTGGCGATCTTCCTGTTCGACCTCCTGGTCGCAAAGCACGGCTGGTGCGGCCATCTCTGCCCCGTCGGCGCGTTCTACGGCCAGATCGGCAGGGTCGCGCTGCTGCGTGTCACTGCGGACAATCGCGCAGCCTGCAACGACTGCATGGACTGTTTCGCCGTCTGTCCGGAGCCGCAGGTCATCAGCCCGGCGCTGAAGGGCGAGCGCACCGGCGCCGGTCCCGTCATCACCGCGGGCGATTGCACCGTGTGCGGCGCCTGCATCGACGTCTGCTCCAAGCAAGTCTTCCATCTCGGCCTGCGCAGCCGCAACGCCGCGCATCCGCTCCCTTCCACGACCGCGCCGGCGCCTGCGGCGCGCGTCATCTCCTCCCAGCCGGCAGTCCTTGAAAGGGACCTCTCATGACGTTCGTCCGATTGATTCCGTTGATCGCGGCCGTGGCCGTAGCTCTTGCAATCCCGTTTGCGGCATCGGGGCCGCTCGCACAGGAGGCCAAGGCGCCAAAGGCGCTGCGCGAGGCGCCGCTGACCGAAGATTCGGTGCCGCCCGATGTGACCAAGCAATCCGTCCCGGCCGGCGGCTTCGATCGCGCCTATCGCCAGCAGCCGCCGCTGATCCCGCACAAGGTCGAGGGCTACCAGATCACCGGCGAGAACAACGCCTGCATGGGCTGCCACGACTGGCCAGGCAACACCCGCGTCAACGCGCCGAAGATCTCGGAGACGCACTATGTCGACCGCCAGGGCGTGCGACTCGATAAGGTCGCGGGCACGCGCTATTTCTGCCAGCAGTGCCACGTGCCGCAGGCGGACGCCAAGCCGCTGGTCGGCAACATCTTCCAGAACGCGACGCAGGCGAAGTGAGGCGGCGATGCAGGACACGAACTCTTCCGCTGCCACCGCCGCACCGCGGCCCGGCTTCGTCGGGCGCCTGTGGCGCTGGTTCTTCTCGCCGACGGCGCGATACGCCTGGGGCGTGATCATCGTCGTCGGATTCGTCGCCGGTGTCGTCTTCTGGGGCGGCTTCAACTGGGCGATGGAAATGACGAACACCGAGCAGTTCTGCGTCTCCTGTCACGAGATGAAGGACAACGTCTACCTCGAGTACCGCAACACGGTGCACTATTCGAACCGCACCGGCGTGCGCGCGAGCTGCCCGGACTGCCACGTGCCCAAGGAATGGGGGCACAAGGTGGTCCGCAAGATCCAGGCGTCGAACGAGCTGTTGCACAAGATGCTCGGCAGCATCGACACGCAGGAGAAGTTCAACGCGCATCGCCTTGCGCTCGCCAGGAGCGTCTGGCGCGGCATGAAGACGACTGACTCGCGCGAATGCCGCAACTGCCACAAGTTCGACCACATGGAATATTCCGTGCAGGAACCGCGCGCCTCGAAGCTGCACCAGACGGCCTTTGCCGAAGGCAAGACCTGCATCGATTGCCACCAGGGCATTGCGCACAAGCTGCCGCCGAAAGCGCGGGAGGAATACCGCGACATGCTCGAGCATATCGACGAGGTCGGGCCGACGCAGCGCCTGATCGACTTCCTGCAGGACGCCAACGTGGCCAAGGCGAAGGCAGCCAGATAGTGAGTCGGGTGATGCAGATCGTACAGGGCGGCCGCGACGCGGCAGTGGGCTCGGCCGGGTGGCTTGCGCCCGTCAGCTTGGCGCTGGTCTACGACACCAGCGCGGACCTGAACCAGTGGTTCGAGCGTCTCGTCGCCGAGCTTCGCCGGTCCGGGAAAAGCCTGGCCGGGCTGGTTCAGCACGACGTGCCTCATGCGGGACGCTCCCGCTGCGACATGGTCCTGCACGAGCTCGCGACCGGCCGGTCGATCTCGATCTCCCAGGATCTCGGCGCGGGCGCTATCTCCTGCCGCCTCTCCACGCCTCGGCTGATCGAGGCCGCCCAACTGGTCGAGAGCCGGCTCGCTGACGCCGAGATCGTCTTCCTCAACAAGTTCGGCAAGGCCGAAGCCGAGGGCGGCGGATTGCGCGACCTGATCGCGCGCAGCATCGACGGCGGCAAGAGTCTCGTGATCGGCGTACCCCGAAGCAATCAAGCGGCCTGGACCGAGTTCTGCGGCGACTACTTCACCACGATCATTGCGACGCCCGAGCCGCGGCCGGAGGAGGTCGTGAGGCTCGTACGCCTGCTCGGCACGGTTCCGGCCGAGAACGCGTCGCTCCACGCGATCTGAAGAGTCGCCGCTCTTCCGCGCCTTCTCCCGCACGGCGGAATTGCCGGCGATGGACAGGGCCGCGCCGCTCAATACAATGCCCGCAACGAGAACGATTGCGGGGAGAGCGGCGCCATGAAGTTCGGCATCTTCTACGAACTGCAATTGCCACGTCCATGGATCGCCGGCGGCGAGCTCAAGCTCTACCAGGATGCGCTGACGCAGATGGCGCTCGCCGACCGGTCCGGCTACGACTACGCCTGGGTGGTCGAGCATCATTTCCTCGAAGAATATTCCCACTCGCCCTCGCCGGAGTCCTTCCTCGCCGCCGCCAGCCAGCGCACGCAAAAAATCCGACTCGGCCACGGCATCCTGCAGCTCACCACCAATCATCCGGCGCGCGTCGCCGAGCGCGTCGCAGTGCTCGACCTGCTCTCGAACGGACGTTGCGAATTCGGCATGGGCGAGAGCGCCTCGATCACCGAGCTCGAACCGTTCGGCCGCGACATGGAGACCAAGAAGGAGGTGTTCGAGGAGGCGGTGCGCGCGATCTTCCCGATGTTCCGGGACGGCGGCAGCGAGCATCACGGCAAGTATTTCGACATCCCCCTGCGCAACGTGGTGCCGAAGCCGGTGCAGAAGCCGCATCCGCCGCTGTGGATGGCCTGCTCGCAGCTTCCGACCATCGAGCGCGCCGGCCGCCACGGTTTTGGCGCGCTCGGCTTCCAGTTCGTCAGTGCGGATGCCGCGCACGCCTGGGTGCACGCCTATTACAACGCGATGACCAAGCGCCTCACCAAGCTCGCCGACTACGAGATCAATCCCAACATGGCGCTGGTGTCGTTCTTCATGTGCGCCAAGACCGACGAGGAGGCCCGCGCGCGGGCCGACGGCGCCACCTTCTTCCAGTTCGCACTGCGCTTCTACGGCGCCTCGCAGAACCGCCAGCGCCCGGCGCCCGGCACCGTCAACATGTGGGACGAGTACAACAAGTGGAAGCGCGACAATCCGGAGGCGCAGGAGGCCGCACTGCGCGGTGGCCTGATCGGCTCGCCGGAAACGCTGCGCAAGAAGCTGCGTCGCTTCCGCTCCTCGCACATCGACCAGGTGATCCTGCTCAACCAGGCCGGCAAGAACAGTCACGAGCACATCTGCGAATCGCTCGAGCTGTTCGCGCGCGAGGTGATGCCGGAGTTCCAGAGCGATCCGGAGCAGGAGATATGGAAGAAGGCGGTGATGGCGGGCGAGATCCAGCTCGAGGAGATCGACACCCAGGCCTTCACCGACCGCTACGGCAAGCTTGCGGTTAGCGTCGCGCCGGCGAAGGCCGCGGCCGGATAGGGCGGGCCGCACAACGACAGGAGCCGAGCTTGAGCACCGCACCGCGCATCGACATCGACCCCGTCTCGTTCTGGGCCGACCCCTATCCGACGCTGGCGAGAATGCGGCGCGAGGCACCGATCGTCTTCGTGCCACAGCTCGGCTCGACGCTCCTGTGCAGCCGCGACGACATCTCGATCTCCGAGAAGCAGATCGACGTGTTTTCCTCGCACCAGCCCGAAGGCCTGATGAATCGCCTGATGGGCCACAACATGATGCGCAAGGACGGCGAGGATCACCAGGTCGAGCGCCGCGCCATGTTCCCGGCCGTCTCGCCGAAGACGGTGAAGGCGCACTGGACCGCGCAGTTCCAGGCGCATGCGGACCGCATCATCGACGCCATCGCTCCCGGAAGCCGCATCGATTTCGTGCGCGACTTCGCCCTGCCGTTCTCGGCGGAATGCCTGAAGTCGATCACCGGTCTCACCAGCTTGCGCTTCGAGGACATGAACGCGTGGTCGCAGGCCATGATCGACGGCATCGCGAACTATGCGGGTGATCCCGCGGTCGAGGCGCGCTGCCACGCCGCGACCGCCGGCATCGATGCCGCGATCGACGACATGCTGCCGGTCGTCAGCAAGAAGCCGGACCAGAGCCTGCTCGGGGTGATGGTCGCCTCCGGCATGCCGATGGACAGCGTGCGCGCCAACATCAAGCTTTCGATTTCAGGCGGCCAGAACGAGCCGCGCGACGCCATCGCCGGCACGGTGTGGGCGCTACTCACCCATCCCAGTCAACTCGACCTGGTGCTCGGCGGCGAGGTGCCGTGGATGCAGGCATTCGAGGAATATGCGCGTTGGATCTCTCCGATCGGCATGTCGCCGCGCCGAATCGCAAGACCCTGGGCCATCCGCGACGTCGCCTTCGAGCCCGACGAGCGCGTGTTCCTGATGTTCGGCTCGGCCAATCGCGATGAGAGGCATTTCGAGCGCGCGGACGAATTCGACGTGCGGCGGGACGTCAGCAAGAGCGTCGCCTTCGGCGCCGGGCCGCATTTCTGCGCCGGCGCCTGGGCCTCGCGCGCCATGATCGCCGACGTCGCGCTGCCGACCCTGTTCGCGCGCGTGAAGAATCTGCAGATCGCCGGCGACGAGCCGGTTCGGATCGGCGGCTGGGCCTTTCGCGGCCTGCTCAATCTGCCGGTGAGGTGGAACGCGTAAGCAGGTCCGGCCGCCGGGCGGCGAACAGGCTGCGGTGGCGTTTTGCCCGCGGCCGACCTACAAGGCTTGCAGAGGGCCTGCCCTTCGGGCCAGCGCGTGAAATCGGGTCGGGACGTCATGAAGCGAGTCGGGGTCTGGGCGTTCTACGCGATCGGTGCACTGGCGGTCGCCTATCTCGCGCTCTATGCCTATGCGATGCTCTCCGGGCAGCGCTTCGAGCCCGGCGATCCCATCCACATCTTCCGCAATCCCGACGCGCCGAGCTATTCATGAGCCAAGCGGCCACGGTGCATGGGGTTGTTCCGCATGTTTCGTTGGACAACCTCCCGCCCCGCAACGAACGATGCCCGGGACCTGGTCCCGGGCATCCGTACCCCTGGAATTTCCGTCGGCGCCGCCTTACCCCATCGCCGGCATGCGCGGATATTCGCCCGGTGTGCCGGCCGGCGGAATCGGAATGCCGCCGTCGGCATATTCGTTGAGCTTGTTGCGCAGCGTGCGGATCGAGATGCCGAGGATGTTGGCGGCATGCGTCCGGTTGCCGAGGCAGTGCTTGAGCGTCTCCAGGATCAGGTCGCGCTCGACGTCGGCGACCGTGCGGCCGACCAGCGCGCGGGTGACCTGCTCGGCCGCCATCGTTGCGTGCGCCACGGCGGGCGCGGTCCTGGCGAGGTCGAGGCGGTCGCCGTCCGGCGTGATGATGGCGTCGGGTCCGATCTCGTCGCCCTGCGCCATCAGCACCGCGCGGTGCATGGTGTTTTCGAGCTCGCGCACGTTGCCGGGCCAGCGGTTGGTCGAGAGCACCCGGCGCGCCTCGGCCGAGATCGGCCGGAGCGGCACGCCGTTGGCGTCGGCATATTTCTTCACGAAATGCTGGGCGAGCTCGAGAATGTCGGCCGGACGCTCGCGCAGCGGCGGGATCTTCAGGTTCACCACGTTGAGGCGGAACAGGAGGTCCTCGCGGAACGTGCCTTCGCGCACCGCGTCCGCCAGATTGCGGTTCGAGGTCGCGATGATGCGGATGTCGACCGGCACCGGCTTGGTGCCGCCGACCCGGTCGATCACGCGCTCCTGGATGGCGCGCAAGAGCTTCGACTGCAGGCGAACGTCCATCTCGGAGATTTCGTCGAGTAGCAGCGTGCCGCCGGTCGCCTCCTCGAACTTGCCGATGCGGCGGGCGACGGCGCCGGTGAAGGCGCCCTTCTCGTGGCCGAACAGCTCGGACTCCAGCAGGTGCTCGGGGATCGCCGCGCAATTGATCGAGATGAAGGGACGCTTGGCGCGGGCCGAGCGCATGTGGACGTAGCGCGCCAGCACCTCCTTGCCGGTGCCGGATTCGCCCGTGATCATCACCGAGGCGTCGGAGCCCGCGATCTGCTGGGCGAGCTTGATCACCTTCGCCATCGCGTCGTCGCGGTAGACGAGCTCGCGGGAATCGTTGGCGACGGCGGCGAGCACCGCGGCGATCAGCTCCGGCTCGGGCGGCAGCGGGATGTATTCCTTGGCGCCGGCGTGGATGGCGGCGACCGCGGCGCGGGCGTCGTTGGTGATGCCGCAGGCGACGATCGGGGCGTGGATGTGCTCGGCCTCCAGCCGCATCACGAGGTCGCGGATGTCGAGGGCGACGTCGACCAGCAACAGGTCGGCGCCCTTGCCGCCGCGCAGCACGCGCATCGCCTGCTCGTTGTCCTCGGCGTGGGTCACGGTGGCGCCGTTCTCCATCGCGATCTTGGTGGCGGTGGTGAGCTGGCCCTTCAATGTGCCGACGATGAGAAGCCGCATGTCTTTCTCCTGTAAGTCTGTTCGCGCTGCCGCGCCTTATTCCGGCGATTGTCAGCCGCGCTCCGTCCTGATGATTTCCGTCATGGTCACGCCGAGCTTGTCCTCGACCAGCACCACCTCGCCGCGGGCGACCAGGCGGTTGTTGACGTAGATGTCGATGGCCTCGCCGACACGCCGGTCCAATTCGAGCACGGTGCCGGGCCCGAGCTTCAAGAGGTCGGCGACGTCCATCTTCGAGCGGCCGAGCACGGCCGAGACCTGCACCGGCACGTCGAAGACGGCCTCGAGGTCGGCGGCGACCCGGGCCGCGTATTCGTCCTCGTTGTAGCCGATGTCGGCATCGGGCGGTTGCGCCGGACCGTTGAGATCGGGAAGCGGGACCTGGCTGTCGGTGTCGCTCATGACTTGTTTCCCTTCAATTCCCGTTGGCTGCGCCGGCGGGCCCGTCGCGGGACGCGACATAGCGTCCGACGAGCTCGTCGATCTTGGCCGAGATGGCGCCGCGCTCCAGCACGACGCCGCCGTCGGCCCATTCGATCCGGCAGTCGCCGGTCGCAATCTCGGGCTCGGCCAGGATCACCAGCCGGCCCTCGAATCCGCTCTGTTTGGCCAACCGCTCGATCTTCTCGCGTGCGCTGTCGTAGAGCGCGTCATTGATGCGGACGACCAGATGCGGCGTCGAGACCAGGTGCGAGAAGCAGTCGCGCACCAGCGCGATGATCTCGCCGAGCGGCTCGGCGGCGATCAGGTCGGC
>NZ_JAGWUA010000017.1 GCF_028868675.1 Bradyrhizobium sp.
ACGCCGCGCCATTGCGCACGGCTCAGCACGCCGTTGAATCCGGGCGGCGGCTTGTCCGGCGCGTGCGCCGTGTCGGCAAAGAACGTTGCATTCGCCCAGGTGCCGCTGATACGCACGTAGGCCGGCCCGAGCGCTGCGGCGAGTCTCCGCAAGCGCGGGTTCGCGAGATCGATCGGCGGCCGGTCGCTGTAGCGCTCGGCAGCGATGCTCGCGCTCATCCCGGGCGAATAGGGCTTCCAGAACCGCCCGCCCGTGACCTCCACCATCTCCACATTGTAGGACTGGAAGCGGGGATCGACCGTGCCGATCGCCGGCAGGCGCGACGGCAGGATCGCCGGCTCTCCGGCGCAGGCCGCGCGCGTCATCGCGGCGACAAGCAGCGCCATCGACACCACGCGGATCGCGCGAGCAAGTGCGACGGGTTCCATTTGTCGATCCTACATCCGGCAAGCGCCCCCGTATGAGCGACAAATCAACCTCGTGCCGCCATATTTCGGGACGAGTGGTCTTTCCGTCAGGGGAGACGATCCGATGAAGAAAGCGCTGATAGCCGTCATCGCGATGCTGGCATTTTGGCCGGCCGGTGCAGGCGCGCAGGAACGGGCTGGCGATGCCGCGCTGGGCGCCGTGTCGGGCGCGATCGTGCTGGGGCCGGTCGGCGCGGTCGCCGGCGCCTTTGTCGGTTATGCGGCCGGACCGTCGATCGCGCGATCATGGGGATTGCGCGGCTCCCGTGCCGCCAGGCGCGAGCGCGTGCATGAGGCCGCGCGTTCCGCCCCTGCCAGCGCACCGATGGACGCCAATGGCCGCGTCGCGCAAATTTCTGCGCCCACGCGACCGGCGCCGGCGCCATCTCCGGCGCGGTCGGCTGCAGCGCCCCCCGTCCAGGGATTCGAGTAGCGCCCCTTACGCCGCCGATTTGGGCCGCAGGCGATCGACGGTGCGCGTGATCAGTGCGGCGACCTCAGGCACTTTCGGCCCGATGCGGAATTCGGGGCCGGCGACGACGACCGAGAGGCGGCGGTCGCCGATCGGCAGCGGGATCGCCGCGCCCGCGAGATCGCGGCTGTAGTCGCCAAAGCTCTGGCAATAGCCGCGCGCGGTCGAATTGCGCAACTCGGTCTCGACCGCCTCGATGCTGATCGGCGTCGACGGCCCGTATTGCCTGAACTCGATCTTGCGATAGAGCGCGTCGCGCTCCTCCCTGGAATATTGCAGCAGCAGCGCGCGCCCGCTCGCTGCTGCATGGATCGGCACGCGATGGCCGATGGTGGCGAAATAGCGGATCGGCGCCTGCGACTCCACGACGTCGATGAAGACGGCCCAGAGGCCCGAGGGCGCTGTGATCGACGCGGTCTCGCCGGTCTCCGCCGACAATTCCGCGATCAGCGCGTGCGTCCATGGCGGCAACGGCTCGACTTCCGACACCATCCGCGCCATGGCGAGCCAGCGCGGCGTCGGATAGAAACCGCCGCGCGGCCTCGGTTCGTAGAGATAGCCTTTCTCCGACAGCGTCGCGAGCAGGTTGAAGGTCGAGGAGCGCGGCCAGCCGAAATGATCCGCGATCTCGGCGAGCGTCGCCGGCTTCTTCGTCTGCGCGAAGAACTCCATGATCTCCAGGATGTTTGCGGCTTGTCGAACGATCATTGCGGTCCGGTGCTTCGCGACGCCTCGTCCCGATCTAGGGCAGGCCGAGAATTTTCTTCGCAGCGCGAAGATGCGGCTTGTCGATCATCATGCCATCGAGGCGCAGCGTGCCCGAGTTGGGATTGTCGGCGAAGGCTGCGACGACTTTCTCCGCCCAGCTTCGCTCGGCATTGGTCGGCTCGAACGCGGCATTGACGATGTCGACGTGCTTGGGATGGATCAGAGCCTTGGCGGAAAAGCCGTCGCGGCGTGCGGCGCGCGTCTCCGCTTCCAGGCCCGCGAGATTGTCGATGTCGGTATAGACGGTGTCGATCGCCGCGACCTCGGCGGCCGCCGCCGCGATCAGGCAGAGATCGCGCGCGAGCCGATAGGGACTGTGGAAGACGCCGCCCGATGCCTTCTCGGTGGCGCCGAGCGACGCGGACAGGTCTTCCGCGCCCCACATCAGGCCGGCCAACCGCGGCGAACAGCCCTTGTAGCTGCCGAGCCCGAACACCGACGACGCCGTCTCGGTTGCGACCACGACGATGCGGGTGGACCCGGGCTTCGAGCCGGCTGCGGCCTCGAACGCGTCGAGCCACAGCGCCACCTGCTGGACGTCGTCGCCGCCGTTCGACTTCGGCAGCACGATGCCGTCGGGCCGGCCAGGCATCACGGCGGCGAGGTCGGCGAGCGTCATGCCGGTGTCGAGCGCGTTGACCCGCACATGGAGCTGATGCGGGCCGCGCGCGCCCTGCAGCATGTCGCGCGTCAGCCTGCGTGCCTCGTCCTTCTTGTCGGTGACGACGGAATCCTCGAGGTCGAGGATCAGCGCGTCGGCCTTGGCCTGGCTGGCCTTTTCGAATTTGCGCGGGGAATCGCCCGGCACGAACAGCATGGAGCGCATCAGGCGGGCCTCTTGTGCATCATCGCCATGCGGCGGCATCGGCCGACGACCTCGTCGTTCTGGTTGTAGGCGTGGTGCTCGAACTCGACGATCCCCGCCTTCGGCCGCGATTTCGATTCGCGAACCGAGAGCACCTTCGTCGTCGCGCGCAGCGTGTCGCCGTGGAATACCGGCTTAGGGAAGGTCACGTCGGTCATGCCGAGATTGGCGACCGTGGTGCCGAGCGTCGTGTCGTACACGGTCATGCCGATCATGATGCCGAGCGTGTAGAGGCTGTTGAAGATGCGCTGGCCGAATTCGGTCTGCGCCGAAAAATGCGCATCGATGTGCAGCGGCTGCGGATTGAGCGTCAGCAGGCTGAACAGCGTGTTGTCCATCTCGGTGACGGTTCGCGTCAGCGGATGCCTGAACTCCTGACCCACGCTGAAATCCTCGAAATAAAGTCCAGCCATCCTGTCTCTCCCCGAGCGCGCTGCACATTGTTCACATATGTGAACAAGATGTCTGAAAATTCCGCGACATGAGCATTCGAAACGACTCTTTCCGCGCGTAGTACGCTGCATCATTCATGATCTTGACAGACAAATTCACATATATGTACTTTCTTCTCAAGCAAGAAATGCATGCAGGGCGAGCCGGCTCCGCAGCCGGCCCGCGACCGCCGCGGCATTGCGTTGCGTCAGGGAGGAGCGAATGAAGAGGAATTGGGTCTGGACCGCTGCGGTGCTCGCGTTGTCGCTGCCGGTGGCAAATGTCGGCGCGCAGGCGCTGGAGCTGAAGGTCGCCGACTCCTTCCCCGCCGGGCACTACCTCGTCCGCCTGATGCTGAAGCCGTGGATGGACGACGTCACCAGGCGGACCAACGGCGCGGTGACCTTCACCTATTATCCGAACCAGCAGATCGGCAAGGCTGCCGACATGCTGCGGCTGACGCAGTCCGGCGTGGTCGACATCGGCTACATCGGGCCGTCCTATGTCTCCGACAAGATGCCGCTGTCGGAAGTCGCGCAATTGCCGGGCGCGTTCGAGACGAGCTGCCAGGGCACGCTCGCCTACTGGAAGAGCGCGCGCGGCGGCATTCTGGCGAAGCAGGAATATGCGCCCAACAAGATCAAGCTGCTGTTCGAGGTCGTGCTGCCGCCCTACCAGGTCTGGACCGCCAAGCAGAAGGTCGAAACGATCAAGGACATGCAGGGATTGAAGCTGCGCACCACCGGCGGCGCGCAGGACCTGACCTTGCGCGCGCTCGGTTCCGTGCCGGTGCGCATGGCGGCGCCCGACGCCTATGAGTCGCTGTCGCGCGGCACGATGGACGGGCTGTTGTTCCCGATGGAGAGCGTCGTGGCCTATGGCCTGGACAAGCTCGTCAAGCACGCCACCGAAGGCGTCAGCTTCGGCAGCTTCATCGTGGCGTACTCGATCAACCAGTCGGTCTGGGACAAGCTGCCCGACGACGTCAAGAAGGCGATGGACGAGGCGTCCGAGGCGATCGTGCCGAAGTCTTGTGCCGACGTCGACAAGGAGCAGGACGGAACCAAACAGCATCTGAAGGATGAGGGCGTCAGCTTCAATTCCCTTTCCGACGCGACGCGCGCGGAGATGAAGGACAAGCTCAAGGGCGTCGGCCAGGAATGGGCAGCCGGGCTCGACAGCCGCGGCAAGCAGGCGTCCGCCGCGCTCAAGGAGTTCGAAGGCCTGCTCGCAGCCGGCGGCGCGAAATAGACGCGAGCGAAACAGGGAGGCGCCGGACGTGATCAAGCGGGCAGGGAATGCGCTCGGCGCGCTGGAGCGCGCGCTCACGGTGATCGCGGTCGTCTTTCTCTTCGTGATCATGGTGCTGGTGGTGGCCGACGTGTTCATGCGTTACGTCATGAACCGCCCGTTCTCCTTCACCTATGATCTGATCGGACTCTATCTCCTGGCTGGCGTGTTCTTCCTGACGCTGTCGGACGGCTTGCGCGAGCACGCCCATGTCGGCGTCGACATTCTGCTCTCGCACTTTTCGGAGGCCGGCCGGCGGCTGTCGGAGATTATCACCGCGCTGGTCGGCCTGTTCGTCTTCGTCCTGATCTGCAAGGTCGGCTTCGAGCGCGCGCTGGAGAATTACGAGCAGCACGACGTGCTCTCCGGCGCGATCCCCTGGCCGACCTGGATCTCGGCAGCGCTGGTGCCGTTCGGCTGCAGCGTGCTGGTGTTGCGACTCGCGTTGCAACTCGTCGGCAATGTGCTGAGCCTGGTCAGCGGCCGCGATCTCTATCCGCTGCCGCCCGTGACCGGGATCGGCGAAGCCCGGACCTTCGAGTAGCGGGCGGCATCCATGACACCTCTCATCGTGCTCGGCCTCCTGTTCTGCCTGCTCGCGCTCGGCACGCCGGTCGGCTTTGCCATGGCGTTTGCCGGCTCGGTCGGCCTCATGATGGTCGGCGGCACCGGGACGCTGCTCGGCATTCTGCAGACCGCGCCCCTCTCGACCGTCTCGTCCTACGAGCTGATCACCATCCCGATGTTTCTCTTGATGGCGGACCTCGTGCTGCTGTCGGGCGTCGCCGACGATCTCTTCAAGACGGCGTCGGCCTGGGTCGGACGCATTCCCGGCGGGCTCGGCATGGCGACGGCGCTGGCCGGCGCCGGCTTCGGTGCGATCTGCGGCACCTCGACGGCCTCCGCCGCGACGCTGTCCTCGACCAGCCTGCCGGCGATGATCCGCCAGGGCTATGAGCCGAAGATGGCGGCGGGCGTGGTCGCGATCTCGGGCACGCTGTCGATGCTGTTGCCGACCAGCGTCGCGCTCGTGATCTTCGGTCTGCTCGCGGAAGTGAACATCGGCAAGCTCCTGATCTCCGGCATCATCCCGGCGATCCTGGTGACGATCACCATCATGGCCACGATCTATTTCCTGGTCTGGCAGGACCCGTCGCGCGCGCCCGGCGCAAAGTCCGTGCCGTGGCGCGAAAAGTTCTCGCTGCTATGGCAGGTCTCACCGATGGTCGTGCTGTTCTCCATCGTCACCGGCACCATCTATCTCGGCGTCGCGACACCGACGGAGGCCTCGGCCTTCGGCGCGTTCGGCGCCTTCCTGCTCGCGATCGTCAAAGGCAAGATCACGCCGTCATCGCTCTACAGGACGCTGCTGCGCGCCTGCCATGGCACCTGCATGATCATCATGATCCTGGTGGGCGCCTCGATCTTCGGCTACTTCTTCACGCTGACCCACGTCACGCAGGACCTCGTCGCCTGGATCGGCTCGCTGCCGACCTCGCGCTGGGTGATCATCACCCTGATCCTGTGCGGCTACATCGTGCTCGGCTCCTTCATGGACCAGATCGCGATCCTGGTCCTGACCGTTCCGATCGTGCTGCCGCTGATCAAGACGCTCGGCTTCGACCCGATCTGGTTCGGCGTCATCAAGATCGTCACCGCCGAGGTCGGCATGATCACCCCGCCGGTCGGGTTGAACTGCTTCATCGTCGCTCGCTACGCCAAGCGTCCGGTGGCCGAGGTGTTCCACGGCACGTTTCCGCATTTCATCGCGCACCTGATCGCGATCGCGATCCTGGTCGCGTTTCCGGGTATCATCCTCTGGCTGCCCTCGCAGATGGGACGCTAGGCGACCCGAGTTCAAGGAGATCGAGCATGGATTTCGCGCTCACCGACCAGCAGGAGGCCATCCGCGAGTCCGTCGCAAAAATCTGCGACGGCTTTGACGACGCCTATTGGCTGAACAAGGACCGCGACGGCGGCTTCCCCCATGATTTCCACAAGGCGCTGGCCGATGCCGGCTGGCTGGGGATCTGCGTGCCGGAGGCCTATGGTGGCTCCGGCCTCGGCATCACCGAGGCCGCGATCATGATGCGTACGATTGCGGAATCGGGCGCGGGCATGTCCGGCGCTTCCGCCGTGCACATCAACGTGTTCGGGCTCAATCCTGTCGTGGTGTTCGGCACCGAGGAGCAGCGCAAGCGCATGCTGCCGCCGATGGTCGAGGGGCGCGAAAAGGCCTGCTTTGCCGTCACCGAGCCCAACACCGGGCTCAACACCACGCAACTGAAGACGCGCGCGGTCGCGAAGAACGACCGCTACGTCGTCAACGGCCAGAAGGTCTGGATCTCGACCGCGCAGGTCGCGCACAAGATCCTGCTGCTCGCGCGCACCACGCCGCTGGAGGAGGTGCGCTCGCCGACCCATGGCCTGAGCCTGTTCTACACCGATTTCGACCGCAAGCGGATCAAGGTCCACGAGATCGAGAAGATGGGCCGCAAGATCGTCGATTCCA
Source organism: Bradyrhizobium sp. (assembly GCF_028868675.1). GTDB lineage: Bacteria > Pseudomonadota > Alphaproteobacteria > Rhizobiales > Xanthobacteraceae > Bradyrhizobium. Next base: position 6,807 of record NZ_JAGWUA010000017.1, read on the forward strand.
ACGAGCTGTTCTTCGAGGATTTCGAGATCCCGATGGAGGACCGGATCGGCGAGGAAGGTCGCGGATTCGAGTACATCCTCGAAGGCATGAACCCGGAGCGCATCCTGATCGCGGCGGAGGCGGTGGGCCTGGGCAAGCTCGCGCTGTCGCGCGCGACTGAATACGCCAAGACCCGAATCGTCTTCAATCGCCCGATCGGCAAGAACCAGGGCATCCAGCATCCGCTCGCGGTGAACTGGGTCGAACTCGAGGCCGCCTGGCTGATGGTGATGTCGGCCGCCTGGCAATACGACAAGGGCATGCCGTGCGGGGCCGCCGCCAACGCCGCAAAATATCTCGCGGGCGAAGCCGGCTTCCAGGCCTGCGAGCAGGCGGTGATGACCCATGGCGGCTTCGGCTATGCCAAGGAATTCCATGTCGAACGGTACTTGCGCGAGATCCTGATCCCGCGCATCGCCCCGGTCAGCCCGCAACTCGCGTTGAGCTTCATCGCGGAAAAGGTGCTCGGGCTGGCGAAATCCTACTGATCGTGCCGCGCCGTGCCCGGGAAGGCGACAGCGATCGACTTCACCGGCATCATCCGGGAAGGCGATCTCGTGGTCTGCGGGCAGGCGACCGCGGAGCCGCGCACCCTCACTGAAGCGCTGGTCGCGCAGGCGGATCGGTTGCCGCCGTTTCGCATGCTGGTCGGCCCGGTATTCTCGGATACCTTTCCCGCCGGCTGCGCGCCGAACATCTCGTTCGCGAGCTACGGCGTGATCGGCAATGCGCGGCGGCTGGCGCGCGCCGGGCGGCTCGACGTGATCCCGAGCAACTACAGCGCCTTCTGCGTCGATTTCGCCTCGGGGCGGCACCGCGCCGATGTCGTCCTGGTGCAACTCGCGCAGGCTCCTGACGGACGGCTGAGTGCGAGCCTCTCCAACGACTATGTGATCGACGCCACGCGGCGCGCACGCCTCGTCGTCGCCGAGATCAATCCGGACGCACCCTGGACCTATGGCACCGAGTGGCCCGACGACGTGCCGCTGCATGTTCGCGTCGCCGCCCGCCGGCCGCCGGTCGAGTTGCCGTCGCCGCCGCTCGACGACGTTTCGCGCCGGATCGCCGCGCACGCGGCGGGGCTGATCGCCGACGGCAGCACGCTGCAATTCGGCGTCGGCCGGATCCCGGACGCGATCCTGTCCTCGCTCTCGCACGCCCGCGACCTCGGCATTCACTCCGGCCTGATCAATGACGCCGTGGTCGACCTGATCGAGTGCGGAGCCGTGACGAATGCCTGCAAGGGCATCGATTCCGGGATCGCCGTCACCAACCAGGTGATCGGCACGCAGCGCCTCTATCGTTTCGTCGACCGGAACGAGGCGGTGAGCGTCCGGCCCGCGTCGTATACGCACAGCCAGTCCGTGCTCGCGCGGATCGAACGGCTGGTTGCGATCAACTCCGCGCTGCAGGTCGGCCTCGACGGCAGCGTCAATTCCGAGACGCTGGACGGCGTGGCGGTCGGCGCGATTGGCGGGCAGCTCGACTTCGTGCGTGGCGCCAACACCTCGCCGGGAGGCAGAGCGATCATCGCGTTGCCGGCGACGACTTCCGGCGGGACCAGTCGCATCGTGCCCGACGTCGAGACGGTGACGACGCCGCGCGCCGACGTCGACGCCATCGTCACCGAATGGGGTGTAGCGGAGCTGCGCGGCTGCGGCCTTGCCGAGCGCGCGCGCCGCATGATCGCGATCGCGGCGCCCGAGCATCGCGACGGGCTGGTGGCACGGTGCCGGCAGATGATGCGGGACGCCTGACCGCGCGCGTCATTCCGCCGCGATCTGCCCGAGGCGACGCCTGGCCTGGCCCATCCAGCGCGCGAGCCGGGCGATCAGCGGATTGCCCTGATTCTTGACGTCGAGCTCGAAGGTCTCGGCCGGGTACACCAGCGCGCAGCGCGACGGAGCGCTCGCGATCCTGGCGAACTCCACCGCCGAACTCCTGAAGAGAAAGAGTCCGCCGATGTGGCCTGCGGCTTCGCGTGCGACCCAGAGGCCGGCCCTGTTCCGCCCGATGAAGAATGCCGGAATGGACGCGCTGACGACGTCGGGATCGAGCGGCTGAAACGGAGTCCTGGGCTGGTACACGGCCGTCGCGCGCTCGTCAGCCCGAGGACCAGCCGGGCGATGTGCGGTATTGAAGGTGATCGCGGCCATTGCGGCCTCCTCGCGATCGCGATGCATATATTCTGTCGCAACGTGCGCAGATTGCGTCACGATTCGAACCTCGACTTGTTTAACCGAAACTGTCGCATCCGACGGGCTCATAGAGCGGGTGCGGCGCCGGACGGACGGAGGGGACGCTTGGCCGGCTGGCCTCGGCCATGAGGAGCTGCGCTTCCGTGAACGCGCAGAGCAGGGCAAGCGCGAGGTCCGCGTGTCGCGCCTCGACCGCGCTGTCCAGCCAGTCCGGCAGCTCGCGCTCGCGCGACAGGGCGCAGTGCCACTCGCCCTCGTCATAGGCGATGCGGCGGACCTGCCACAGCGGCAGTTCGAGTTCGAGCAGCGCGAGCGCCGCATCGGCCCAGGCCTCCGCGTCGACCAGCCGTGTCAGTCGTGCCGCCTTTTTGCTCTGGCCCAGCGAGGGAAAGCGCCGGCAGGCGTTGTCGATGACGTCAAGCATCAGGGGCCGCGTGACTGCATGCGCATTGCGCAGCACTTCGCCAGGCGGAGCCGGATCGTAGTGGTGGCGGAGAACGGACATGGTCATATCTCGCTTTGGGCGGCGGCACGAGGCCACCGGCGCCACCAAGATGGCCGGCGGAGCATTTGAAAACGAGATGAGGCGATGGCTGGAGATATAGGGATTTCATAAGTGTGGACGGGGGGCGAAGCGCTCGCCAAGCACACCGGTGTCGTCCCTGCGAAGGCAGGGACCCATAACCACAGGATTTTGTTGTCGGAATGAAGACCGCGGCCCGGACCTTCGCAGCGACTGCTCCCCGGGATGATGGGTCCCGGGTCGCGCTCCGCTTGCCCGGGACGACAGCTTCTTTTGCCTTGCCGACTTGACAACGCCAGGATCGCATCCGCGGCCCTTATGAGATTCCTATAACTTCGCCGGGGTCGCCATCTCGAAAACCTATGCCGGCAATGGCACCTCAGCCGGCGAGATTTCCGGCCGGGCCATGCGCAAACGGATCGGGTTCGCCGCAAGCGATCGGCCCGGCAACAGAGGAAGGTTGCGTGAGGGAATGAGCGCAACAAGGAGAACTCCCATGATGGACGTTCTGATGCTGGCGCTGGCCTTCGGCCTGTTCGCGCTCGCGATCGGCTACACCTACGCCTGCGAAAGGCTGTGAGGGAGGCGAGTATGATGTTCGACTATACACTCGCCGGAATCGTCTCGCTCGGCCTGCTGTTCTACCTGACCTACGCATTGCTGCGGCCCGAGCGCTTCTAGCTCACTCCCAAGATTGCTGGCGGCCGCCGCCTGTCGTCGCCCTCCTGCCGGCTCTGCGTCTCGCGGCGATGCGCCCGTGAGGGTTCATCAAGGATTGATGTCAAGGACCCAAATCATGACCGTGATCGGCTGGCTCCAGATCGTTGTCTTCTTCGCGATCGTCGTCGCGCTGGTCAAGCCGCTTGGCGGCTACATGACCCGGGTGTTCAACGGCGAGCGCACTTTCCTGTCGCCCGTGCTGCGCCCCGTGGAGGCCGGGATGTACCGGATCTCGGGCGTCGACGAGACGCGCGAGCAGCATTGGCTGACCTACACGGTCGCCATGCTGCTCTTTCACGTCGGCGGCGTCCTGATCATTTATGGGCTGATGCGGCTGCAGGCGTTCCTGCCGCTCAATCCGGCCGGCCAGTCCGCGGTCGCCGAGGATCTCTCCTTCAACACCGCGATCTCCTTCATCACCAACACGAACTGGCAGAACTACGGCGGCGAAAGCACGCTGTCCTACCTGACCCAGATGGTCGGCCTGACGCACCAGAACTTCCTGTCGGCGGCAACCGGCATCGCTCTGGCGGTGGCGCTGATCCGCGGCTTCTCCCGGGCCTCGGTGGGCACGATCGGCAACTTCTGGGTCGACGTCGTCAGGTGCACCCTCTACGTCCTGCTGCCGATCTGTATCGTCTACGCGCTGTTTCTCGTCTCTCAGGGCATGCCGCAGACCCTCGGCGACTATGTCGAGGCCACCACGCTGGAAGGCGCCAGGCAGACCATCGCGGTCGGCCCGGTCGCCTCGCAGGTCGCGATCAAGATGCTCGGCACCAACGGCGGCGGCTTCTTCAACACCAACGCCGCGCATCCCTTCGAGAACCCGACCGCATTGTCGAATTTCGTGCAGATGCTCTCGATCTTCGTGCTCGGTGCGGCACTCACCAACGTGTTCGGGCGCATGGTCGGCAACCAGCGCCAGGGCTGGGCGATCCTCGCGGTGATGGGCGTGCTGTTCTTCGCCGGGGTTGCCGTCTGCTACTGGGCGGAAGCCAGCGGCACCTCCACCCTGCAGGCGCTCGGGCTCTCCGGCGGCAACATGGAAGGCAAGGAAGTCCGCTTCGGCATCGTCGCCTCCTCACTCTTTGCCGTGGTCACCACTGCGGCCTCCTGCGGTGCCGTCGACGCGATGCATGATAGTTTCACCGCACTCGGCGGCATGATCCCGCTCATCAACATGCAGCTCGGCGAGATCATCGTCGGCGGCGTCGGCGCCGGGCTCTACGGCATGCTGCTGTTCGTCATCCTCGCCATCTTCGTCGCGGGCCTGATGGTCGGCCGCACGCCGGAATATGTCGGCAAGAAGATCGAGACGCGCGAGGTCAAGATGGCGATGCTCGCGATCCTGGTGCTGCCGCTGATGTATCTCGGCTGGACCGCCGTCGCAGTGGTCTATCCGCCGGCCGTGGCGTCGATGGCCAATGCCGGGCCCCATGGCTTCACCGAGGTGCTCTACGCCTATACGTCGTCGACCGGGAACAACGGCTCGGCATTCGGCGGCCTGACCGGCAACACCTTCTTCTACAACCTGACGCTCGCCTCGGCGATGTTCGTCGGCCGCTTCTTCATGATCATCCCGGCGATGGCGATCGCCGGATCGCTTGCGGCCAAGAAGTCCGTGGCGGCCTCGGTCGGCACCTTCCCGACCACCGGCGGGCTGTTCGTCGGCCTCGTGGTCGGCGTCATCCTGATCATCGGCGGCCTGACCTTCTTCCCGGCGCTCGCGCTCGGCCCCATCGTCGAGCATCTCGCGATGAACGCCGGAAATGTCTTCTGATCGAGCTCTTTCGGAGTCACGTCCATGGAACCCGTCCATAAGCCCAACAAGCGCATGCCTGTTACGGCGATGCTGGATCCGAAGATCGTGATGCCTGCGATCGGCTCGGCCTTCGCCAAGCTCGATCCGCGGGCCATGATCAAGAACCCCGTGATGTTCGTGGTCGAGATCGTGGCCGCGCTCACCACCGTGATTTTCCTGCGCGACATCGCCAGCGGCGGCGAGGACCTCGGCTTCACTTTCCAGATCATCCTCTGGCTGTGGTTCACGGTGCTGTTCGCCAATTTCGCCGAGGCGGTGGCCGAGGGCCGCGGCAAGGCGCAAGCCGAGACGCTGCGCAAGACCCGTACCGAAAGCCAGGCCAAGCTGCTGACCGGCGCCGGCCGCGCCTTCAGGCTCGTCCCGGGCACGAGCCTCGAGGTCGGCGACATCGTGCTGGTCGAGGCCGGCGACACCATTCCCTCCGATGGCGAGGTGATCGAGGGCGTCGCTTCCGTCAACGAAGCCGCCATCACCGGTGAGTCCGCGCCCGTCATCCGCGAGTCCGGCGGCGACCGCTCGGCGGTGACCGGCGGCACGCAGGTGCAGTCGGACTGGATCCGCGTCCGCATCACCGCGGCGCAGGGCTCGACCTTCATCGACCGCATGATCAGGCTGGTCGAGGGTGCCGAACGGCAGAAGACGCCGAATGAGATCGCGCTCAACATCCTGCTCGCCGGCCTCACCATCATCTTCGTGTTCGCGACCGTCACCATTCCGAGCTACGCGGCCTATGCCGGTGGCTCGATCTCGGTCATCATGCTGGTGGCGCTGTTCGTGACGCTGATCCCGACCACGATCGGCGCGCTGCTTTCGGCGATCGGCATCGCCGGCATGGACCGCCTCGTGCGCTTCAACGTGCTGGCAATGTCGGGGCGTGCCGTGGAGGCCGCGGGCGACGTCGACACCCTCCTGCTCGACAAGACCGGCACCATCACGCTCGGCAACCGCCAGGCGACAGCGTTCCGCTCGGTGCGCGGCGCTACCGAGCAGGAACTCGCGGACGCGGCCCAGCTCGCCTCGCTCGCGGACGAGACGCCCGAGGGCCGCTCCATCGTCGTGCTGGCGAAGGAGAAGTACGGCATCCGCGGCCGCGACATGGCCGAGTTCGGCGCCACCTTCGTCCCCTTCACGGCGCAGACCCGCATGAGCGGCGTCGACGCAGGCGGCTCGTCGGTGCGCAAGGGCGCGGTCGACGCCATCCTCAACTACGTCGGCGGCGGCACCGCACAGGCGATCTCGTCGGGCAACGCGGTCCGCGCCATCCAGCCCACGCTGGCTTCGGACGCGGCCCGGGAAATCCAGTCGATCGCTGACGAGATCGCCACGGCCGGCGGCACGCCGCTGGCCGTGGCAAGAGACGGCCGACTGCTCGGAATCATCCAGCTCAAGGACATCGTCAAGGGCGGCATCCGCGAGCGTTTTGCGGAACTCCGCCGCATGGGCATCCGCACCATCATGATCACCGGCGACAACCCGATGACGGCGGCGGCGATCGCCGCGGAAGCCGGCGTCGACGATTTCCTGGCGCAGGCGACGCCCGAGGACAAGTTGAGGCTGATCCGGGACGAGCAGGCCAAGGGCAAGCTGGTGGCGATGTGCGGCGACGGCACCAACGACGCGCCGGCGCTCGCGCAGGCCGACGTCGGTGTCGCCATGAACACCGGCACGCAAGCTGCGCGCGAGGCCGGCAACATGGTCGACCTCGACTCCAACCCGACCAAGCTGATCGAGGTGGTCGAGATCGGCAAGCAGCTCCTGATGACGCGCGGTGCGCTGACCACGTTCTCCATCGCCAACGACGTCGCGAAATATTTTGCGATCATCCCGGCGATGTTCCTGACGTTCTACCCGCAGCTCAACGTGCTCAACGTCATGAACCTGTCGAGCCCGCAGAGCGCCATCCTGTCGGCGATCATCTTCAACGCGCTGATCATCATCGCGCTGATTCCGCTGGCGCTGAAGGGCGTCGCTTATCGGGCGGTCGGCGCCGGAGCGCTTCTGCGCCGCAACCTGATGGTCTACGGCGTCGGCGGCATCGTCATTCCCTTCATCGGCATCAAGGCGATCGACCTCGTGGTCACCGCTTTGCATTTGGCTTGAGATCGTCATTGCGAGCGAAGCGAAGCAATCCAGAAATGCTTCCGTGGCTGAGAGCCTGGATTGCTTCGTCGCGGAGCCTGTCATCGGGCCGCGCTTCGCGCGGGCCCGTTGGCTCCTCGCAATGACGGAAGAATAGGAGACGTAACATGCTCAGAGAAATCCGTCCCGCCATCGTCCTCTTGCTGGCGCTCACCGTCATTACGGGACTGGCCTATCCGCTGGCGATGACCGGTCTTGCCGGCGTGCTCTTTCCCAGCCAGGCGCAGGGCAGCCTGATCGAGAAGGACGGCAAGGTCATCGGCTCCGCCCTGATCGGGCAAGAGTTCAAGGATGACAAATATTTCCACGGCCGTCCGTCGGCGACCTCGGCGCCGGATCCGGCCGATTCGACCAAGACGGTGTCGGCGCCCTACAACGCCGCCAACTCGTCCGGCTCCAATCTCGGCCCCACCAGCAAGGCGCTGGCCGACCGGCTCAAGGAAGATGTGGACAAGCTGAGGGCCGAAAACCCGAGCCAGCCAGTGCCGGTCGACCTCGTCACGACTTCGGGCAGCGGGCTCGACGCGCATATCTCGCCTGAAGCCGCGCTCTTCCAGGTGCCGCGGGTTGCGAAGGCGCGGAACATGCCGGAGGACGCGGTCAAGCAAATCGTTACGGCCAACACCGAAGGACGCCTGCTGGGCCTGCTGGGTGAGCCGCGCGTCAACGTTCTGGCTCTGAACCTGGCGCTCGACCGGGCCAAGTAGCGGCCTAGGCCCAAGAGGCGGAGACGACTATATTGTCCTGATGGTTCAGCAGCGCCGCGATCCCGAACAACGACCCTCGCCGGAGGCGCTGCTGGAGGCCGCCCGGCGCGAGGAGAGCGCGAGCGGCAAGCTCAAGATCTTCGTCGGCGCCGCCCCCGGCGTCGGCAAGACCTACGAGATGCTCACGAGCGCGCATGCCAGGCGCAAGGCCGGCGTCGACGTCGTCGTCGGCTACATCGAGACCCATGGCCGCGCCGAGACCGAGGCGCTGCTGCACGGGCTCGAGGTGATCCCGCGCAAGCGGCTCGACTATCGCGGCCAGGTCCTGGAGGAAATGGACATCGACGCGGTGATCGCACGCCGCCCGAAGCTCGCGCTGGTCGACGAGCTCGCCCACACCAACGCGCCCGGCAGCCGCCACCCCAAGCGCCATCTCGACGTCGAGGAACTACTGTCGCACGGTATCGACGTCTACACCGCCGTCAACATCCAGCACATCGAAAGCCTCAACGACGTCGTTGCCCAGATCACCCATGTCCGGGTGCGCGAGACCGTGCCGGACTCGGTGTTCGACCGCGCCGACGCGATCGAGCTGATCGATCTCACGCCCGACGACCTGATCCAGCGGCTGAAGGAGGGCAAGGTCTATGTGCCCCGGCAGGCCGAGCGGGCGCTCGAGCATTATTTCTCGCCGGGCAACCTGACCGCGTTGCGCGAGCTGGCGCTGCGGCGCACCGCCGAGCGCGTCGACGAGCAGCTTCTCACCCACATGCAGGCCAATGCGATCGCCGGCCCCTGGGCCGCAGGCGAGCGTATCCTGGTCTGCGTCAGCGAGGATCCGCGCGCGGCCGGCCTCGTGCGCTACACCAAGCGCATCGCCGACCGGCTGCATGCGCCGTTCACCGCGATCTCGATCGAGACGCGGCGCAGCCTGCAATTGTCCGACGCGCAGCGCGACCGGCTGGCCGACACGCTGCGGCTCGCCGAAGCGCTCGGCGGCGAGGCGCTGACCATTCCCGGCGTCGGGCGCCGCATCGCCGACGACGTCGTGAATTTCGCGCAGGGCAACAACGTCACACAGATCGTGATCGGCAAGTCGACCCGGCCGCGCTGGTTCGAACTGACGCGCGGTTCGATGGTGCACGATCTGGTCCGCCGCGCCGGCAACATCACCGTCCACGTCATCGCCGGCGACGAGGTGCCAGGAGAGCCAGCGCCGAAGATCGCGGTGCAGACGGCGGCGCGCTCCGAACCGTTCGATCCGCTGCCCTACGTGAAGGCGATCGGCGTCGTGCTGATCGGCCTCGGCGCAGCCGCGCTGCTCCGGCCGCGGTTCGGCATCGAGAACGTCGATCTGGTCCTGCTGACCGCGATCGTGGCGGTGGCCGTGCGCTACGGCCTGTGGCCTTCGCTGCTGGCGACCGTGGCGGCCTCGCTGTCGTACAACTTCTTCTTCCTGCCGCCGATCTATACTTTCACGATCACCGATCCGACCAACGTCACGGCCTTCGTGTTGTTCCTGGTGGTGGCAGTGCTGGTCTCCAACGTCGCGGCCCGCGTGCGCATCCAGGCCGATACCGCGATCGGCAGGATCAGGATGACCGAGCAGCTCTACGCTTTCAGCCGCAAGCTCGCCGGCACCGGCACGCTCGACGACGTCCTGTGGGCGACCGCCTACCAGATCGCGCTGATGCTGAAGGTGCGCGTGGTGCTGCTCTTGCCGGAGCACGGCGTGCTCACCGTCAAGTCGGGTTATCCGCCCGAGGACCAGCTCGACCAGGCCGACCTTGCCGCCGCCAACTGGGCCTGGAGCAACGACCGGCCCGCCGGCCGCGGCTCCGATACGCTGCCGGGCGCCAGGCGCCTGTTCCTGCCGATGCGCACCGGCCGCGGCCCGATCGGTGTGATCGGCATCGACAACGACCGCACCGGCCCGCTGCTGACGCCGGACCAGCGCCGGCTGCTCGACGCGCTCGTGGACCAGGGCGCGCTCGCGATCGAGCGCGTGCTGCTGGTCGAGGACATGGACCGCGTCAGGCGCACCGTCGAATCCGAGCGGTTGCGCGCGGCGCTGCTCACCTCGATCTCGCACGACCTCAAGACGCCGCTCGCATCCGTGCTGGGCGCGGCCTCGACCATCCGGGACCTTACGGGTGCGCTGTCGGATACCGAAAAGCGCGACCTGCTCGCAACCGTGATCGACGAATCCGAGCGGCTCAACCGCTTCATCGCCAATTTGCTCGACATGACGAAGCTCGAATCCGGCGCCATCGTGCCGAAGACCGCGCTGCACGATCTCGGCGAGATCATCGGCAGCGCGCTGCGGCGGGCGGCCAAGATCCTGACCCGCCACAAGGTCGAGCTCGAACTTGCGGCCGACCTGCCGATGCTGGCGCTGGACGCCGTGCTGTTCGAGCAGGCGCTGTTCAACCTGCTCGACAACGCCGCAAAATACTCCCCGCCGGAGACCACGATTTCGATCCGCAGCCGGCGTGACGGGAATCGGGTCGTGCTGGAGATCGCCGACGAGGGCGAGGGCATTCCCGCAGGTGAGCTCGAGAGCGTGTTCGACAAGTTCTACCGCGTGCAGAAGGGCGACCACGTCCGCCCCGGCACCGGACTCGGGCTCGCGATCTCCCGCGGCTTCGTCGAGGCCATGTACGGCACCATCTCGGCCGCCAACCGCAGCGACCGCAGCGGCGCGGTGCTGACCATCAGCCTGCCGATCCCCGCCGAGACCCACGCATTGGATACCGCGGCATGAGCGCCAACCCGATCAAGGTTCTGGTCATCGACGACGAGCCGCCGATCCGCAAATTGCTGCGGATGGGGCTGTCGACGCAGGGCTATGACGTCCTGGAGGCCTCGAACGGCAAGGTCGCCCTGGAGAAGCTCGCCGAGGAGCCGGCACTGATCATTCTCGATCTCGGCTTGCCCGATATCCAGGGCCATGAGCTGTTGCGCACCATCCGCGCCCGCAACGAGAGCGTGCCGATCGTGGTGCTGTCGAGCCGGGGCGACGAGGCCGGCAAGGTGCAGGCGCTCGATCTCGGCGCCGACGATTATCTGACGAAGCCGTTCGGCATGGATGAGCTGCTGGCGCGGATGCGCGCCGCGCTTCGGCACCAGCTGCAGATCAAGGGCGAGCGGCCGGTGTTCCGCACCGGCGATCTGTCCGTCGATCTCGTTCGCCGCATCGTCAAGGTCGGCGAGACGGACGTGAAGCTGTCGCCGAAGGAATACGACCTGCTGCGCGTGCTGGTGCAGCATGCCGGCAAGGTGCTGACCCACCGCTTCCTGCTCAGAGAATTGTGGGATGAGTTGACCGACGCGCAATATCTGCGCGTCTATGTGCGCCAGCTTCGCCAGAAGATCGAAGCCGATCCGGAACGACCGCAATATGTGCTGACGGAGACGGGAATCGGCTATCGGTTGAAGGCGGGGGATTAAGGCCGGGACATTTGACCAGAGAGAGCTTCAACGACCCTTTCCAGTAGGCGCGCGGAGCCCTTCCAATCTCCGGTATTTTCGAGGCCTTTCCGGAACTCCAACCCGGGTTCGGGTTTTGGTTCCGGGCTGGAGGTTTGCCTGATAGGCTTCTCTCCAGGACGATGCGGGACCGGACGTGCTCAGAAACCTTGCCACCTACCGGAAGAAGCGCGACTTCGAGAAGACGCCGGAGCCCTCCGGCGAGGTCGCGGTCGCGCCGTCGAAGCAGCGGCGCTTCGTGATCCAGAAGCACGACGCGACCCGGCTGCACTACGATTTCCGGCTCGAGTTCGACGGCGTATTCAAGTCGTGGGCGGTGACCAGGGGGCCCTCGCTCGATCCGCATGACAAGCGGCTGGCAGTCGAGGTCGAGGACCATCCGCTCGACTATGGCGACTTCGAAGGCACCATTCCCGAAGGTCAGTACGGCGGCGGGACGGTCATGCTATGGGACCGCGGCACCTGGGAATCCGAGGACCCCGAGCGCGGCTTCAAGAAGGGCGATCTGAAGTTCACCCTGCATGGCGACAAGCTGCACGGCAGCTGGGTGCTGGTGCGGATGCGCAAGCGGGACGGGGAGAGGCGCACCAACTGGCTGCTGATCAAGCATCGCGACGAATATGCGCGCGAGGGCAAGGCCAACGATATCCTGGACAACGACAGGTCGGTCGCATCCGGCCGTCCGATGGAGCAGATCGAGGCGGGCAAGGGGCGGGCGCCAAAGCCGTTCATGCGGACGAACGGAGGCAAGGCCGATGCGGTCTGGCAGTCCGACCGCGCGGAAGAGACGCGCGGGCGCACGGTCAAACCCGCGCCGCGCAAGGCCCTGAAGAGGTCAAGGGCCTCGACCGCGACGACGGCGAAGAAGGTCTCCGAAATACCGGATTTCGTCGCGCCGCAGCTCTGCACGCCGGTCGAGCGGCCGGCGGCCGGCGAGGGCTGGTGCCACGAGATCAAGTTCGACGGCTACCGCGTGCAGCTTCGTGTCGAGGACGGCGAAGCGACGCTGAAGACCCGCAAGGGTCTCGACTGGACCGAAAAATTCCCGGCGATCGCCAGGAACGGCAGCGCGCTGCCGGACGTGCTGATCGATGGCGAGATCGTCGCGCTCGACCGCAACGGCGCGCCGAGCTTTTCGGTGCTGCAGGCAGCGCTGTCGGACGGCAAGACCGACGATCTGATCTTCTTCGCCTTCGATCTGCTGTTCGCCGAAGGCGCCGACTTGCGCCGGCTGCCGCTCGGGGAGCGGAAGGCGCGGCTCAAGAAGCTCTTGGCCGGCCGCGGGGCAAGGTCGAGCCGGATCCGCTATGTCGAGCACTTCGAAAGCGGCGGCGACGCCGTGCTGCAGTCGGCCTGCAAGCTCGATCTGGAAGGCGTGGTGTCGAAGCGGCTGGATGCGCCCTATCGTTCCGGCCGCACCGAGAGCTGGACCAAGGCCAAATGCCGCGCCGGCCATGAGGTCGTGATCGGCGGCTACAAGACCACCAACGGAAAATTCCGCTCGCTGATGGCGGGTGTGCATCGCAACGGCCATCTGGCTTTCGTCGGTATGGTCGGCACGGGATTCGGCGCCGACAAGGTCAGGCGGATCATGCCGCTGTTGAAGGCCGTGGCATCCGACGAGAATCCATTCGGCGGCGAGAACGCGCCGAAGAAGACCCGCGACGTGCATTGGCTGAAACCCGAGCTGGTCGCCGAGATCGAATTCGCCGGCTTCACCGCGGACGGCAACATCCGGCAGGCCGCGTTCAAGGGGCTGCGACAGGACAAGCCGGCCGAGGAGGTGGAGGCGGAAACGCCGGTCAGGACGAGGCTCGCGAGCCCGGCTCCGAGCGGCAAGGCGGGCAAGCGTCTGAAGGACGCCGGCCAGGCCGAGGTGATGGGCGTCGTCATCTCCAAGCCCGACAAGGAGCTGTGGCCGGACGGCGGCGACGGCGAACCGGTGACGAAGCTCGATCTCGCGCGCTATCTGGAAGCGGTCGGCGAATGGATGATCGCGCACCTCAAGGGCCGGCCGTGCTCGCTGATCCGCGCGCCCGACGGCATCCATGGCGAGAAGTTCTTTCAGCGTCACGCCATGCAGGGCACGTCCAACCTGCTGGAGCTCGCAAAGGTCTCCGGCGACCGCAAGCCTTACCTGCAGATCGACCGCGTCGAGGGACTGGCGGCGGTGGCGCAGATCGGGGGAGTCGAGCTCCATCCCTGGAACTGCGCCCCCTTCGAATACGACACGCCGGGCCGGCTGGTGTTCGACCTCGATCCGGCGCCCGACGTCGCGTTCGCCGACGTCGTCGAAGCCGCAAAGGAGATGCGGCAGCGCCTCGCCGCTCTCGGCATGGAGAGTTTCTGCAAGACCACCGGCGGCAAGGGCCTGCATGTGGTCGTGCCGTTGCGCCACGGCGCCAGAGACGAGGTGAGCTGGAAGGAGGCCAAGACCTTTGCGCAGGGCGTCTGCCGCTGGATGGCGGATGACGCGCCGGGCCGCTATCTGCTCAACATGGCGAAGAAGCTGCGCAACGGAAAGATATTCCTCGATTACCTGCGCAACGACCGCATGTCGACCGCGGTGGCGCCGCTGTCGCCGCGAGCTCGCGACGGCGCCACCGTTTCCATGCCGCTGACCTGGACGCAGGTGAAGGGCGATCTCGATCCGAGGGGCTACACCGTCCGCACCGTGCCGGCCCTGCTGGCGCGCTCGAAGGCGTGGGACGGCTATGACGATGCGGCATCATCGATCAAGGCAGCGATCAGGAAGCTCGCGGGGAAGGTGTAGGCCACCCCTCAAAGCGTCATTCCCGGCTGCGCAAGGCGCAGACCCGGAATGGTGTTGCGAGATTCCGGGCTTGCAGCCGACCAGGGGAGACCGGCCGTAGGTGAGGTCAGGCGCGCTCGCGCCTGCGCATCGGTCTTGCCGTCGCTCTGGCACGGGCCCTGAGGACTGCGGCGGGGAATGCTCCGCAGATCTCCGAGACCGGGACTGCCGCGCCGTCGATGCCCGCCATCGCATATGCCCCGAGCTGAACGACGGCGTCGAAGGCATCGGCCCTCGGCCAGTCCCGACCGCCCTGCGTCAACGGCGCGAACCATCGTCCGACCACCGTGATCGCGGCATCGCGGCCGTTCCGCCGCGCGAAGGCGATGACATGGCTGGCGTGGGGGCCGTTCACCTCGAGCGGCTCATAGCCGCCGTCGGTAAAGACCCCGGCGAGTTCGGCGCGCAACGCGAGCAGCCGGCGCGTCCAGGCGAATTTGATGCGGCCGTCCGGCCATCTCTGCGCGAGTTCGGACCAATCCGGATCGTCCAATGACGCAATCGCTGCGCGGCGGGCGGAAAAATTCACCGGACGGCGGTTGTCGGGATCGACCAAAGACAAGTCCCAGAGCTCGGTGCCCTGATAGAAATCCGGGACTCCAGGCAAGGTGGCCTTGAGCGCGAGCTGGCTCAGCGAGTTCAGCGCGCCGAGCAGGGCGGTGCGTCCTGCCAGCGCCCGCAGCGACTGCAAGAATTCAGCCGACAGCGAAGGATCGAGGATCTTTGCGATGAAGTCCCGCGCGCCAGCCTCATAGTCCGCGTTCGGGTTGAGCCAGCTCGTCTCTTCCTTGCCCTCGCGCGCCGCCTTGAGCGCATAGGCCTGCATGCGCTCGACGAAGCCGTCATCCGGCCCGTCGACGGGCCACGCTCCGAGCAGCGCCTGGTACAGCATGTATTCGAACGTCGCCGACGGCGCCCGCATATCGCCCTTGAGCCTGACGTGCGGGGCATTGAGGACCTTCCAGCGCGCGACCGCGGCCGTCCATTCGCCGGCGATCCCGGCGAGCGCCGCGATCCGCGCCCGTGCGTCCTCGCCGCGCTTGGTGTCGTGGGTGGCGGTGGCCGTCATGCCGTGCGGCCATTGCCGGGCGCGCGCCTGCATGATCTGGTGAAACGCCGGAATCGGCATCCCGGCCGCCGATGGATCGCCGCCGACCTCGTTCAGCGCGATCAGCCGGTGGTAGCGATAGAACGTAGTGTCCTCCAGCGACTTCGCCATCATCGGCCCGGTGAATTGCTGCACCTTCAGCGCAAAGCGGCGTACGCGCGGCGCGCTGTGCGGCGGACGGCCGGGGGCGAGCAGGTCCATGGTGAGGGCGTCGCGCAGGAAGGCGAAGATGCCCTCATCGGCCGCGAACCAGTCGCCGCGGGCGCGTTCGACGGTCGCCTCGATCAGCGCGCGGTCGTGCGCGGTCGGGCCGGTCGTGGTGAGATAGGTGCGGTAGACCGGGAAATGCAGCACGTAGAGCTCGAGCGCCTGCCGCAGGCTGTCGGCGGAGAAGTCGCGCGTGGAGTAGTGGCCGTTGGCGATGCGGGCGAGCAGGCGCCATAGCACCGTGAATTCGGAGGTCAGCAGCGTCTCCAGCACGCGCCGCTTCGCCGCCATCAGATAGGGCGCGAGCCGCGGCGGCCGGTTGCTGATTTGTCGCCAGGTCTCATCGAGGGCCTCCAGTCCGTGCGCATCCACCAGCACCTGCGTGATGACGTTCATCCATTCATAGCCGGTGGTGCCGGATACGCCCGCAAAGCGCGGCAGGTCTTCGTGCTCGCACAGGATCTTCTCGACCACGGTGTAGAAGGCTCTTGCGCCCTGCGCCTCGCGCACCAGCCGGCGCAGCCGCAGGCAGTATTGCGCGGGATCGCGCAGGCCGTCGATGTGGTCGAGACGCAGGCCCTGCAGGCGGCCGTCGGCGATCAACTGCCGGACCAGGCGATGCGTGGCGGCGAACGTGCCGGGATCCTCGACGCGGAGACCCGCGAGCCCGTTGACGTCGAAGAAGCGGCGGTAGTTGATGTCGCTCGAGGCGAGCCGCCAATGGCCGAGCTTGTAATGCTGCCGCTCGAGCAGGTGATGCAGCGTCAGCGTCTGCGCCGGCCGGTCCTGGCCCGCGCGGTAGACGCCAAGGCCGCGTGCGATGAGATCGGCCGCGCCGGGAATGTCTCTCAGCGCGGACTTGAAGGCAGGGGCTTCGCGGCGGCTCGGGTGACGCAAGCCCTTGTAGCGCGCCGCGAGCGCAAGCAGGTGCTGGCCGGCCGCGCTCTCATCCGCATCGGCCTCCTTCACGATCATCCGCAGCATCTCGCCGTAGCGCTCGGGCGCAATCGGCAGGCGATGCTCGAAATACCAGGCGGAGAAGCTGCCTTCCCGCGCGTCGTAACGCAGCTCGATCTCGCCGCGCTCCAGCGCATCGCCATAGGCCGAGCCGAGGATTGGCAGCAGTACGCCTCCGCGTGCGCGATAGGGCAGTTGATCCCAATCGATGTCGAATGAGACGGCGTGCGGCGAGGCCGGTCCCCATTCCAGCACGTCGAGCCACCAGGGATTGTCGGCAAAATGCACGCCGAGATGGTTCGGCACGAAGTCGATGATCAGGCCGAGATCGTGCCGTCGCAGTGCTTCGCTGAGCCGCGCAAAGCCATCGGCGCCGCCGAGCTCGGGATTGAATTCGCCGTGATCGACGATGTCGTAGCCATGGGTCGAGCCCTTGCGCGCCTTCATCAGCGGCGAGGCATAGAGATGCGAGATGCCGAGCGCCTTCAGATAGGGCACGATCTCGACGGCCTTGTCGAAGTCGAAATCGGCGGTGAACTGCAGGCGGTAGGTGGCGAGCGGGATCACAGGCGGCATGCTAGCCTCCGAGACGCCAGACCACCGACCAGGGCGGAAGCCGTTCGCCGGCCGCCTTGCCCCAGATCGGCGTGCCGGTGATGTGGTCGGTGCGTGCGATATCCTCGTCGGACAGATTGGCCGCAAGGCGCATCGTCGTGCCATCGCCCATGCGCCAGTGCGCCGTCAGCACGCCGTCGTCGGCCGCCACGGCGTTGCCGAAGCGTGCACCACCAAGCCGTGGCACGATCTTCTCGTGGCGGAGCCGGAGTAGCTGCCGTACCAGCGCCTGCCGGGCCTCCTGCTCCGGCGTGCGCGAATACCAGTCGAGCACGGCGGACTGCAACGTGGCCGGGTCGAGCGGGTCGGGTACGTCGTTGCCGTACTTCGCATAGGCCCACGCATATTCCTGTCGCCGGCCGTTGCGGACGGCTTCGGCAAGGCCGCCGTGAAAATCGCAGAAGAACGGGAACGGCGTCGTGGCGCCCCATTCCTCGCCCATGAACAGCATCGGCACCGCCGGCGCGAGCAGGGTGATCGCGAGCGCCGCCTCGATCGCCGGCGACGCGGCCTGGCTCTCCAACCGGTCGCCGAGCGCGCGGTTGCCGATCTGGTCGTGGTTCTGCAGGAAATTGACGAAGGTGACCGGCGGCAAATGTCCGCTCGGCTCGCCGCGCGGCTTGTCGCCCCAGAAGGCGGACACCTCGCCCTGATAGACGAAACCCAAGGCGAGCGCGCGGGCGAGATCGCGGCGTGGCGAGCGCTGATAGTCGCCGTAGTAACCGGCGGATTCCCGCGTCAACATCACGTGCCAGACGTGGTGATAGTCGTCGTTCCATTGCGCGCGGTATTTGCCGCGCGGCGGATCCTGCACCGGATCAAGCAGGCTCGCGCAGTTGTCGCCGTTCTCCAGCACGAGATGGATGTGCCGCGCCGTCTCGACGGCAAGCCGCCCCGCCGCGACGCTGAGTTCATGCAGCATCGGGGTTTCGCCGGGCTCCTGCAGGATGTGGTTGGCAGCGTCCAGCCGCAATCCGTCGAAACGGTAGTCGCGCAGCCAGTGGATTGCGTTCTCGACCGCGAACGCGCGTACCTCGCCTACGCGGTAGTCGATTGCGCTGCCCCAGGGCGTGTGCGCGTCGATGAAGAAGGTCGGCGCATAGCGGCCGAGATGGTTTCCCTCTGGGCCGAAGTGGTTATACACCACGTCGAGGAACACCATCAGCCCGCGCAGATGCGCTTCATCGATGAGCGTCTTCAGGTCCTCAGGACGCCCATAGGCGCTGTCCGGCGCGTACCACAACACGCCGTCATAGCCCCAGCCGCGGGAGCCGGCGAAATCCGCCAGCGGCATCAGTTCGAGCGCGGTGATGCCTGTTGCGACCAAATGATCGAGCTTCTCGATCATGGCGCGATAAGTGCCATGCGGCGTGAACGTGCCCACATGGATTTCGATCAGGACGGTCTCGTGCCACGGGCGGCCGCGCCAATCCCGCGCGCGCCAGCCGAAGCTGTCGTGGTCGACGACCTCGCTCGGCCCGAAGACGTCCTCCGGCTGGAAGGCGGAGGCGGGATCGGGCACGTCGAGTTCGTCGTCGATGCGAAACCTGTAGCGTGCGCCGGCCGTCAGACCGGGAATATTTGTGACATACCAGCCATCGTGCTCGCGCCGCATGGCGTGACGCCGGTCGAGCAGGAGGTCGACGCGTTTTGCGCCGGGCGCCCAGAGCCGGAACTCGACGCCGTCTCCGGTCAGCCGCGGGCCAAAGGTTGCGCTCATGGCGCGCCCGCGAATGCGAGCACCGAGCGCGGCGGCGCCTTGCTGTCGCCGCCCGGCGGGAAATCGACCGTGTTCAGTCTGGTCTCGGTGGTGTTCAGGATATGCTGCCAGCTGTTGTATTCGGCCATCCTGGGCAATTTGAATGCGATCTCTTCCGGTGCTGCGTTCAGCACGATAAAGATGGCCGGTACGTCCGGTTCCAGGGGGCCGAGCACATAGGCGAGGAATCGCCCCTCCGGAAAATTCCAGTCACCTTCCGTCATCTCCTCGGCGGCCGGCGTCAGCCAGAGCACGCCGTAGGAGCCATCGGCGGGACGGCCATCCAGCCAGCGGTGGCTGCGCAATTGCGAGAAGCGCCTTCGAATTTCGGCGAGATGTCCGACGAAGTCGGTCACGTCCTCGCCGTCCCGGCCGAGGTTCTCCCAGCCGACCCAGCCGATCTCGTTGTCCTGGCAATAGGCGTTGTTGTTGCCGGATTGCGAGTTGCCGACCTCGTCGCCGGCGAGGATCAGCGGCGTGCCCTGCGCCAGCATGAGGCAGGCGAGCGCGTTCTTGCGAAGTTGGCGGCGCAGCGCCAGGATCGTCTCATCGTCGGTCGGGCCTTCGACGCCGCAATTGTTGCTGTGGTTGTCGTTGGAGCCGTCGCGATTGTCCTCGCCATTGGCCTCGTTGTGCTTCTGGTTGTAGGCGAAGAGATCGGCGAGCGTGAAGCCGTCATGGACGGTGACGTGGTTGATCGAGGCGCGCGGCCGCCGTCCGTCGTGGTTGAACAGGTCGGAGGAGGCGGTCATGCGGCTGGAGATGTCGCCGATCAGGCTGCCTTCGCCGCTCCAGTAGCGCCGCATGGCGCTGCGATAGCGGTCGTTCCATTCCGACCATTGCGAGGGAAAGGCGCCGACCTGGTAGCCGCCCAGGCCGAGATCCCACGGCTCGGCGACGAGCTTGACGGTGGCGAGCACCGGGTCCTGCCGCACGACGGTCAGGAACGCGTGGCCGCGATCAAAGCCGTTCGGCCCGCGCGCCAGCGTGGTCGCGAGGTCGAAGCGGAAGCCGTCGACGTGACAGACCTCGACCCAGTAGCGCAGGGAATCCATCACCATCTGCAGCACGCGGGGATGGGTGAGGTTCACCGACGAGCCGCAGCCGGTGAAGTCGTCGTAAAAGCGCGGGTTCTCGCGGTTGAGCCAGTAATACGAGGCGTTGTCGATGCCCCGGAAGCACAGCGTCGGGCCCAGATGATTGCCTTCCGCGGTGTGGTTGTAGACGACGTCGAGCATCACTTCGATGCCGGCGTCGTGCAGCCGCGCCACCGTGGTGCGGAACGAGTCCAGCGGATTATCCTGGGCGTAGCGGGGCTCGGGCGCGAAAAAGGACAGCGAGTTGTAGCCCCAGTAGTTGACGAGCTTCTTCTCCACCAGCACGCGGTCGTCGACGAAGCCGTGCATCGGCAGCAGTTCGACGGTGGTGACGCCGAGCCGCTTCAGGTGCGCGATCATCGCGGGCGAGGACAGGCCGCCATAGGTTCCGCGCAGGTTCGGCGGCACGTCCTCGCGCTTCTGGGTCAGGCCCTTGACGTGGGCCTCGTAGATGACGGTATCTTCCCAGGGGATGTTGGGACGGATCTCGCGTCGGCCCCAGTTGAAGGTCTCGTCGACCACGACGGCCTTGATCATGCCGCGCGCATTGTCGCGGCGGTCGAACGACAGGTCCTCGCGCGGACTCCCGGTGCGATAGGCGAAATGCGCGTCGCTCCACACCAGCCGGCCGGCGGTGCGCCTGGCGTAGGGGTCGAGCAGCAGCTTGTTCGGATTGAAGCGGTGGCCGTGCTCGGGTTCGTAGGGGCCGTGGACGCGATAGCCATAGAGCTGCCCCGGCGAGACGTCGTTGAGATAGCCGTGCCAGACGTCCTCGGTGCGCTCCGGAAGCTCGATGCGCTCGAGTTCGCGCCGGCCGTGACCGTCGAACAGGCACAGCTCGACCTTCTGCGCATGGGCGGAGAACAGCGCGAAATTGGTGCCCCTGCCGTCCCAGCTTGCCCCAAGACGTGCGGGCGATCCGGCGCTCAGTCGCATGGGTCAGCCTTCCGGCACGAGGAAGATCGCGGCCAAAGGCGGGATGGTGAGGCTCAGCTCGGGCGTCTTGCCGGCGACGGCATGAACCTCTCCGATGTTGCCGACATTGGTGCCGCCGTAATGGGCCGAGTCCGAATTGAAAACCTCCTTCCATTTGCCGGCGAACGGCACCCGGACGCGGTAGGAACGATAGACGTTGGGCGAGAAGTTGACGACGACGAGACAGCGGGCGCGGGCGTCAAGACCCTTGCGCAGCCAGGCGAAGACGTTGCGGTTGGCGTCGTCGGTCACGAGCCATTCGAAACCGGCCTGCTCGCAATCCATCTGGTGCAGCGCGGGCTGCTCGCGATGGAGCCGGTTGAGGTCGCGGACCAGCGACTGGATTCCGGCGTGGTTCCCGTACTGTAGCAGGTGCCAGTCGAGCGACTGGTCGTGATTCCACTCGCGGCCTTGCGCGAACTCGCCGCCCATGAACAAGAGCTTCTTGCCGGGGTGGCCGAACATGAAGCTGTAATAGGCGCGCAGATTCGCAAAACGCTGCCACTCGTCGCCGGGCATCCGGCCCAGGATCGAGCGCTTGCCGTGCACGACCTCGTCGTGGGAGAGCGGCAGGATGAAGTTTTCCGAGAACGCGTAGTGCAGGCCGAACAGAATGTCGCCGTGATGGTATTTACGATGCACCGGGTCCTTGCTGATGTAGTTCAGCGTGTCGTGCATCCAGCCCATGTTCCATTTGTAGCCGAAGCCGAGCCCGCCATATTCGACGGGACGCGACACCTGCGGCCAGGCCGTGGATTCTTCCGCCGCGGTCGTCGCCTGCGGGAAGCGGCCGAACACCTCGCTGTTGAAGCGGCGCAGGAAGGCGATCGCCTCGAGATTCTCCCGTCCGCCGTGCTGGTTCGGGACCCAGCCGCCCGGTGGCCGGCTGTAGTCGAGATAGAGCATGGAGGCGACGGCGTCGACGCGCAGCCCGTCGATGGCGTAGCGCTCCAGCCAGAACAGCGCGTTCGAGACCAGGAAATTGGCGACTTCCGTGCGGCCGTAATTGTAGATCAGCGTCCCCCAGTCGAGGTGACGGCCCTGCAGGGGATTGGCATGCTCGTAGAGCGCGGTGCCGTCGAAATGACCGAGCCCGTGCGGATCGTCAGGGAAATGTCCGGGTACCCAGTCGAGCAGCACGCCGAGGCCCTCGCGATGGCAGGCATCCACCAGCGCGGCAAAGTCCTCGGGGCCGCCGAACCGGCTGGTCGGCGCATAGAGACCGGTCGGCTGGTAGCCCCATGAGCCGTCGAACGGGTGCTCGCTGACGGGTAGAAACTCGACATGGGTGAAACCCATGTCGCGTGCGTAGGCGGGAAGCTGCTCGGCGAGCTCGCGGTAGGTCAGCCACTCGTTGTTGCCCTTGCGCCGCCAAGAACCGAGATGGACCTCGTAGATCGACATCGGCGCCGACAACGCGTTGATGCCGTCCGGCGCGGGGCGCGGCCGCGGCAACGCCTCCTCATCGAATACGATCGAGGCCGTCTTAGGCCGCACCTCGCTGGCAAAGGCCATCGGATCGGACTTCAGCGGCAGCGTGTGGCCGTGAGGACCGACGATGTCGAACTTGTAGTGATCGCCGGGCTTGGCATGCGGGACGAACAATTCCCAATAGCCGATGCCGCGCACGCGCATCGGATGGCGGCGCGCGTCCCAGAAATTGAAGTCGCCGACCACGCTGACCCGCCGCGCGTTCGGCGCCAGCACCACGAAACCGATGCCGTCGACGCCGTCGAGCGTCATCGGATGGGCGCCGAGCTTGTCGTAGAGGCGTTGGTGGGTGCCTTCGCCGAGCAGATAGAGGTCGTAGTCGCTGAGGATCGGCGGAAAGCGATAGGCGTCCTCCAGTTCGACGACCTTGTCGCCGAATTTCGCTCGCAACCGATAGCGCTTGGCGCCGTTGGGCACGGAGCCGGCGAACAGCCCGGCCTCGTGGATGCGGTCGAGCTTCGCCACCTCGCCGTGCTCTCCGATCGCCTCGACGTTGGAAGCCTCGGGCAGGAAGGCGCGCACCACGCTCTTGTCGCCCTCCGGATGCAGGCCGAGATAGTGGAAGGGATCGGAGTGGCGGCCTTCGATGACGGCGTAGGCTTCGGCAGACAATTTAGGCATGTGCCTCGCTCTCGGTCCCGGACAGAATGCGAAGCAGCCCGGCCAGCGGCGCACGGAGCCCGTCCGGCCGGCGGGGCAGTTCGTGCTCCATCTCGCCGAACGCTTTGTCAAGCAGGAAGAACCTCAACAGACCGTCGGATGCAGGCCGGTTCGCAGGCCACAGGCGCGGGTCGACCGTCGCCTCGCGATAGGCGGCAAGGAACGTCGCGGTCGCGCGCTCACGCCATTCGCCGAGGACAGTCGCGAGCCGGCCCCCTTCGTCGGGCGCGACCTCGAGCGCACGGTCGAGTGCTGCTTCCACCGACAGGTCGATCGAGTGGATCAGGCCCGCGACGTCGAACGCTGCCGGCGCCTTGCGCCGCCGCTCCGCCAGCGGGAGGTGCGGATCGCCGTCGAAATCGATGATGAAGACGTCGTCCTTCACGATCAGAACCTGTCCGAGGCGGAAATCGCCATGGTGGCGGATGTTCAACCCGCCGATATCGGATGGCAATAGCACATTCAGCCTGTCGGCGAGGCCCGCGCGCAGCGTCGTCAGCCGGTCGATGAGCGGACGGTCGGCTTCCCGCAGGGCGTCGCGCCACTGCGCCAGGAGATCGCAGACCCGCTCGGCGCGCGCCTGCAATTCTGCGGTCCAGCGTCCGACATGTTCGGGGCTGATCGGCTCGGGAACGAGATCGGCAGCCTCGGCAGCCGCGAGCACACCGTGCAGCTCGGCAAGCCGCCGACCCGTCTGCGACAGGAAGCGCAGGTAGGGCGCCTGCTCCTCCTTCTCGCGCGGCACTTCGCTCGCCGCCAGAACCCGGACTTCGTCGATGTAACGGTCGAGATAGGCCGCGGTCACGGCGCGGCCGTCGCCCTGGTTCTCGATGAAGGCGTGCACGACGCCGATGGCGCTGCGGCGGCCGCCCTCGACCAGCTCGACGCTGCCGAGCAGCGCCGGCGTGTTGGAAAAGTGTGCGGCCTCGGTGAGGTAGCGGCCGATCTCGATCTCGGGCTGGATGCCGCCTTCGAGACGGCGATACATCTTGGTCACGTACATGTTGTCGACCAGCGCGGTGCTGTTGGTCTGGTCGATCGCGCGGATGCGCTCCGGTTCCTTGACGGTATATTCGGCGAACCTGCTCGTCGGCGTGAAGTCGAGCCGCAGATCGTTCTCCTCCACGGTCAGGGATTGGCCGAGATTGCGCAGGAACAGTCCGATGAAGATATGGTCGGTCGCGACATCGAGCAGCGTGCCTTCGCGGGCACCCTGACGCACGGCCGCGAGCGCTTTCGGGTTGAAACGCTCGCGATCGAAGCGGACCCACTCGATCTGCATCGGCAGCACGTAGCGCGAACTGACGCCTTGCCGCGTCGTCTCGAAGAAGGCGATCCATGGCCGGTTGTCGCCGATGTCGCAGAACGGCACGGCCGCGGTCAGCTTGGGCGCGATCTCCTTCGGGTTGCGCTCGCCGTACCAGCGCGATCGCGCCAGGAAACCCGGCAGCACGTCGCGCTCGAACACGCCGCGCTCGCGCGCGAGCGACACCCAGGTCGAGTTGACCGGCACCACCAGCGTCTCGAATTCCGGGACCGCCCGCGGCGTCACCGGCTCGGACTTGTCGCGCTCCTGGAGCTGGAACCAGTAGAAGCCGTACGGCCCCAGCGTGATCATGTAGGGCAGCTCGCCGATCGCCGGAAAACGCGTGCGGCCGAGCATCTCCAGCGGAATTCGCTCCTTCCACGGCGACAGGTCGAGCTCGGTCGCCTGTGCGGCGCGCGACAGATTGGCGACGCACAGGATGATCTCGTCGCGGTACTGCCGGACATAGGCCAGCACGGAGCGGTTGGCCGGCCGAATGAACGTCATGCTGCCGCGGCCGAAGGCGAGCGTCGACTTGCGCACCGAGATCAGCCGCTTGGTGGCGCTGAGCAGCGACGACAGGCTGCGCGACTGCGCCTCCACGTTGACCGCCTCGTAGCCGTAGACGGGATCCATGATCAGCGGCGCGTAGAGGCGCGCCGGGTCGCAGCGCGAGAAGCCGCCGTTGCGATCCGGACTCCACTGCATCGGCGTGCGCACGCCGTTGCGGTCGCCGAGATAGATGTTGTCGCCCATGCCGATCTCGTCGCCGTAGTAGATGATCGGTGTGCCCGGGAACGACAGCAGCAGCGAGTTCATCAGCTCGATCTTGCGCCGGTCGTTGTCCATCAGGGGCGCCAGCCGGCGGCGGATGCCGAGATTGATGCGGGCGCGCGGATCGTTGGCGTAGGTCGACCACAGATAGTCGCGCTCGACGTCGGTGACCATCTCCAGCGTCAGCTCGTCATGGTTGCGCAGGAACAGCGCCCACTGGCAGCTCGCGGGAATGTCCGGCGTCTGGCGCAGGATGTCGGTGATCGGGAAGCGGTCTTCCTGCGCGATCGCCATGTAGAAGCGCGGCATCAGCGGGAAGTGATAGGCCATGTGGCACTCGTCGCCGCGGCCGAAATATTCCTGCACGTCCTCCGGCCACTGGTTGGCTTCGGCGAGCAGCAGCTTGCCGCGGGAGTAGGCGTCGAGCTCCCGGCGCAGGCGCCTGATGATGTCGTGCGTTTCCGGCAGGTTCTCGTTGGAGGTGCCCTCGCGCTCGCACAGATAGGGGATCGCGTCGAGCCGGAAGCCGTCGACCCCGGCGTCGAGCCAGCGCTTCATCACCTGGATGAGGGCGCTGACCACGCGCGGATTGTCGAAATTGAGGTCCGGCTGGTGCGAGAAGAAGCGGTGCCAGTAGAAGGCGGCGGCCTCCGTGTCCCAGGTCCAGTTCGACTTCTCGGTGTCGGTGAAGATGATCCGCGTTTCCGGGTACTTCTGGTCGGTGTCGCTCCAGACGTACCAGTTGCGGGCGCTGGAGCCGGCCGGGCTGCGGCGGGCGCGCCTGAACCATTTGTGCTGGTCCGAGGTGTGGTTGACGACGAGCTCGGTGATCACCCGCAGCCCCCGCCGCTGCGCCTCCTGGATGAAGCGCTTGAAATCCTTCATCGTGCCGAAGTCTGGATTGATCGAGCCGTAGTCGGCGATGTCATAGCCGTCGTCGCGGCCGGGCGACGGATAGAACGGCAGCAGCCACAGCGCGGTGACCCCGAGGTCCTGCAGATAGGACAGCTTTTCGGTCAGCCCTGCGAAATCGCCGATGCCGTCATTGTTGCTGTCGGCGAACGCCTTGACGTGGAGCTGGTAGATGATGGCGTCCTTGTACCAGAGCTCATCCACTGCGTCGGCGGCGTGGGCCTTGTCGGTGTCGACCGGGGACAGAACGTTCATGGCGCGTATCCTCACGCCAGGCACCGGAACAGCAGCGCGGGATCGCGATGGGGATCGATGCGCAGGCGAATCCCGCCCCATTCGATCCCGGACTGCTCGCCGGTCAGGAGATTTTCGATTGCGCAAACATGGCGCCGCTCGCCGCCGATGTCGAGCGTGACGTCGCCGAGCGGGAGCCAGAATTCCCGCACGTTGCGAGACAGCGCGATCGCGGCCGCCACCGCGTTGCTGCCGTCGGCCGACGTCTTGACGAAGGCGATCGCCTCGCCGTCCTCGATGGCGAGAAAGCGGAACCTCTCGGTCTGCTGCAGCGCCAGGTTGTCCCGCCGGATGCGGTTGAGGGTCGCAATGTAGGCCTTGATGTTGCCGGGCCGGTCCCAGTCGCGCGGCTTGATCCGGTATTTTTCGGAGTCGTGATACTCCTCGCGGCCTGGCACAGCCTCGTGCTCGAGGAGTTCGAAGCCACTGTAGATGCCGTAATTGCCCGACAGTGTGGCCGCCAGCGCGACGCGCGACTTGAACATCCAGGGCTCGCCGCTCTGCAGGTGATACGGCAACACGTCCGGCGTATTGGTGAAGAGGTTCGCGCGATAGTACTCGCGTTGCGGATGGCTCGTCAGTGCGCCGAGATGCCGCTCCAGCTCCCACTTCTCCGTGCACCAGGGGAAATAGCTGAAGGATTGCGCGAAGCCGAGCTGCGCCAGCCCGCGCATCAGCTTCGGCCGGGCAAAACTCTTGGCGAACAGGATGACCTCGGGATGGCGGCGGCGGATGTCGCGGATCAGCCATTCCCAGAAGTGGAACGGTGCGGTGTCGTGGTTGTCGACGGCGAA
This sequence comes from Bradyrhizobium sp., assembly GCF_028868675.1. Taxonomy (GTDB): domain Bacteria; phylum Pseudomonadota; class Alphaproteobacteria; order Rhizobiales; family Xanthobacteraceae; genus Bradyrhizobium. The sequence goes on from NZ_JAGWUA010000017.1 coordinate 34,205, forward strand.
CATCGTCACGCCCTGCTCGATCCAGCACAGCATGACGTCACGGAGGGCATTCCACAGCGCGCTCCGATCCTCGCAGGCGAAGTCGGGCATGACGATGTCGGAGTAGGGACCGTCCGTCGGCGGCATCGAGCCGTCGGGCCGGCGCTTGAACCATTCGGGGTGCTGCATCAGCCAGGGATGGTCCGGCGAGCACTGCACGACGAAGTCGAGCGCGATCTCGACGCCGTATTCGAGGCAGGTCGCCGCCAGCGCTCGGAAGTCCTCGATGGTGCCGAGCTCGGGATGCAGCGCGTCGTGGCCACCCTCGATGGCGCCGACCGCGTAGGGGCAGCCGGGATCGCCGTCGGCGGCATCAGGCGAATTGTCGCGGCCCTTGCGGCGGCTGCGGCCGATCGGGTGGATCGGCGTGAAGAACAGCACGTCGAAGCCCATCGCGGCGATGTCGGGCACGCGCGCAATGCAGTCTCTCAATGTGCCGTGCCGGCCGTCCGGCCCGCCCTGGCTGCGCGGCATCATCTGATACCAGGCACTGAAGTGCGCCTTGTCGCGGTCGGCGATGAGCGGAAAGAGGGTGGAGCGCGTCAGGTCGGACCGCGACTGGCTTTCGGCCATGACGTTCCTGAGCTCGGTCGTGAGCAGGGGGGCGACGTCGCCGGTCTGCAGGTAATCTTCGCACTGCCTGACGATGATGGACGCCGCGTCCTGATCCGCGCCATAGGCCCTGGTGAGCAGGCCCGCGCCCTCGATCGCATCGAGCGTGACGTCGACGCCGCATTGCTGCCGCAGCTCCAGGCCGCGGCGCCACGTCGCGAACTCGTCGGTCCAGGCCTCGACGGCATAGACATAGGCGCCGGGACAGGGCGGCACGAAGGAGCCGAACCAGCGGTCGTCGGAATGCAGCGTCATCCGTTCACGCTGCCATTCCCGATCCTGCTCGCGGCGCCAGACGAGCGCGGCGCCGACCACGCCGTCGCCGTCGCGCAAGACATCCGCCCAGACCTCGACGGGCTCGCCCGCGATCCGCTTCACCGGAAAGCGGCCGCCGTCGACCGAGGGATAGACGTCTTGGATGAGGAAAGCGCTGCCGGTTGCGGCGCTCTCGACAGTTTGAATTGTCCTGTTCACGGTGATGCCATTGACAAGAAAGCAGCGTCCCGTTTCCCTCCAGCGAGAACCGGCGCTTGGTATCTCCATAAGAAGCCGCTTCTGTGTCATTAGTTCCGCCCGGGAACGGCAGCCCTGCTCCGCGAGTTAAGCCTGATTAACGCCTTCGTTCGCCTGATAAAAGTGCCTCCGTCCCGGCCAGGGATCGCTTGCAAGCCGCGTGCCGAATGGATCTGATCGCTCAAGCCAAGACCAGGGGAATTCAGGCAGAGTTCATCGATGCCCTGGGGACGCTGCGGGTCACCGGGCCCGCCGCTCTCAAGTCCATTCTCGCGGCGCTGCCCGAGAAGCGCGCTTACCGGTTCGTCGCCGGCCCTGTCGTGGTCCGGGCCGGCCCGCCGGTGCGTACCGCACTGTTCGAGGCCGCGGTGCTCCCGTTGCGCTGGTCGATCGCGCGCGGCGCGGAGGTGGTCGCGGAGGGAGAGGCGTGCGAGCGCGTCATTGCCTGGCCCGCCGGTCTGGCGCCCGGCTATTACCGGCTGAAGCTCAGGGATGCCGCGGGCATCGAGGACGAGGCGCCGCTGCTCGTGGCACCGGAACGCGCCTTCACCGGCGATTTCGATCGCGGCTGGTTGCTCGCCGTGCAGCTCTACGGCATCCGCTCCGCGCGCAACTGGGGAATCGGCGATTTCACCGATCTGGCGGGTCTCGTGGCGCTCGCCGCCGAGCTTGGCGCGGACGGCGTCGGCCTCAACCCGCTGCACGCGCTGTTCGACGACCGGCCGACCGATTGCAGCCCTTATTCGCCGAACAGTCGCCTGTTCCTCAATCCGCTCTACATCGACGTCGAGGCGATCCCGGAATATTCGGCCGATCTGCTGCCCGAGGCGCGCAGCATCGCGGCGCGCCTGCGTGACGGCGACCGGGTCAACTATGCCGAGGTCGGGCCGCTGAAATGGCGGGGCCTGCGCGCCGCTTTCGATGGGTTCCTGGCCCGGGCCAGCGACACGCGCCGGCAGGATTTTGCGGCGTTCCGCGCTGTGCGAGCGCCGCTGCTGCAGCGTTTTGCCTGCTTCGAGGTGCTGCGGCATCGCTTCGCCCGGCCGTGGTGGGAATGGCCGAGCGAGTGGCTGCGGCCGGATGAGGCGACATGCGCCGAACTGCGCGAGGGCCCCGACGGGCGCGAGGTCGCGTTCGTCGAATTCGTGCAGTGGACCGCCGAGACCCAGCTGCATGCGGCAAAGGCGCTTGCCGGCCGGCTCGGCCTCAAGGTCGGGCTCTATCTCGACGTCGCGGTCGGCGTGCAGTCCAACGGGTTCGATGCCTGGAACGAGCAACTCGCGATCTCGCGCCAGCTCGCGGTCGGCGCGCCGCCCGACGTGCTCAACACCGTGGGCCAGGATTGGGGTCTTGCCGGATTCAATGCCGGCGGGCTCGAGGCGCGATCCTTCGTGCCCTTCGCCGAGATGCTGGCGGCCTCGATGCGCCACGCCGGCGCGATCCGGCTCGATCACGTGCTCGGGCTCAAGCGGCTGTACCTGGTGCCGCGCGGCTTCAAGCCGGACAACGGCGCCTATGCGCAGATGCCGTTCGAGGCGTTGCTCGCTACCGTTGCCCGCGAAAGCGCGGCGCATGGCTGCATCGTGATCGGCGAGGATCTCGGCACCGTGCCCGAAGGTTTTCGCGAGACCATGCAGGACTGGGGCATCTGGTCCTATCTGGTGATGATGTTCGAGCGCGACGATCAGGGGCGTTTCCGCAACGTCGATCACTACATTCCCAATGCGTTGGTCACTCTCAACACCCACGATCTCTGCACCTATGCCGGCTGGCGTTCCTTCAGCGATCTGAAGGTGAAGCTTTCGCTGGGGCTCGACCCCGGCGAGAGCGAGCAGGCGCGCTGGCACGCGCTCGGCATGCTCGACGACATCCTCCGCCACAACGCCATCGAGCGGAACGACCTCTATTCCGTGCTGGCGTTCCTGGCACGGACCCCCTCGCGGTTGCTGGCCGTTTCGCTGGAAGACCTTTTGGGCGTGGTCGACCAGCCGAACATCCCCGGCACGATCGACGAGCATCCGAACTGGCGCCAGCGCCTGCCGGTCGCGCTCGAGCATATCGCCGCGACCATCGATCTCGCCGCGCTGAAGGCCGCAACCAGGGAACGGTCGTCCCTGCCGGCGCGTTGAGAGGGGACAATCTCGGGGGATTGACGAGGTCATGTGAGGATCGAGGACTACGCGCTGATCGGCGATTGCGAGACGGCGGCGCTCGTCGGCCGCGACGGCTCGATCGACTGGTTGTGCTGGCCGGCCTTTGATTCCGACGCCTGCTTTGCCGCTATCCTCGGCACCAACCGGAATGGACGCTGGCTGATCGGACCGCGCGGCGATATTACGGCCGCCTCGCGCCGCTATCTCGGCGATACGCTGATCCTGGAAACTCGCTTCGAGACCGAGGGCGGCGCCGTCGCATTGATCGATTTCATGCCGCCGCGCGGCCAGGCGTCCGACGTCGTGCGTCTGGTGCGCGGCGTCGAGGGACGCGTGAAGCTCCGGATGGAGCTCGTGATCCGCTTCGGCTTCGGCGTCGCCATTCCCTGGGTGCGGCGGACCGAGGACCGCTCCGCAGTGCTCGCCATCTGCGGGCAGGACATGACGGTGCTGCGGACGCCGGTCGAGACCCGCGGCGAGGATTTGACCACTGTCGCCGAATTCGAGGTGAATGCCGGCGAGACCATCCCCTTCGTGCTGACCTATGGGCCCTCGCATCTGCCGCCGCCGAAACCGATTGATCCCGAGGCGGCATTGCGGGAGACGGAAGCCTTCTGGAAGGACTGGTCCGGCCGTTACCGCCGCAAGGGCGATCACCACCATCTCGTCATGCGTTCGCTGATCACGCTGAAGGCGCTGACCTTCGGACCGACCGGCGGCATCGTGGCGGCGCCGACCGCCTCGCTGCCGGAAAAACTCGGCGGCGCCAGGAACTGGGACTACCGCTACTGCTGGCTGCGCGATGCCACCTTCACGCTGCTCGCGCTGATGAATTCCGGCTATACCGAAGAAGCCTCGGCCTGGCACAACTGGCTGCTGCGTGCCGCCGCGGGCGCGCCGGCGCACATGCAGATCATGTACGGCATCTGGGGCCAGCGGCGGCTCCTGGAATGGGAGGCGGGCTGGCTTGCCGGATACGAAGGCGCGCAGCCGGTGCGGTTCGGCAATGCCGCGCATGCCCAGCTGCAGCTCGACGTCTATGGCGAGCTGATCGATGCGCTGCACCAGGCGCGCATGGCGAAATTGCAGCTCGACGACGCGAGCTGGGCGCTGGAATGCGCCGTGCTCGAGCATCTGGCCGGTGTCTGGGACCATCCCGATCACGGCATCTGGGAGCGCCGCGGCGAGGCGAAGCACTACGTCTTCTCCAAGGTGATGACCTGGGTCGCGTTCGATCGCGCCATCAAGAGCGCCGAAACCTTCGGCTTCAAGGCACCGCTGCTGCATTGGCGCGCCCTGCGCGACACCATCCATCGCGACGTCTGCCGCAAGGGATTTGACGCCGAGATGGGCGCGTTCGTGGAGTCCTACGGCTCCAAACTGCTCGATGCCAGCGTGCTGCTGCTGCCCTCGGTCGGCTTCCTGCCGGCGGCGGATGCGCGGGTACGCGGCACGATCGCGGCGATCGAGCGCGACATGATGCGCGACGGCTTCGTGCTGCGGCACGATCCGAGGGAGGTCTCGGAGGAGACGCAGCCGATCGAGGGAGCGTTCCTGGCCTGCACGCTGTGGCTCGCGGATGCCCATGTGCTCGGCGGTGACCTCGACCAGGCGCAGGCGCTGTTCGACCGCGTGGCCGCCGTCGCCAACGACGTCGGACTGCTGGCCGAGGAATACGATTCCATCGCCGGGCGCCAGACCGGAAATTTTCCGCAGGCGCTGACCCATATCGCGCTGATCAACACCGCGCACAATCTGTCGGCGGCGAGGGCAGAGGGCGAGAAGCCGGCGGTGCAGCGGTCGCAGTAGCGGCCCGCTTCATTCGACCCCGTTCAGTCTCAGGACCATCTCCATCGCATCCGCGAAACCGTCCTGCTCGTTGCTGGCGGTGACGTGGGTGGCCGCGCCCTTGACGTTCTCGGTCGCGTTGCCCATCGCGAACGACAGGCCGCTGGCCCGGAACATCGCGAGATCGTTCTGCATGTCGCCGATGGTGGCGACTGCGTGGGCCGCGATCCCGAGCCGCCGCGCCATCGCCTGCACGAAGGTGCCCTTGTCGCAGCCGGGCGGCGTGATGTCGAGGTAGTAAGTCTGCGAGCGCACCGCGACGGCCCGGGTGCCGAGCGCCTCCTGTATCGCCGCCTCGCAGCGCTCCAGCATGGCTGCGTCGGAACTCGCGCCGACGATCTTGCAGGCGCCGGACAGATAGGGCGAGAAATCCGGCACGACGGTCGGATCGGCGCGGATCGCGCGCCTCTCCAGCGGCACATGGTTGCCATCGGGATTGCAGGTCAGCCATTTGTCGGCGGTGAAGACCCAGACGTCGACGCCGAACTCGTTCAGGATATTGACGCTGCGCTCGGCGGCCGGTGCCGGGATCAGGTGCTGCTCGATCGGATTCAACTGCGGATCGACGATCGCCGAGCCGTTGAAGGCGCCGACCGGGAGCGTGATCGCGAGCGGCTCGATCAGGAAGCGCATGCCGATGGTCGGGCGGCTCGAGGTGATGGTGAAGCCGATGCCGGCCCGATGCAGCCGCTGCACGGCAGACCGGGCGCGATCGGTCAGCGTCTTGTCCTTCGTCAGCAGCGTACCGTCGACGTCGGAGACAACGAGCGAGATGCGCGTCATGAGCTGGGCCCGTGCGATGCGGCGTCGAGCTTCAACTGCCGCAACACGTCGTCGACGATGGCTTCGACCGGCGCGTCGATCGCGACGGTGACGACATGCTCGCCGGCCTCGGGCGGCTCCAGCGTCCTGAACTGGCTCGCCAGCAGCTCCGGCGGCATGAAATGCCCCTTGCGATGGGCGAGCCGGCTGGCGATCAGCTCCGGCGCGCCCTGCAGGAACACGAAGCGGACGTCCCTGCGCCCGCGCGAGAGCACGTCGCGGTAGGCGTGCTTGAGCGCCGAGCAGGCGATGATGACATGGCCGCCATACGTGCAAGTGCGCTCGATCTCGTCGGCGATGGCGTTGAGCCAGGGCCAGCGATCCGCGTCGGTGAGCGGATGACCAGCGCTCATCTTGGCGACGTTGGCTGCCGGATGAAAGCGGTCGCCGTCCTCGAAGCGCCAGCCGAGGCGCTTGCCGAGTGCATCCGCGATCGTGCTCTTGCCCGAGCCCGATACGCCCATCACGATCAGCGCGCAGGGTGTCTCAGCGTCAGTCACCAAAATCCTCCGGAAGCGCGGCGCGATCGACCAGCCAGACGGTCTCGCCGATCGAGCGCGCGCGTGTCGCCGGCAGGTTCTCGCCGTTGAGAAGACGCGTCAAGATCGCCCGTTTATCGAGCCCCGCGATCTCGAACAGCATTTCCCGGCAGGAGGCGAGCGCGGGCAGGGTCAGCGTCACGCGCGGCACGAAGGGTGCAACATTGGCCGTTGGGACGGCGACCACCCAGCGCGCGGTCTCATCGAGCGCCGGATCACCAGGAAATAGTGAGGCCGTGTGGCCATCGGGTCCGGCGCCGAGCAGCATGAGGTCGAACAGCGGCCTGGACGGATCGAGCCGGGTAGCGCCATAGAACTCCTGGAGCTCGCGCTCGTAGGAACGGGCGCTCTGGTCCGGGTTTCCGGCGGAGGTCGGGATCGGGTGGATATTGGCGGGCGGCGCATTGCCGTCGAGAAGGACCGCGCGCGCGAGCGCCATGTTGTTGAGCGCGTCGCCCGCCGGCACGAAGCGCTCATCGCCGATGAACCAGTGCACGCGCGCCCAGGGTATCCTGCCGCGCCAGGACGGCGTCGCGAGCAATTGGTAGAGCCGCTTCGGGCTCGATCCGCCGGCCAGGCAGATGGCGATCTCTCCCGGGCAGGCGTCGAGTCTCGCCATCACCCGTTCAGCCGCGATGCGCGCGAGCTCGTCCGCATCCGCAGCGACGATCAGCCGCGGTCGGCGCGCGGTCGCCATCAGGTGAATTTCCGCCAGCTTCGCCCGTCGCGCCTCATGAGCTCGTCGGCGCAGACGGGGCCCTCGCTGCCGGCCTCATAAGTTTCGATGCCGTCGCGGCCCGCTCTCTTCCAGGCGTCGAGGAACGGTTGCACCGCCCGCCATCCGGCCTCGACGCCGTCAGCGCGCTGGAACAGGATGTTGTCGCCGATCATGCAGTCGTAGATCAGCGTCTCGTAGCCGGTGCTCGGGTCGGTCCTGAAATAGTCGCCATAGCGGAACTTCATCTCGACGCCGTCGATGGTGACGCTCGGGCCCGGGATCTTGGCGTTGAACTGCAACTCGATGCTTTCGGTCGGCGAGATGCCGATGGTCAAGAAGTTCTGCGACAACCGGTCGATCGAGGTGCCGTTGAACATCGAAAGCGGGGCCTGCTTGAACTTGATCGCCACTTCCGTCCGCTTGGTGCCGAGCGCCTTGCCGGTGCGCAGGTAGAACGGCACGCCGGCCCAACGCCAGTTGTCGATCGCGAGCTTCAACGCGACGAAGGTCTCGGTGGTGCTGTCGGGCCTGACGTCCTCGACCTTGCGGTAGTCGGTCAACTCGTCGTCGCCGATCTGGCCGGCCAGATATTGCGCGCGTACCGAATTCCTCAGCGCCTCGGTCTCGCTCTGGTGCTGGATCGCGGCCAGCACCTCGGCCTTCTCGTTGCGCACCGCGCGGGCGTCGAACCGCGACGGCGGCTCCATTGCGACCAGCGACAGCAGCTGGAACAGGTGGTTCGGCACCATGTCGCGCAGCGCGCCGGTCGCATCGTAGAAGCGGCCGCGATGGCCGACGCCGAGCCTCTCTTCCACGGTGATCTGGACATGGTCGATGTGGTTGCGGTTCCAGATCGGCTCGAACATGCCGTTGGCGAAGCGCAGCACCATGATGTTCTGCACCGTCTCCTTGCCGAGATAGTGATCGATCCGGTAGATCTGGTGCTCTTCCATCAGCTTGAGCAACTCGGCGTTCAGCGCCCGCGCCGAGGCGAGGTCGGTGCCGAAGGGCTTTTCGACCACGAGCCGGCGCCAGGCGCCGTCGTTCTCCTTCAGCAAGCCGGTGCGGCCGAGTTCGTGCGCGATCGGCGCGAACGCGGCAGGCGGCGTCGCGAGGTAGAACAGGCGGTTGCCGCCGGTGCCGCGCGAACATTCGAGCTCGTCGAGCTGCTTGCGCATGGCGTCGAAGGACGACGGGTCCCTGGTGTCGGCCTCGATCGTGCTGACGCATCGCAGGAGTTGCCGGGCAACCATGTCGTCCACGGGACGGGTGGCGAATTCGCGCAGGCCCTTCATCAGGCTGTCGCGCAGTGCGTCGCTCGACATGCCCTTGCGCGCCACGCCGGCCACGCAGAATTTTTCCGGCAGCAGGCCGGTGGCCGCGAGATTGTACAGCGACGGAAGGACGAGGCGGTGGGTGAGATCGCCGGTGGCGCCGAAGATGACGAAGGCGCAATTCTCCGGCTTTTGCTGTTCTTGCGGAT
>NZ_JAGWUA010000018.1 GCF_028868675.1 Bradyrhizobium sp.
ACGAGATTGACGCCCATGCCGCCCGGCATGAACGTGAACAATGCGTCGGGCTTCAGCGCCGCGATCTTGGAGAGTTCCGGCTGGAAATCCAGCGTGCCGAGCGGAATGTAGGATTCCTCGACGACCTCACCCTTGTAGTCCAGCTTGAAACCGGCCACCGAGTCCCTGCCGGCCTGATAATTCGGCACCATCAGATAGACCCGCTTGTAACCGCGATCCTGCGCGACCTTGCCGAGGATCTCGTGGACCTGGTCGTTCTGATAGGACGTCACGTAGAAGAATGGGCTGCATTCCTTGCCGACAAAGCTCGACGGGCCGGCGTTCGGACTGACCAGAAACACCTTGGAGTCAACGACCGGCCTGTGAATCGCCTGCAGGATGTTGGAGAAGATCGGCCCGACGACGAAATCGACCTTGTCGCGCTCGAGCAGACCCTTGATCTTGATCACCGCCGCGTCCGGCTTCAATTCGTCGTCGACGACGATCACCTCGGCGTCGCGGCCTCCCATCTTGCTGCCGAGATCCTTCACCGCGAGCGCAAAACCATCGCGCACCTGCTGGCCGAGCGCGGCGGCGGGTCCGGACAGGGTTACGATCACGCCGAGCCTGATCTTGTCCTGCGCAAGTGCGGGTTGCACCCCTGCGCAGAGGAGGAGGGCCAGGCCGCCCAGTGTAAGCTGCCTCTTCATGATCACTCCCCGCTTGCGGCTGCGTCGCAATCTCTGCGAGACGAGCTTATTCTGATCGCGGCATCCGCGGCAAGCAGAGCCGAAAGATGTTGCGTCGCGCGATGCGTCAATATCCATGATCATGCAAGCCGCGCGCCAATTGCTTGAAGCCTAAAGAAATTCGGGGGAGGTCCGGCGTCCCCATCGGGTTTTGGCTTGCAGGCGGCACGAAATTATTTGAAGCTCAAAACGATGGCGAAGCGTGCCGGCGCCCCGTGTCGTGACTGAAATGACCGTACCAAGATGCTCGATTCCGAGACCAAGGCTGTTGAACTTCCGGAAGACCACGCCGAGGAGCTTCGGTTGTGGCTGCGTCTGCTGACCTGCACGACCCTGATCGAAGGCGAGGTTCGCAGCCGGCTGCGGGAGCGGTTCGACGTCACGCTGCCCCGCTTCGACCTGATGGCGCAACTCGACAAGGCGCCCGACGGGATGACCCTGTCGGACGTCTCCAAGCGCATGATGGTGTCGAACGGCAACGTGACGGGTCTCGTCGAGCGACTCGTAGAGTCCGGCCACCTCGATCGCCGCACGTCCGACGCCGATCGTCGCGTCCAGGTCATCCGGCTGACCAAGCTTGGCCGCGCCGAGTTCCGCAGGATGGCGGCGGAGCATGAGAACTGGATCGCCGACGTCTTTGCCGATCTGACGCCGAAGGACGTGCGCGAATTGATGCGGCTGCTGGCGAAAACCAAGGCCTCCGCGCAGAAGTCGGCCGGTCGCCGCAGGGCCTGAGACCGCCGGTGGTCGGCCGGCATGCCTGCCTGCTCCGAGAAAATGCCGGGGACGCTCAAAATCCACTATTGCGTCCAATTATTTTAAGCCTAAAATGATTTCACATAGTGCTGCCGGGTGCTCTCCAGGCCGAAAAAGGAGCGTGCGATGGCCAACGCCGCCAAGGCTCATAGTCCGGGCTCGTTTGACAGCAGCGGCCGGTCGGCTCATGTCGACACCTTCGCCGAGCAACATTTGCCGCCGCGGGAGCTCTGGCCGGAGTTCATCTTCACGCGACCGGAGCTGCAATATCCGGCGCGCCTCAACTGCGTCAGCTATTTCCTCGATCGCTGGGTCGAGCAGGACCACGGCGACGCGCCTTGCGTGATCAGTCCTGCGGCCGGTTACAGCTATCGCGAACTGCAGCAACTCGTGAACCAAATTGCGAGCGTGCTGGTCGGCAAGCTTGGCCTGGTCGCGGGCGGACGCGTGCTGCTGCGCTCGGCCAACAATCCCATGATGGTTGCGACCTATCTCGCGGTGATCAAGGCCGGCGGCATCGTGGTCGCGACCATGCCGCTGCTGCGCGCCAAGGAGCTCGCTTATCCGATCCAGAAGGCGGACATTGCGCTGGCGCTGTGCGACGGCAAGCTGTCCGACGAGATGGAGAAGGCGAAAGCCGCGGCACCGCGACCGATGCGCGTCGTCTATTGGGGCACCGGCGCAGCCGATGCGCTGGAGGCGCTGATCGCGGATGCAAGCTCCGAATTCACGGCCGTGGATACCGCGTCCGACGACACCTGTCTGATTGCCTTCACGTCGGGAACGACGGGCGATCCGAAGGGCACCATGCATTTCCATCGAGACATGCTGGCCGTGTGCGACGCCTATGCGCGCAACGTCCTGCGCGCCGAGCAGCGTGATCGCTTCATAGGCTCGCCGCCGCTGGCCTTTACGTTCGGCTTCGGCGGCGTGCTGTTCCCGATGCATATCGGCGCATCATTCGTGGTCCTGGAAAAGACTGCGCCGGACGAACTGCTCGCTGCAATCGAGCAGTACAAGGCCACGGTCTGCTTCACAGCACCGACCGCCTATCGCGCCATGCTCGGCAAGATCGCCAACTACGACATCTCTTCGTTGCGCAAATGCGTTTCCGCGGGCGAGACCCTGCCCAAGCCTACCTTTGATGCCTGGTTGAAGGCGACGGGCATCAGGTTGATGGACGGCATCGGTTCGACCGAGTTGCTCCATATCTTCATCAGCGCGACTGAAGACGAAATCCGTCCGGGCGCGACCGGAAAACCGGTGCCAGGCTATGAGGCCAAGATCGTCGATGATGCCGGCAACGACGTGCCGCCGGGCACGATGGGGCGCCTGGCGGTCCGCGGGCCGACCGGTTGCCGCTACCTCGCCGACGAGCGACAGCGCAAATACGTGCACCGCGGCTGGAACATCACCGGCGACACCTATGTGATGGATGGCGACGGTTACTTCTGGTACCAGTCTCGTTCCGACGACATGATCGTTTCCGCCGGCTACAACATCGCTGGCCCCGACGTCGAGGCCGCGCTGCTCACCCATCCGGCCGTCGCCGAATGCGGTGTGGTCGGTGCGCCGGACGAGGCGCGCGGCATGATCGTGAAGGCGTATGTTCTGCCATCGGCAGGGGTGGTGCCCGATGCGCAGCTCGCGGCCGAGTTGCAGGAGCACGTCAAGCGCGAGATCGCGCCTTACAAATATCCGCGTGCAATCGAGTTCGTGACCCAGTTGCCGAAGACCGAGACCGGCAAGCTGAAGCGCTTTGCCCTGCGGCAGATGGCGCAGGCGGCGGCGAAATCGTCAGGCCTGGCTGCGGAATAGGAAAGGAATGAGGGAATTGTCCGTGACGACGCCGAAAGCTCCGCAGCTTGCAGTGCTGCCGACAGCGAACGACGCCGGATCTCCTGCCGTGCAGATACTGCAACCGTCGGGATGGCCAATTCCAAGAGGCTACGCGAACGGCGTGGCTGCGGATGGCCGCATCGTCGTCACCGGCGGGGTGATCGGCTGGGACTCCGAGGAGCGTCTGGCAGACGGCTTCGTCGCGCAGGCGCGTCAGGCCTTGAGGAACATTGCCGCGATTCTGGCCGAGGGCGGCGCGCGCCCCGAGCACCTGGTCCGGCTCACCTGGTATGTCGTGGATATCGACGAATATTTGGCCAACCTGAAGGAACTCGGCCAGATCTACCGGAATATCTTTGGCGCGCACTATCCCGCAATGGCGCTGGTTCAGGTCGTTCGCCTGGTCGAGAAGGCCGCGCGCGTCGAAATCGAGGCGACGGCGGTGATACCGCGCTGAAAAGTGTTGCGCTCGACCACGACGATCCGACGATCGTCGCGATGCCGGGCCGGACGGAAGGCTCGCGATCAGCCCGCCTTGGCGAGATTCTCGTCTTCCGGCGAGTTGAGATAGACGCCGGACATGGTGTCGACCCAGCAGAGATGGTCGTGCACCTTCTTCACGCCGTCGACGTTCTCGGTCGCGACCACGGCGGCCTGGCGCGCGCGTTCTTCGGTGATGACGCCGCTCAGATGGACGATGCCGTCGCGAACGATGACGTTCAGGCCGAACGGGCACCAATCGTTCTTCTCCAGGGCATCGATGATGCGATTGCGGATGTTATCGTCGTTTGCGGTCGGGTCCGGCACCTGTCGGGCGAGACTTGCCACCGCCTGCAGCAGGTTGGCGCGCGACACGATGCCCACGACCTTGTCGCCGCGCACCACCGGCAGGCGCTTGACGTTGTTCCGCTCCATGAGATCGGCGATCTCCGCGAGCGCGGTGTCCTCACTAATGGTCAGCGGCTGTGCGGTCATCACCTCGGAAACCTTGCGGCCGTGCTCGTGGACGAAATCGCTGGCCGATTTGCCGGGACCCAGGATGAACCTGAGCCAGCGCCCGCGCTTGCGTTGGGTGCCGATTTCGCTGCGCCGGATGAAATCCCCCTCGGAGACGACGCCGACCAGCTTACCGGTCTCGTCCACCACCGTGAGACCGCTGACATGGCGTTGCAGCATGATGTTCGCTGCCTCGACGATGGTGGTGTCGGGGGTGACCGAGATGACCGATCGGGTCATGATCTGGTGGGCGCGCATGCAGCAACTCCGCAGTTTTTGGGCCGAATTTCGGCGGGACGAAAGCCTCGTTCAAAAAAACTAGTCCAAGTGTCGCGGCTCGAATTGACGCAGGTCAAGCGGCGGGAGCTTGATACACCTCAATGTTATCGGAACCGCTGGCCATATTGTAGTTTGGAACTGACAGCGAGGAGGTCACGGTGAGCGAACTAGCCAAACTGTACGAGTCCGCACCCTCGGCACTCGATCCGGCCACCCAGCTGGCGGATGCCAACCGGCGCGGGCTGGATTTCGTTTCGGGCGCGCAAAGGCTGGTGCTCGAGGAAATGGTGTTCGCCGCCAATGAACTGGCGGATCGAACCCAGACCGAGGCGCATCTGTTCGCGGAATTTCTCTCAAAACTGGCAGGCTCCCACTCGGTTCGGGATTGGGGAACGATGTACCGGGAGTGCAGTCAGCATCAGCTCGATTTCGTCCGTCGCGACTGTGACCGGCTCTTCAAGCACGGCGCGCGGATGCTCGAAGCGGCTTTCAGCCTGGTTAATCGGCCGGGCTGATCGGAAATTGCGATTTTCATGGGCCTGAAATCCGGAAATCCCATACTGGCAACCATGAGCGCCGTGCAGACCTCAGTTGCCCCACGGACGGAGGGTCCGATAACCCCGGATTCTCCGGTCAAGTCGCCCGCGACCGTCGATGCGCCCGTGCTACCGGCCGCAGGACGGTCTGAAGTGCCCGCCGCCCCGGCCCCGCCGCCGTCGGAGCCCTATCCGGCCGACCGCGCCCTGCATGCGATGATCGCACGGATGACCGGTGGAATCGCGCCGGTGGCGCTGTCGCTCGCCTATCTCGACTGGGCGTCGCATCTCGCGGCCGCGCCGCAACGCCGGATGGAGATAGCCCAGGATGCGGTTCGGGATGCCGGTAAGCTTTTTCAAGCCGCGGCGCACGCCGTGTCGCCGGATCGGAAGCCTTGGTCGGTGATCAAGCCCCAGGCCCACGACCGCCGCTTTGCCAAGCCGGAGTGGGAGAACTTTCCGTTCAATCTCCTTGCGCAGTCGTTTCTGCTCGGCGAACAATGGTGGCGCAAGGCCACGACGGGCGTACGCGGCGTCGCTCCCGAGAACGAAGCAATCGTGGAATTCTCGGTGCGCCAGGTGCTGGACATGCTGGCGCCGTCGAATTTCGCTGCGACCAATCCGGAAGTGCTGCAAAAGGCCTTTCAGAGCGGCGGCGAGAACTTCGTATTCGGCTGGCAGAACTGGTGCGATGACCTGAAGCAGGCGCTGTCCGGCGGCAAGTCTTCGGGCGACGAACGCTTCGTCGTCGGCAAGACGGTAGCGGCCTCGTCCGGCAAGGTGGTGTACCGCAACCAGCTGATGGAGCTGATCCAGTACCGCCCGACCACCGACAAGGTGCGCCCCGAGCCGATCCTGATCGTCCCGGCCTGGATCATGAAGTACTACATTCTCGATCTGTCGCCGCGAAATTCGCTGGTGAAATACCTGACCGGCGAAGGCTTCACAGTATTTGCGATATCCTGGCGCAATCCGGACGAAGGCGACCGCAACGTCGCCTTTGACGACTATCGCAGGCTGGGCGTCAAGGCCGCGCTGGACACGATCGGCTGCATCGTGCCGCGCCGGAAAGTCCATGCGTTGGGCTATTGCCTGGGCGGCACGCTGCTGTCGATCGCAGCCGCCGCCATGGCGCGGGACGGCGACAACCGGCTGATGTCGATCACATTGCTCGCCGCGCAGACGGATTTCACCGAAGCGGGCGAATTGACGCTCTTCATCAACGAAAGTCAGGTCACCTTCCTCGAAGACATCATGCACGAACGCGGCTATCTCGACACCACGCAGATGGCCGGCGCGTTCCAATTGCTGCGCTCCAACGATCTGATCTGGTCGCGGCTGTCGCACGATTACCTGATGGGCGAGCGCGTTCCGTCCAGCGACCTCATGGCCTGGAACGCGGACGCCACGCGCCTGCCATATCGGATGCATTCGGAATATCTGCGCCAGCTCTTCCTCAACAACGATCTGGCGGAGGGGCGCTACCACGTCGAGGGGCGCAACGTTTCACTATCGGACATTCATGCGCCGATGTTCGTCGTCGGTACGCTCAACGACCATGTCGCGCCGTGGCGATCCGTCTACAAGATCCACTACCAGGTGGATGCGGACGTGACGTTCCTGTTGACCAGCGGCGGCCACAACGCCGGCGTCGTGGCACCGCCCGGTCAGCCCGGCCACACCTACCAGGTGATGACCAAGGCCGCGGACGCTCCCTATATCGGCCGTGACGAATGGAAGGCGCAGGCGCCGCACTTCGAGGGATCGTGGTGGCCGGAATGGACCAAATGGCTCGTGGCCCGCTCGGGCGAGCCTTGCGATCCGCCGCGGATGGGACTCGAGAACGTCGATCGCATGCCTGATGCGCCCGGTGAATATGTCCATACCTAGCGTCTGGATGATTCAGGCGCGAAACAGCTTGGCTTCGTCCAGTTTCCTGTAAGCCGCCGCAGCGCTGCGCAATAGTTGCTTCTCGCGCTTGCGGCCGAGGAAGTGAAAGCTCGCCTTCTCGTCGCCGTGCAGCGAGCCCGCCAGGGCCCGGCCTCTCGCATCGTCATTGAGCTGCCCGAGGCAGCGTTGTGCCTTGCGCAGCAGCTTGAGCGCCGCCATCTGCCCGACAAGGGATTTGTCCGAGAACAGGTCTTCGAGGGATTCGATCGTATAGGTCAATCGCTTGTTCAGGAGTCGCAACCCGTGCCGCTTCTCGGCGCTCATCTCCTCGAGTTTGCGCGACTTCTTCAGCAGCGTCTTTTCCCATCGTCCGAGCCGTTGTACCGCGTGCTCTGCGAGCGTCGAGGCGCGCAGCCTGATCGCCTGCTTGCTTCGCCGGGTCGACCACGGGCCGCTTTCAATCCAGTTCGAGGTCAGCTCGATCGATCGCCGATATCGGGCCGATTGCAGCGCGCGCGACAACAGGCGATGGCTCTGCGCACGTTTTCGGTGCCATGTCTCGAGTTCGGCCGCTGCGGAAGGGACACCCTCGCTGGCCGCTTCCATCCGTTCAATCGCCACGTCGAGATCGCGCACCGTGCCGAGCTGGCCGTTCAACCATTTCAGCCCGGCCCAGACGACCGGCCGCTCGGCATCATCGACCATCGGAGAGAAGAACCGGATTACGGCGCGAAGATGCGTCAGCGCAATCCGGATCTGGTGCAACGCGTCGGCATCTCCGCCGCACGTCGCCTCGTGTTGCCCGATGACCGCATCGAGGTGACGACGGGCGATGATCCGGAATGCCGTGTCGCAGGCCATTCCGGGACTCAATCGGGCGGGGGAGGCGATGCGGGAGGACGCCGGCTTGGCGCGGGCAACGGCCCTTCCTGGTGTGCTCGATCGCGCCATCTTGGTCCATTCGATCAGACGAACCTAGACGCCAGCCGCCAGCCTGGCGGCATCCAGGGTCTGCTCGGGCGTTCCTGATGCGTCGATGATTGCCCAGCCGACGGTGCCGATATTATAGCGCTCCTGAAGCGCGGCAACCTCTTCGGTTGCGTCCGATGCGTCTGCGCGCCTGCGGCCAATTCGCCTCTGGCGCGTCGCAAGGTCCGCGACCAGGAAGAAGCCGGTCATGGGCACGCGGCAATCCCGGGCCAACTCGGAGAGCCGGCTACGCTCCTGTTCCCGGGCAAACACGGCATCGACGATGGCCGAGTGCCCCTGCGCCAGAACCTGCCGCGCGCGCTGCTCCAGTGTCAGATAGACGCGATCGGTTACGTCGGGCCGATAGGCGGATGCCGGAAGCCGCGCGGTCTCCTCGACGCCAAATAGCTGCTTGCGAACGATGTCGCTGCGCAGCACGACGGCTCCGGGCGGCGGCGCCACGGTTGGAGCAAGCATGCGGGCCAGCAGCGACTTGCCCGTACCCGACAGCCCCCCGATCGCGATCAGGCGCGGAGCGGGCGGGTCGATCAGCGCCTTGGCAAGCCCAAAATAGCTCTGCGCCTCGTCAAGAATTGCGGCTCGATCCGGAGGCTTCCGGTTCAGCCTGGCAAGCAGCACCTGGGCGCGGATCGCAGCCCGGATCGACATGAAGAGCGGCAGCGCGCCGAGCGCGTCGAGATTCTCGGTCGCCGTCGTGGAGAGATACCGGTTGAAGACGATGTTTGCCGCCGTGTGTTGCCCGTAGTGCAGCAAGTCCATGAGCGTGAAGGCGAGGTCGTAGAGGACGTCGACCGATGCGATCTTCGGATCGAACTCGATCGCGTCAAACAGGACCGGCTTCCGGTCGATCAGGACGATGTTTCCCAGGTGCAGGTCGCCATGGCAGCGCCGCACGAAGCCTTGCCTGTCACGCGGCTTCAGCACGGATCGGATCCGCGCTAGCATCTGGTGCGATGCCCGCGCAAGCTCCTCGACGTCGGTTGCGAGAAGATAGCCGCCGTTCAGCAAGCCGGCGGTATTCCCGTCGATGAGAGCGGGAACGGCGTCGACCCAGCGGATTCCGTCGGCATGCGTCGCGGAGGCGTGGCTGGCGGAGATCGCATCGGCGATTCCGGCCGCCAGCTCCGCATCGAAAGGGCCGGCCTTTGCCAGATGATCCAGCGTCTGGTTCTCATCGAAACGGGACATTTCGACCGCGAATTCGATCGGCGTGCCCTCTTCGCCGACACCCAGCGTGCCGTCCGGCTTCCTCGCGATCGCCACCACGCGGCGATAGATCTGCGGCGCCATCGGCCGGTTGACCTTGATTTCTTCCTCGCAGGCCGCCTTGCGCTTTTCCAGCGTCGAATAGTCGAGGAAGGGAAAGCGCACGGCGCGCTTGATCTTCAGCGCGCGGTTGCCTTGAAGGAAGACCGACGCCGCATGTGTATCGATCCGCGCCGTGGATGGCTGGCGGGCGGGATCGGTCAGGAACGCAAACACCTCCTCCTGAACGGCTCTGTCTGAATCGTCTTCCGTCGAAGTCGGCATGTGCGGATTTGCCTAGGGCCTGAGCACGGCCGCTCCCAGGATTTTCCCGGCTCTCAGCATGGCCAGAACGTCGTTCGCCTCGTCAAGCGGGAATGCCGTCGTCTCGGTGCGGACACCGGCCTGCGGCGCAATCTTCAGGAACGCCAGTCCGTCCTGGCGCGTGAGGTTGGCGACCGAGACGAGCTGCCTCTCCTGCCAAAGGAGTTCGTAGGGGAAACTCGGGATGTCGCTCATGTGAATGCCGGCGCAGATCACGCGACCACCCTTGCGGACCGCGCGCAAGGTGGCCGGCACGAGCTCGCCGGCGGGCGCGTAGATGATCGCGGCATCGAGCGGCGTGTCGGGTATCTCATCCGAAGCGCCGGCCCAGACGGCGCCGAGCTTGAGCGCGAGTTGTTGGGCGGCGGCATCGCTGCGCCGGGTGAAGGCATAGACCGATCGCCCCTGCCACACCGCGACCTGCGCGATGATGTGGCCGGCGGCGCCGAAGCCGTAGATGCCGAGCCGCTCGGCATTTCTCGCCAGCACCAGCGAGCGCCAGCCGATCAGGCCGGCGCAGAGCAACGGCGCGATGGCGACGTCGTCGCCGGCCTCACCCAGCGGGAACGCATAGCGCGCGTCAGCAATGGTGTGGGTCGCATAGCCGCCGTCGCGCGTATAGCCGGTGAACAGCGGACGGTCGCAAAGATTTTCCATGCCGTCGCGGCAGAAGCGGCAGGTTCCGCAGGTGTAGCCCAGCCAGGGAACGCCGACGCGATCGCCGGGCTTGTGTGTCGTGACATTGGGGCCGACGAGGTCGACACGGCCCACGATCTCATGGCCCGGGATGATCGGATAGCGGATATCGGGCAGCTCGGCATCGAGCACATGAAGATCGGTCCGGCATACGCCACAGGCACTCACCTTCACCCGTATCTGGCCTTCGGCAGGAAGCGGATCCGGCCGCTCCTCCAGGCGAAGCCGCGCTCGCGGGGCCGACAACACCATTGCACGCATCAATCTCTCCGGAGCGCCAGGATATCCCATAGTATGGCAGCACGGCTAGCCATTGACCTCCATCAACACCTGTCGAGATCGATCCCGCCGGCGCGCGTGCTGCGATCTTGACGAGAATCAATGGCGAGCACGGCCGGAACCCTATTGTGCAGAATCAGGAGAATCCGCAGAGAACGGAGAGCATTGCCATCCTCATGCAAGTGCGAGCTTCGCTCGAACGGGACCGTCCGGGGAACGCTGCCGAGACGGTCATCGACCGGCCACTGTGCCGGGCCATGATGGCGCACCGGCCGCTCTTGCCATATATCCGGACCGGTGTTTCAACCATCGGGTCGAGCGCCCGCGCGGACAATTGAATCTCATGTCGACCTATCGCCTGAAGAACTTGCTGTCGCCTCGTTCCGTCGCGCTCGTCGGAGCAAGCCCGCGCCGTGTATCCGTCGGACGCGCCGTGCTGGACAACGTCAACAACGCCGGATTCAAGGGCCAGTTTGGCCTGGTGAATCCGCGTTATCCCGAGATCGGCGGCGTTCCCGCGGTGAGCGGGCTCGACCAACTGCCATTCGTGCCTGAACTCGTCGTGATCACCGCGCCGGCGCAGGAAGTTCCTGACATCATCGACCAGGCGGGACGCCGCGGATCGGCCGGCGCCCTGATCGTCACGGCGGGGTTGGGCCATGGCCCGGGATCGCTGCAGGAGGCTGCACTCTCGGCAGCCCGCAAATACGGCATGCGGCTGATCGGTCCCAACTGCCTCGGGATCATGATGCCGGGCGTGAGCCTGAACGCCAGCTTCGCTGCGCACATGCCGGGGGCTGGGAGCCTGGCGCTGATTTCGCAATCGGGCGCGATCGCCGCCGGCATGGTGGACTGGGCGGCGCAACGCGGCGTCGGCTTTTCCGGCATCGTATCGATCGGCGACCAGCTCGACGTCGATATCGCCGATCTGCTCGACTACTTCGCGCTCGACAGCAAGACGCGCGCGATCCTGCTTTATGTCGAGGCGATCAAGGACGCGCGCAAGTTCATGTCGGCGGCGCGCGCGGCGGCCAGGGTGAAGCCCGTGGTCGTCGTGAAGTCGGGCCGCATGGCGCAGGGCGCCAAGGCTGCCGCGACCCACACCGGCGCGCTCGCCGGTTCCGACGCCGTCTACGACGCGGCGTTTCGCCGAGCCGGCGTTCTGCGCGTGTCCGATTTGCGCGAGCTGTTCGACTGCGCCGAGACGCTCGGCCGCGTCGAATCGCCGACCGGAAAGCGGCTCGCCATTCTCACCAACGGTGGAGGAATCGGTGTCCTGGCGGTCGATCGCCTGGTGGAGCTCGGCGGAATTCCCGCGCCCATGACCGCGGAGACGCGGCAGAAGCTCGATGCGGTCCTGCCGCCGACCTGGTCGGGGGCAAATCCCGTCGACATCATCGGGGATGCGGACGCCGCACGCTATGCGGCGGCGCTGGAAGTGCTGCTGGCCGATCCCGGCAACGATGCGGTGCTCGTCCTCAACGTCCAGACCGCGATCGCATCCGCGGCCGAAATCGCAACCACGGTGACCGGACTGCTCAAGAAATATCGCGAGCAGCATCGCAGCTGGGCCAAGCCGGTGCTCGCGGCCTGGGTCGGGGCGGATCAGGAGATCATCGAGACGCTCAGCAGCGCCGGCATCCCGAACTACCCGACCGAGGACGATGCCGTGCGCGGCTTCATGCACCTGGTGCGCCACCGCGAGGTCGTGGTCGAGCTCGCGCAGGTCCCTCCGGCGATGCCCGACAGCTTCGTGCCGGACGTCGAACTCGCCAGGCGGATCGTCGCCGCGGCAATTGCCGACGGCCGCAAATGGCTTGAACCGATCGAGATCAAGCGACTGCTCGAGGCCTACGACATTGCGATGGTGCCGACCTATGCGGCCACCGATATCGAGCAGGCCGTGAGCTGCGCCAGGGAGATATTCGCGCAGGGTGCCACGGTCGTGCTCAAGATCATGTCGCGCGACATCGTGCACAAGTCGGACGTCGGCGGCGTGGTTCTCAACCTGACCACGCCCGAGGCCGTGCGGGCCGCCGCAGCCGACATCCTCGCCCGGGCGAGGAAGCTGCGGCCGGAGGCGCGGATTTCCGGGATCATCGTGCAGGCCATGGTCGTGAAGGCGAAGGCGCGCGAGCTTATTCTGGGCCTCGCCGACGACCCGACCTTCGGCACCGTCGTGGTGTTCGGACGCGGGGGCACCGCGGTGGAGATCATCAACGACAAGGCGTTGGCGCTGCCGCCGTTGGACCTGCAGCTCGCCCACGACCTGATCGACCGGACCCGTGTCTCGCGGCTGCTGCGCGCCTATCGTGACGTCCCCGCGGTCAAGCAGGATGCCGTCGCTCTGGTGCTGGTCAAGCTGGCGCAGATGGCGGCCGACATCCCCGAGATTCGCGAATTCGACATCAATCCGCTGCTTGCGGACGAGGCCGGGGTGACGGCCGTCGATGCCCGCGTCGCCGTCGGGCCGCCGCAGCGAAAATTTGCCGGCACCGGGCCTGCGAATTTCGCTGTTCGCGCCTATCCGAGCCAGTGGGAACGTCACCTTCAGGTCAAGGAAGGCTGGCGCGTGTTCGCACGGCCGATGCGACCCGAGGACGAGCCGTCCATCCACGAGTTCCTGAAACACGTCACCGTGCACGACCTTCGCCTGCGCTTCTTTGCGCCGATGAAGGAGTTTACCCACGAATTCATCGCGCGCCTGACCCAGCTCGACTATGCGCGCGCGATGGCGTTCATCGCATTCGACGAACAGACCGGCGAAATGGTCGGCGTGGTTCGCATCCATTCGGACTCGATCTACGAGACCGGCGAGTACGCGATCCTGCTGCGGTCCGATCTCAAGGGCAGGGGCCTGGGTTGGGCCTTGATGCAGTTGATCATCGAATATGCCCGCTCCGAAGGCCTCAAGGCCATATCAGGCGACGTGCTGCAGGAGAACACCGTGATGCTGGACATGTGCCGGCAGCTCGGCTTCCAGGTGAACCCAGATCCGGTCGAGCCGGACATCTGCAACGTGCGGCTCAAGCTCTGAGGCGGGCGTCGAGCGGAAATCCCCGTCGCGGTCGTGTCGTGTCGACTTCGCGAAAGACGCTCCTTTACGCGGCGGAAACCTTGCGATTGATTTGCGTTGGAAGGGCGGCGGCCCTCCGGGCTTGAGACAGGTCAATCCGAGGGCGGTGCCCCCGCCTGGAAACTCATGATAGTTTGAGCCCGGATCGTGCCCAAGAGGATAAGCCCTTGAATTCCGAACCCCTGTTGGCGGCCATGCCGTCCGGCGACGTGCTCGAATTGCGGCCGGCCGGCTCGTGGATCGCGGCCAATGTGTCGAAGCTGGAAGCGCTCTCCCGATCCGTCAAGGCCGACCTCGACCGGTCGAAGACCGTGCGACTTGACATGGCCGGCGTGAGCGAACTCGACACGCTCGGTGCCTGGCTGCTGGAGAAGCTCTCCCGGCGTGTCGCTTCGGCCGACGCGGCCCCGGCCCAAATCGTCGGCGTTGCCGAGAACTATGCGGGCCTGATGGAGGAAGTCCGCCAGGTCAATCGCGACAACCCGCCGCCGGCGGCCCCGCTCAATCCGGTCGCGCTGCGCCTGGGCGAGCTTGGCAAGGGGACCGTCGGCGCGCGCGAGGACGTCGCGGTCTTCCTGCAGATGCTGGGCGCCCTGTTCATGGCGCTGGTGGGTGTGCTGCGGCATCCGAGATCGCTGCGGCTGACGTCGCTGGTCTATCAGCTCTATCGTATCGGCTGGCAGGCGATCCCGATCATCATGTTGATCACCTTCCTGATCGGCGCGATCATCGCCCAGCAGGGATTCTTCCATTTCCGCAGGTTCGGCGCCGAGTCCTACACGGTCGACATGGTCGGCATTCTGGTGCTGAGGGAGCTCGGCGTGCTGATCGTCGCCATCATGGTGGCGGGGCGGTCGGGAAGCGCCTACACTGCGGAGCTCGGCTCGATGAAGATGCGCGAGGAGATCGATGCGCTGTCGACGATGGGGCTCGATCCGGTCGACGTGCTGATCCTGCCGCGTGTGGCGGCGCTCGTCATCGCGCTGCCGATCCTGACCTTCATCGGGTCGATCGCCGCGCTCTATGGCGGCGGCCTGGTCGCGCAGTTCTACGGCGACATGGGGCCGGCGATCTACATCGCGCGGCTGCACGAGGCCGTTACGGTGACCCATTTCAAGGTCGGCATTCTCAAGGCGCCGTTCATGGCGCTGGTGATCGGGATCGTGGCGTGCAGCGAAGGCCTGCGGGTCAAGGGCAGCGCCGAGTCGCTCGGCAAGCAGACGACCACGTCGGTGGTGAAGTCGATCTTCCTCGTCATCGTGCTCGACGGCCTGTTTGCGGTCTTCTTTGCCTCGATCGGAATGTAGCGATGGCGGAGGCCCCTCAGGAGTACGCGATCCGCGTCCGCGATCTCGTGGTCGGTTTCGGCCGCCAGATCGTGATCGATCACCTGTCGCTCGATGTCCGAAAGGGGGAGATTCTGGGGCTGGTCGGCGCATCCGGCGGCGGCAAATCGGTGCTGATGCGCACGATCATCGGCCTGATCCCGCGGCGAAGCGGCGACATCGAGGTGATGGGCAAGCCGATCGGCGACACGCTTGATCGCAGCACCCAGAGCGCCGCGACGAAATGGGGCATCCTGTTCCAGCAGGGCGCGCTGTTCTCATCGCTGACGGTGCGCCAGAACATCCAGTTTCCGCTGCGCGAAAATCTCGTGCTGTCGCAGGAACTGATGGACGAGATCGCGACCGCCAAGCTCGAGATGGTCGGTTTGCGGCCGCAGGACGGCGACAAATATCCGGCCGAATTGTCCGGCGGCATGACCAAGCGCGTGGCGCTGGCTCGCGCGCTCGCGCTCGATCCGCCGATCCTGTTCCTGGACGAGCCGACCTCCGGTCTCGATCCGATCGCCGCCGGCGATTTCGACGCGCTGATCAAGACGTTGCAGAGGACGCTGGGGCTCACCGTGTTCATGGTCACTCACGACCTTGCGAGCCTCACGACCGTCTGCGACCGCGTCGCCGCGCTCGCGGACGGCCAGATCGTCGCGATCGGGCCGATGCGCCAGCTGCTTCAATCCGAGCATCCCTGGGTGCGGGCCTATTTCCACGGCAAGCGGTCCCAGATGCTGCAACCCCAGATGAGATGAGAGATGGAAACCCGCGCTCCCTATGTCCTGATCGGCGCCTTCGTTCTCGCGGCCATTCTTGCCGTCTTCGGTTTCATCTACTGGCTCAACAACACCGGCGGCATCGGCCCGCGGACGAGCTATCGCGTTCAGTTCCAGGGCCCCGTGCCCGGACTCCTGGTCGGCGCCGGCGTACTGTTCAACGGCATACGGGTCGGCGAGGTGGCCGAGCTTGCACTGGCGCAGGACAACCCGCGCTTCGTCAACGCGACGATCTCGGTTGCCTCCACGACGCCGGTGCGGGCCGACACCAAGGTCGGCCTCGAATTCCAGGGCCTGACCGGCGTGCCCGTGGTGGCGCTCGAGGGCGGGACCGCGACGGCCAAGTCCGGCCAGATGCCGACCCTGATCGCCGATCCCGGCGCCGGCCAGAGCATGACCCAGGCGGCGCGGGACGCGTTGCGGCGGGTCGATTCGGTGCTCGAGGAGAACTCGGGTCCCCTGAAGGACACCATCGCCAATTTCAGGACGTTCTCCGAAGGGCTCGCGCGCAATACCGGCAAGCTCGACAGCATCGTCGCCGGGCTGGAGAAGATGACCGGCGGCGGGCCTTCCGCCCCGAAGATCACCTACGACCTTCGCGCGCCGCAGGACCTCGGCCCCGCCGGCAAGACCCTGGCCGAACCGTTGGCGATTCCCGAACCGACCGCGGTCGCGATGCTGCAGACGCAGCGCATGCTGTTCTCGCCGGTCAAGGATTATCCCGGCTTTGCCGAATTCCTCTGGGCCGACAGCATTCCGAAGCTGCTGCAGGCGCGGCTGATCGACAGTTTCGAGAACTACGACATTGCCCATGCCCCGCTGCGCAGCACCGATATCGGCCAGGCGGACTATCAGCTCCTGATCGACGTCAGGCGTTTCCGTATCGCGGCGGAAGGAAGTCCGGTTGCCGAAATCGGGCTGTCGGCGAGGATCGTCGACAAGAACGGCAAGGTGGCCGCGTCGCGCCTTGTGGAAGCCAGTGAGAAGCTCGACAAGATCGAGCCGGCGGCTGCGGTCGAGGCCTTCAACGCTGCCTTTGGCCGCATCGCCAGGGAACTGATCGGCTGGACCGTGCAGTCGGTCAAGCCGCCGGCTATTCCAGGGTCTTCAGGTAAGACAGGAGGTCGTGGATCTGGTTCGGACTGAGCTCGAAGCTGGGCATTTCGGCGTGGCCGGTGTAGATACCTTCGGCGAGGGCCTCGCCCAGCGTTTCGATCGGGTAGCGCTTGTGCAGGGTTCGGAATGGCGGGGAGAGTGGGTTCGGGCTTGCGGAGGTCCGGTCGATGGCGTGGCAGCGCGCGCAATTGGCCCGGGCAAAGGCCTTGCCGCGCTGCTCGGGCTTGGAGGCGGCCAGCGCCGGGGCGACCAGGAGCAGGGCGATCAGGGTCTGGCGAAGGGCGAATTGCAGCATGAAGGGCGACCTCGTCGAGCTTGTTGGGAAGAATAGGGGGCCGATGTGCTCCGAATTTGATCTGCGTCAACTGCCTTTGTCATAATGCAGTAAAATGCAGGAGCGTGGCGAATCCGGCCTGGAGCAGGGGAAGCCGACGCGTGGAGCGGTGGATGAAGGCTTCCGTGGTCACGATTGAGCCGAACGGACTTTGCAAGGATTGCTCGATACGCGAATTCAGCGTCTGCGCATCGCTCGATGACGCCGAATTGCGCGAGTTCGAGCATCTGGGGCGCCGCGTCCATTTTGCCGCCTGCGAGAGCGTGTTCTCCGAGGAGGACTTCACGACCTCCTTCTTCAACGTCCTCGACGGGGTGATGCGGCTCTACAAGCTGCTGCCGGACGGACGGCGGCAGATCGTCGGTTTTGCCCTGCCGGGCGACTTCCTGGGCATGAACGTCTCCGGCCGCCACAATTTCTCGGCCGATGCGATCGGGCCAGTAACCGTGTGCCAGTTCTCCAAGGCGCCGTTCGGCCGCTTCATCGAGGAGAGGCCGCATCTTTTGCGCCGCATCAATGAGCTGGCGGTGCGCGAATTGAGCCAGGCGCGCGACCATATGGTCCTGCTCGGGCGCCGGTCGGCGGAGGAAAAGGTCGCAACCTTCCTCCTGGGCTGGCGCGATCGCCTGACGCCCCTCAACGGGCCCTCCAACATCGTGCCGTTGCCGATGAGTCGCCAGGACATCGCCGATTATCTCGGCCTCACCATCGAGACCGTGAGCCGTACCTTCACCAAGCTGGAGCGCGACGGCGTCATCGAGATCATCCATGGCGGTATCAGCCTACTGGATGCGGCGCGCGCCGAGGCCCTGGCCGCCGCCTGAGGCCGTCTCGCGCGCAACCTTCTCGTCATTTTTGATCCCGATCAAAGACGTTGGCCGGTGTCTGCAAAATAGTGCCCAAAACGTCGAGGGAGGGCATGATGCCGACCGATGCGTTGCTGGTGACCATCGCAGTTGTGGCCGTGTTCGTCGCGTTCGCGGCGGTATTGGCGTGGGCCGACCGTCAGACCAGTTCGCTGCCCAAACGCTGACGCGTCCGCGATCATTTTAGGAAAGGTCATCGCAACCCTGCATCACGCGGAATGCTTTGGCGCATCCTGCGGCTGCAGACTTCGGTTGCGGGCCGCGGTTTTTTGCAGCGACTGCACGCACCACGCAGGCGGTTTCCGGTTGAAAAGCCGGGCAACGTTGACTACGGAGGAACTAAAGTGCCTCGTAGCCTCAGGAGCCCCGCGGCATGCCTCAGGACAAGACCGGCGATACCCGGCAGCCATTGGGCAGCAAGCTCTCGGTCCTGCGCAAGCACCCGATCTTCGCTGATCTGGCGCCGGAGGCGCTCGATCAGCTCTGCCGCTACGCCAAGCACACCACCGTGAAGCGCGGCGCGACGATCGCGGCCAAGGGCGAACCCGGCACGAGCCTGTTTGCCGTGATATCGGGCACGGTGAAGATTTCCTCTTCGTCACCCGATGGCCGCAACGCGATCCTCAATTTGATCGGTCCCGGCGAGATCTTTGGCGAGATCGCCGTCCTCGACGGCGCACCGCGCTCGGCGGACGCGACCGCCAACACCAATTGCGAGCTCTACATCATCGATCGCCGGGACTTCCTGCCGTTCGTGCGCAGCCAGCCGGCGCTGGCGATGAAGTTCATCGAGCTGCTGTGCGCGCGCCTGCGCTGGACCAGTCAGCAGGTCGAGCAGGTGATCCTGCAGAACCTTCCGGGCCGGCTCGCCAGCGCGTTGCTCGGGCTGACCGAGGAGCGCAAGCTCGGCTCGGGAAGCGGAACCCTCGCCATCACCCAGCAGGAAATCAGCGAGATGGTCGGAATGACCCGCGAGAGTATCAACAAGCAGCTCCGTGCCTGGGCCGCGCGGAGCTGGGTGCGCCTCGAGCACGGTGCGATCGTGGTCCTCGACAACGACGCGCTGCGCGAGCTCACCGAAAGCGGCGTCGGCGACCTCGGATAGGCTGCGCCAAGGCGTTAGCCGTCGATGATGGCGACCGCGCGGGTCCAGCCCGCCGAGGCGCACTCGATCTTCACCGGAAAGCACGAGACGACAAATCCCGTCGACGGCAGCTGTTCGAGATTGTGCAGTTTCTCGAGATGGCAATAGCCGATATGGCGGCCGGCCTTGTGGCCTTCCCAGATCAGCTTGGCGTCGTGCGTCTCGGCGTATTTCTTCGCGGTGTGGACGAACGGCGCGTCCCAGCTCCAGCCGTCGGTGCCGGTCAACCGCACGCCGCGCTCGAGCAGATACATCGTCGCCTCGTAGCCCATGCCGCAGCCGGAATTGACGTAGTCGGGCCGGCCGAATTTTGCGCCGGCGCCGGTGTTCACCACCACGATCTCGAGCGGCGACAGGGTATGTCCGATGCGCACGAGCTCCCGCTCGACGTCCTCCGCGGTCGCCACGTAGCCATCCGGCAGGTGGCGGAAGTCGAGCTTCACGCCCGGCTGCAGGCACCATTCCAGCGGCACCTCGTCGATCGTCCATGACCGCTCGCCGCGATTCATGGTGGGATGGAAATGCCAGGGCGCATCGAGATGCGTGCCGTTGTGGGTCGACAGCGAGACCTGCTCGACCGCCCAGCCTTGCCCGTCCGGCAGGTCTTCGGCCCGGAGTCCGTCGAAGAACTGCAGCATCCGCGGCAGGCCCTGGCGGTGATCGATGTACTGGATCGTCGGGAGGTTGCCCGGCGGATCGGCCGGCACGTCGTTCTGCAACGGCACGGAAATGTCGATCAGCCTCCGCGGCATGGGTACTCTCCGGATGTTCCTTCCCGACATCTTGAGGGGGGCGTCATGCCGGCGCAAGCCTCATCGCAGGACGAGCCGCGGCAGCCGTGACCAGCATCAGCCCGACCGGTATGACGCGGGGCCGGGCTCACGCCGCAAAGCCCGCGCGCAGGCGGAGCTCCCTCTGCTCCGCTCCGGTCAGCAGGTTGACGAGCGTACGCGCTTGCGCGGGGTTTGCTGCGTGCGTCGCGACGCCGGCGGTATACATCGTGGCGAGATCGCAGCCCGGCGGCAGCGATCCCGACAGCGCGATGCCGTCGGTTGCGATGATCTCGGTCGTCTGCGTGCAGCCGATCGGCCGCCTGGCGTCGGATGCCGCAAGCTGCCGCATCGCGGTCGCCCCGTTCGGGAGGATTTTCAGGCGTGCGGCGACTTCGTCCGCGATGCCGAGTTGCTCCAGCACCTTCGCAACGTGAATTCCGGCGGTCGACGCCTTGGTGTCGGGCACGAAGATGGCGTCGGCGGCGCGCAGCGCCTCACGAAGCTCCGCTTCGCTCGTCACCGTCACTCTGGGATCACGGCTGCGGACCGCGAGCGCGGTCTCGACCAGGCCGATATCCGCGATCGATGAGGGGACCACGAGCCCTTCCTCGGCGAGCCGCGTCACCAGCGCGCGCGTCAGGATCACGAGATCGGCCGGCGTCCCTGCGCGCAGCCTGTCCGCCATCAGGCCGACGGCGCCGAACTCGCCGTCGATGCCGAGGCCGGTCTGCACCCGGAAAGCCTCCGCAACTCCGGCGACGAGGCCTTGCGCCGCGCCGCCGCTCAAAATGTTCAGTGTCACGATGCAAGCTCCATCGCCGCAATCAGCCGCTCGCGCGTGATCGGCAGGTCGCGGACGCGCACGCCCAGGCAATCGAACACGGCGTTGGCGATTGCCGCCGTCACCGGGCCGTGGGCGGCCTCTCCGGCGCCGACCGGGTCGATCTCCGGCCGTTGGATGACCTCGACCTCCACCGTCGGCGCTTCCCTGAAGGTGAGGATCGGATAGTCCGTCCACGACGCGCTGGTGATGCGCGTGCGATCGAAGCGGACGCGCTCCTTCAGCACCCAGCTCGTCGCCTGGATCGCGCCGCCCTCGATCTGGTTGACGACGCCGTCCGGATTGACGGCTTCGCCGACATCGATCGCAAGCGTCAGCCGCCTCACGCGGATGTCGTCCGCGCCCTCGACCTCCGCGATGGCGGCGCAATAGGCGCCGGTGTTCTTGTAGCGCGCGAAGCCGATGCCGTGGCCGATGCCGGCCGTCCTCCGCGGCTTCCATCCCGCGCGTGTGGCGGCCGCGGAGATCGCGTTCTTGGCGCGCTCGTCGGAGAGGTGGCGCATACGGAACTGGATCGGGTCCTCGCCGCGTTCGGCGGCGATTTCGTCGAGCATGGATTCGATCGCGAAGACGTTGCCCTGTCCGCCCAGCGTCCGTAGCGCCGAGGTGCGCACCGGCATGGTCAGGAGCCGATGGCTCGTGATGGTCCAGGCCGGCAGGTCGTAAAGCGGAACCGAGTTTCGGTCGCCGCCGCCGCCGTTGGCCGCCGGCGGGTTGGAGGAGATCATGCGCGGGAAGGGCGTCGCGAGTTCGGTCGCCGCCAGCAAAGCCGGCTGCGCCGCGCGTCCCGGGCGTGCAGCGTGCCCGTTGCTCCAGATCGAATGGCGCCAGCCGACGATCTCGTTGCCGGCGTCGAGGTCGGCCTCGACCTCGATCGCCATGGCGGCGCCGAATGGCGCGTGTGTCATCTCGTCATGCCGCGACCATTGCACCCGCACCGGCCGCCCGCCGGCGGCCTTCGCCAGCAGCACGGCGTCCAGCGCGACGTCGTCGGCGGCGTTATGGCCATAGCAGCCGGCGCCTTCCATGTGCTCAACCGTGATGCTCTCGGCCGGCAGCTTCAGCACGATCGCGAGATCGGCGCGCAGCAGGTAGACGCCCTGGCTGTGGGTCCAGACATGAAGGCGGTCGCCATCCCATCGGGCCATGGCGCAGGATGGCGCGATCGAGGCATGCGCGATATAGGGGCGGGTGTATTGCCGGCGCAGCGTGCGCGCGGCCGGTCTCGCCGCGGCTGAAGTCCTGGTGTCGATGACCGTGGCTTCGGTCGGCTGCCCCTTCAGGAATGTCGCGAGATCGTCTTCATCCGGCAACGGCTCGCCATCCGACCATGCCGCCCCCTTGCGCAGCGCGTTGAGCGCGGCCTCGGCGCTGTGCTCGGTGTCGCAGACCACGCCGGAAAAGCTGCCGTCGCGGACGATCGCGATGAGCCCATCGACGCGGCGCGCTCCCGCCTCTTCCAGCGAGATAAGCTTTGCGCGCGAAATCTCGGGCCGCAGCACACGGCCATGCAGCATGCCGGCCAGCGGCACGTCATGAATGAAGCGCGGCCGCGCGAACACCTTGTCGGGAATGTCGATGCGTTCGATGGAATGCCCGGCGACGCCGCGCGCGCCGATTGCCTTCGCCGTTATGCCCGCGGTCGCGTCGCGATCCAGCGAGACCTCGCCGGCGAGCTCCCAATAGCTGGTCCTGACGTTGCCGGGCCCGAAAATCGTGCCGTCGGCGATATCGAGCGCGGACGCCTCGACGCCAAGCCGCTCCGCGGCTGCGGTGAGGAAGAGCTGGCGCACCTCCGCACAGGCCTGGCGCAGCGCGCGGCCGGATTGCTGGATCGAGAGGCTGCCCGAGGTGACGCCTTCGTTCGGGCTCGCCGCGGTCGACGCGCGGATCATCGCGATCCGGCCGATGTCGACGTCGAGCTCGTCGGCGGCGATCTGCGCCAGCGCGGTGACGATGCCCTGGCCGATTTCGACCTTGCCGGGCGAGATCGCGACGTGGCCGTCGCTGTCGATCCGCACCCAGGATGACAATCGCGGATTGGCCGCGAGGCTGACCGGCAATTTTGGAGCAGGGGAGGCGGTGTTCATGAGGCGGCCATCTCGGCTGCGGCGCGCAGCACCGCCCGCACCATGCGGTTGTGCGATCCGCAGCGGCACAGGTTGCGGTCGAGCGCCTCTCTCACCTCGTTCTCCGTCGGCGCCGGATTGCGCTTCAACAGCGCCGCCGCGCTGATCAGGATACCGGGCACGCAATAGCCGCATTGCATCGCCTGCTCGGCGATGAAGGCGCGCTGCAGCGGATGCGGATGCTCGGGGCCGCCGAGGCCTTCGACGGTCGTGACGTCCTTGCCAGCCACCGACCACAGCGGCATGTCGCAGGAGGTCACCGCGCGATCGCCCACCATCACGTGGCAGGCACCGCATTCACCGGCGCCGCAGCCGAAATGGCTGCCGTGCAGGGCAAGCCCGCCGCGCAGGAAGTCGAGCAGCGTCCGGTCGGGATCGGCGTCGAGCGCGGTCTCGGCGCCGTTGAGGCGAAATCGAATGGTCGTCATCGGCGCGGGCAGCCTCAGGACTTGTCGAACTTCTTGACGACGTCGGCCCATTTCACGATGTCGCCGCGCAGGAACCTGTCGAACTCCTCCGCCGTCATCGCCATCGGCAGCGCGCCCTGTTCGTTCCAGAGCTTGACGATGTCGGGCCGCTTCACGACGCCGTTCACGGCGGCGTTGAGCTTGTCGATGATCGGCTTCGGCGTGCCGGCCGGCGCCATCAGGCCGAGCCAGATCGTCGCCTCATAGCCGGGCACCCCGGCTTCGCCTGCCGTCGGCACGTCGGGCAGCACCCCGGAACGCTGCTTGCCGGTGGTTGCGAGTGCGCGCACCTGTTTCTCGCCGACATTGGGCGCCATCGCCGGCACGGCGTCGATCATCATCTGCACCTGGGCGCCGATCACGCCGCTACGCGCCTCGCCGCTGTTGCGATAGGGCACGTGCACCACGTCGATGCCGGCCATCGCTTTGAACAGTTCGCCCGCCATGTGGTAGGGCGTGCCCTGGCCGGAGGATGCATAGTTCAGCTTGCCGGGCTGCGATTTGGCGAGGGCGATGAACTCCTGCAGGGTCTTGGCCGGCACCGACGGGTGCACCACGATCACCAGATCGGACGAGTTCACCGGCGCGATCGGCGCGAGGTCGCGCATCAAATCGTATTTGCGCTGGTCCGGTTTCAAGAGCGACTCGTTGGCCGTCTGCGTGTTGGACATCATCAGCAGCGTGTAGCCGTCGGCCGGCGACTTCGCGACCTCCTGCGTGCCGATCACGCCGCCAGCGCCGGTGCGGTTCTCGACCACGAAGGGCTGGCCAAAGCTCTCCTGGAGGATGTTGCCGATCAGCCGCGCCGCAACATCGGCCGGGCCGCCAGGGCCGAACGGCACGACGATCCGCACCGTATGGCTCGGATAGTCCTGTGCGATGCAGCGCGGCAGGGCGGAAAACGTCATGAACAGGCCGGCGGCCAGCGCCAGCACGAATCTGGGGCTCATCATGCCCGCCTCTCTCCCCAAGTCTCGTTCCCCCAAGTCTCGTTCCCCCAAGTCTCGTTCTTGTTGGCCGGCACTGTAGCGGCAGGTCGAGCCGACTGTCGACGCCTTACAAAGTCGGGCCGCGCCGGAATATTGTCCGCCCTTTGGTGCGGCCGTGCAGCATTTGTCCGGCCGCGACGGCAACGGGGCAGCGGGTGGCTTGAGCGGATTGCATGGGCATCGCCGGGAAAATGCGCTCGGCTGGCCGGCATTTTGCTGCTACCAATTGCTCATGAACCAGCACGCCAAGATCCAGCAAACCGAGATCCAGCAGGCCAAGGTCGCGGTCCGCCACTCCACCTGCCCGCACGATTGCCCGTCGGCCTGCGCCCTCGATGTCGAGGTGCTCGACGGACGGACGATCGGCCGGGTCCGCGGTTCCAAGCTGCAGACCTACACCGCCGGCGTGGTCTGCGCCAAGGTCGCGCGCTACGCCGAGCGCATCCATCATCCGGAGAGGGTGATCCATCCCCTGCGCCGCACCGGGCCGAAGGGGTCAGGCCAGTATGCGCGCATCTCCTGGGACGAGGCGCTGGACGAGATCGGGCACCGCTTCAATGCGGCCGAACGCGCGTTCGGCGCGGAGTCGGTCTGGCCCTATTACTACGCCGGCACCATGGGGGTCGTGATGCGCGACGGCCTCAACCGGCTCACCCATGTGAAGAAATATTCGCGCTTCTATTCGACGATCTGCGCCAACGTCGCGCGCGTCGGCTTCGCCATCGGCACCGGCAGGATCGCGGGCGTCGATCCGCGCGAAATGGGGGTCTCCGACCTCGTCGTGATCTGGGGCACCAATCCCGTCAACACCCAGGTCAACGTGATGACGCACGCCGCGCGCGCCCGCAAGGAGCGCGGCGCCAGGATCGCGGCGGTCGACGTCTACGACAACGAGACCATGAAGCAGGCGGACATCAGGATCATCCTGCGGCCCGGTACCGACGGCGCCTTTGCCTGCGGCGTCATGCACGTGCTGTTTCGCGACGGCTATGCCGATCGCGCCTACATGGACAAATACACGGACTGCCCGGCCGAACTCGAGGCGCATCTGAAATCGCGCACGCCGGAATGGGCGTCCGCCATCTGCGGCGTGCCGGTGGCGGAGATCGAGGCCTTCGCCAAGGCGGTGGGCGAGACCAGGCGGACGTTCTTCCGCTACGGCTACGGCTTCACCCGCAGCCGCAACGGCGCAGCGCAGATGCATGCGGCGTCCTGCATTCCCGCGGTGACCGGCGCCTGGCAGTATGAAGGCGGCGGCGCCTTCTTCAACAATTATGCGCTGTGGCACTTCAACGAATCCATCATCGAGGGCCACGACGCGATCGACCGCAACGTCCGCGTGCTCGACCAGTCCAAGATCGGCCGCATCCTGACCGGCGATGCCGACGCCCTGCGCGGCAAGGGGCCGGTCAAGGCGATGCTGATCCAGAACACCAACCCGATGACGGTGGCGCCGGAGCAGGCGCTGGTGCGCCGGGGCTTTGCGCGCGAGGACCTGTTCGTCGCGGTGCATGAGCAGTTCATGACCGAGACGGCGCAGATGGCCGACATCGTGCTGCCGGCGACCATGTTCATGGAGCACGACGACCTCTATTACGGCGGCGGCCACCAGCACATCTCCGTCGGCGCCAAGCTGATCGAGCCGCCCGGCGAGTGCCGTTCCAACCACGAAGTGCTGCAGGGGCTCGCCAGGCGCGTCGGGGCCAGGCATCAGGGCTTCGAGATGTCGCCGCGCGAACTGATCGACGCGACGCTGAAGCTCAGCGGCCACGGCGATATCGCGGCGCTGGAAGCCGATCTCTGGCGCGACCTTCAGCCGGATTTCCGCACCTCGCATTATCTCGACGGCTTTGCGCACGCCGACGGGAAATATCATTTCAAGGCTGACTGGGCGCATCCGCCGTTCGGCCTGATGATGGGCGATTTCGACAAGATGCCGTCGCTGCCGGACCACTGGGCGGTGATCGAAGCGGCCGACCACGCGCATCCGTTCCGGCTGGCGACCAGCCCGTCGCGCAGCTTCCTCAACACCACCTTCAACGAGACGCCGTCCTCGCAGGCGCGTGAGGGCAAAGCGAGCGTGATGATCCATCCGCTCGACGCGGCTTCTCTCGGGATCGGCGATGGCGATGCGGTGACGCTCGGCAACGAGCGCGGCGAGACGACGCTGATCGCGATGCTGTTCGAGGGCGTGCGGCGCGGCGTGCTGATCGCGGAGTCCGTCCATCCGAACAAGGATCACATCGGCGGCCGCGGCATCAACATGCTGACGGGCGCGGATACCATCGCGCCGATCGGCGGCGCGGCGTTCCACGACAACAGGGTCTGGGTGCGGAAGGCCGCGGGCGCCTGACAGGCCCGCAGGCGAACTTGCGCCGAGGCGCTACGCCGCAGATTGCGCTTGCGCTCGCGGCGCGACCTGCCGCAAATGCTGCTCCAAACGGAGCAAGCGAGCCATGACCGATACCACGGGCGTCATCACCGAAAAGCGCGGACAGGCGTTCTGGATCACCATCAATCGTCCCGAGAAGCGCAACGCGCTGAACGGCGAGGTGATCGCGGGCATCGCCAGGGGCTATCGCGACGCGCATGACGACAGGGACGTCCGCGTCATCGTGCTGACCGGCGCCGGCGACAAGGCGTTTTGCGCCGGCGCCGACCTGCAAAATTCCGGCGCGGCCTTCGCGTTCGATTTCTCCCGGCCCAATGTCGACTATGCCGACCTCCTGCGGCTGTCGCAGAATGCGACGAAACCCGCGATTGCCCGCGTTGGCGGCGTCTGCATGGCCGGAGGCATGGGCCTGTTGTGCATGACCGACATGGCGGTCGCCGCCGATAACGTCATCTTCGGCCTGCCCGAGGTGAAGGTCGGCGTGTTCCCGATGCAGGTGCTGAGCCTGTTGCAGCGGATTGCGCCGCCGCGCCTCGTCAACGAATGGGCGCTCACCGGCGAGCCGTTCGACGCCAGGGCCGCGCAGGCGGCGGGCCTGCTCAACCACGTCGTGCCGGCCGCCGAGCTCGACGCCAAGGTCGACTGGCTGGTCGGCCGCCTCGTCGACAAGTCGCCGACCGCGATCAGGCGCGGCAAATATGCCATGCGCGCCATCGCCTCGATGTCGTTCGACGAGAGCATCGCCTACACCGAAAGCCAGATCGCGCTCTTGGCGATGACCGAGGACGCCAAGGAAGGCATGCGCGCCTTCAGCGAGAAGCGCAAGCCGTCCTGGCCGGGGCGGTAGGGGGAGGCCCTGCGCTTCTGCGCGGTGGCCGCTGATTTGCCCGAGGCGCCGTTTGCACCTATGTTCGCCGCGCTTGGCTTGACCGGGGCGGCAGTGACACACATTCCATCTCATCCGGGTGTGGCGTGAGGGCATCCATCGCGCAGAACCCGTGGCGGCTGATGCTGGCCGTCAACGCCGTCGTGGTGGCCGGAGTCTTCATCCACAAGATATTCCTGCAGCCCTACGTTCCCTACATCCATCTGCTGGTGAACTACCAGTTCGGCTTCATCAAGCGGGCGCTGATCGGGGCTCTCGTCGGGCTGTTCACGGCGAAGGTGCCGGTGTGGCTGGTGTTCGCGCTCGGCGGCGCGGTGTGGCTCCTGACGCTCGGGTTGTTCGTCGAGCTCTTCCGCAGGACGTTCGGCTTCGCCGATCGCAATATGCCGTTGTTCACGTTCATTGCGGGATCGCCGTTCTTCTTCAAGAACTTCATGCACTCGCTCGGCCATTTCGACATCTATGGCTGCCTGCTCGCGATCGTGCTGCTGCTCGTGCCCGCGCGCTCGGTCCTGTTCGTCGTGCTGGCGGCGCTGTTCTCGGTGATCCTGATCCTGATCCACCACATCCATCTCTTGATGTATGTACCGACGATCATCGTCATCGTGGCGGCCAGGCACTATCTCGTTCACGGCCTCAATCGCCTGAACCTGACGATCGGAATTTTGTCCGTGGCCAGCGTCGGCGCGCTGTTCTTCGCGGCGCAGTTCTGGGGCACGATGCCGATCCCGGAGGCCGATTTCGTGCAGTACCTGAAGGGCAGGATGGCCGATCCCTCCCGCACCAACCTGCTGAGCTTCAGCTACATCTGGTATCAGCCGCTGTCGAAGGAGATTGCGGACACCTGGGCGCGCATGCCCTCGAACATTCTCGGCGTTCCCGTCTTCGCGCTGCTGATCTGGCTGCATACGCCGCTGTGGCGTTACTTTGCGGAGTCTATCCGCGCGCTCGCGAGCGAAACGCACCGCCGTCTCGTCGTCGCGGCGCTGGTCGGGGTCAGCCTCGCCTATCTCGTGATGTTCGCCATCGTGTTCGACTATTCGCGCTGGATGTCGAACTGGGCGGTGTGCATGTTCCTGATCCTGCACGTGGTCAGGATGCTGCCGGCCGCGCGGCAAACGCCGCCCATCCCGTCGGAGGACCGTACGACCAACGTCTTCGGCTGGATCGTGACGCTGTACCCGCGCGTCGGCATCGTGCGGCCGTTCTAGCCGCGCGCGCGGCGAATGCGTGCTTTTGTTTCCGCGAAAAAGCGGTTACTAGTGCGGGTGATTATCAAGTTCGATTTCGTGGCGTCTTGAGGTGTGCCGATGGCCGCGCTTGCAGAGGTTGCCGAGGTAGCCAAGTCCGATCTGGCCGATGAACTCATCGCTCATGCGGTTGCCAGCATCGAGGCTGCGGACCATTTCTCCGCGCCTTTCCCCCATATCGTGTTTCGCGATTTCTTCCCGGCGGATTTCTATCGCGATCTGGTGCGCCATGTCCCGACCCAGGGCTACGATCCGATCACCGGCACCGGGACCCGCATGGCGCTGCGGCTCTACGGCGAGAACGTCGACAAGATCGAGCCGGCCTTGCGGCCGGCATGGGCGGCGGTATCGGCGATGTTGACCTCCAGGGAGGTCGAGCAGGCGATCCGGAACAAGCTGCGTGACGGGCTCGAGATTCGCGCCCACGGCGACAAGCTGCCCGGCGCCGCCGACGTGACGCTGGTCGCAAAACCGGTGGTCTACCGCGACACCGACGGCTACCAGATCAAGCCGCATCCGGACACCCGCAAGAAGGTCGTGACGATGCAGCTCTACTGTCCGACCGACGACAGCCAGGAGGCGCTGGGGACCACGCTTTACCAGGCGTCGCTGAAGGGCCTGTTCCACGTCGGCTCCTACTGCCTCGAGCCGGTGAAGACCATCCCGTTCCTGCCCAATGTCGGGTACGCGTTCGTGGTCCTGAAGGCGTACCACTCGCTGACCAGGATGAGCTGGCACGGCCGTCCGAAGATCGAGACCAGTCAGCCGCGCATCACCATCCTGAACACGTTCTACAAGAACGAGCACGTCGGCTTCTGATTGTGCGCGGGCCGCGCAAAGACGACGGCCCGAATTAGTTCCAAATATCCGCGCGCATCACCCCGCGTTCGCTTTCAGCCCCGCGGCCTCGATGCCGGCCACCGCGCAGGCCTCGTCATTGTCGGAGGTGTCGCCGGACACGCCGACGGCGCCGAGCAGGGCGGTGCCGTCCATGACCAGGACGCCGCCGGGCACGGGGATCAGCGCGCCCTTGGCGAGCGTGTTCACGGCGTCGATGAAATAGGCCTGCTCCTGCGCCCGCTGGAACAGCGCACGCGAGCCCATCCCCATGGCGAGCGCGCCATAGGCCTTGCCGTGTGCGATCTCGGCCCGCATCAGGCTGGTGCCGTCCTGCGCGGCCGTCAGCTTGACCGCGCCGCGGGCGTCGAGGATGGCGACGACGAGCGGCTTCAATTTGAGCTGCCCGGCCTTGACCAGGGCGGCGTCGAGGATCTTGCGGGCAGTGTCGAGGGTGAGTTCGGCCATCTCTGAATTCCTTATGGTCTGGATGAAGTCATTGAACGGGGTTTGGCGGCATCGAGGCTCCTCGCCAGCAGGCGTGCGACATGCAGCGCCTCGCGCTGCGCGCCGTCTGCGATCTGGTGCCGGCAGGAGGTGCCGTCGGCGACCAGCAGCGTCGCCGGATCGGCGCGCCGCACCGCCGGCAGCAGCGACAGCTCGGCCATCTCGATCGAGGCGTCATAGGTGTCGGCGCCGTAGCCGAAGGCGCCGGCCATGCCGCAACAGCTCGATTCGATGGCCTCGACCTTGAGGTCCGGGATCAGGCGCAGCACCTGCTCGACCGGCCTTAAGGCGCCGAAGGACTTTTGGTGGCAATGACCATGCACGAGGGCTTTTTCCGCGATCGCGCCGAGCGGCAGTTGCAGCCGTCCGGCTTCGGCCTCGCGCGCCAGGAACTCTTCGAAGGTGAGGGCGTGGGCGCTGACGCTGGAGGCGTCGCCGTCCCTGCGCAACGATAGCAGTTCGTCGCGCAGCGTCAGCAGGCAGCTCGGCTCGAGGCCGACGATCGGCACGCCGCGGGCGGCGAACGGCGCGAAAGCCGCGACCAGGCGGTCGAGCTCGGCGCGGGCCTCGTCGACCAGTCCGGCGGACAGGAACGTGCGGCCGCAGCACAGCGGCCGCCTTCCGCTCGCCGGCTTCGGCAGGTGCACGCGATAGCCGGCCGCCAGCAGCACGCGCAGCGCGGCGTCGAGGTTTTCGCGCTCGTAGATGCGGTTGAAGGTGTCGGCGAACAGCACGACCTCGCGGCCCTCCGCGGGCCCGACCGCTTCAGCGGGCGGCGCGAATACGTCGCGCCGGAACGCGGGCAGCGTGCGGCGCGCGCTGACGCCGGCAAACCGCTCGAACAGTCTTCGCAACAGCGGACTCCGGTTACGCAGGTTCGCAAGCGGCGCAAGGCGCGCGGCAAGGCCGGCGTAGCGCGGGAGATAGCCGACCAGGCGGTCGCGCAGCGACAACCCGCGCGCGGCGACGCGCGCCGCCAGCACCTCGATCTTCATCTTCGCCATGTCGACGCCGACGGGGCATTCATGGCGGCAGGCCTTGCAGGAGACGCAAAGCTTCATCGTCTCCATCATCTCGTCGGACGACAGCGCGTCGGGCCCGAGCTGGCCGGAGATCGCGAGCCGCAGCGTGTTGGCGCGGCCGCGCGTGACGTCCTTCTCGTTCCGCGTCGCGCGATAGGACGGGCACATCACGCCGCCTTCGAGCTTGCGGCAGGCGCCGTTGTTGTTGCACATCTCGACCGCGCCCTGGAAACCGCCGCCGGCGCCGGGCCAGGCGGACCAGTCGAACGCGGTCTTCAGTTCAGGCACGCGATAGTCCGGCCGGTAGCGGAACAGCGAGCGGTCGTCCATCTTGGGCGCGTCGACGATCTTGCCGGGATTGAGGATGTTCTCGGTATCGAAGCGCTTCTTCACCTCCCTGAAGTCGGCGACGAGCCGCTCGCCGAACATCGCCTCATGGAATTCCGAGCGCACCAGGCCGTCGCCGTGCTCGCCGGAATGCGAGCCCTTGTATTCCCGCACCAGCGCAAAGGCCTCCTCGGCGATGGCACGCATCGCGCGCACGTCCTTGTCGAGCTTGAGGTTCAGGACGGGGCGCACGTGCAGGCAGCCTTCCGAGGCGTGCGCATACATCGTGCCGCTGGTGCCGTGCCTGGCGAAGACCTCGTTCAGCCGTGCGGTGTAGTCGGCGAGATGCGGCAGCGGCACTGCGCAGTCCTCGACGAAGGAGACCGGCTTGCCCTCCTGCTTCATCGACATCATGACGTTGAGGCCGGCGGCGCGGAAATCGGCGATGCCGCTCTGCAATGCCGGCTCGGTGATCTCCACCACGCCGCCCCATTTGCGCCGCTCGTTGCCCCACGCGAAGCCGAGATCGCCCATCAATTCGGAGAGCTGCTGCAGGCGCCGCAAGTTCTCCGCCTGGTCCTCTTCGGCGAACTCCACCACCAGTACGGCGTCCGGATCGCCCTGGATGGCCGTAGAGATGACCGATCTGAACATCGTGATGTCGCGGCCGAGCGCGATCATGGTGCGGTCGACCAGTTCGACCGCGATCGGCCTGAGCTTGACGAGGTGCTGGGCGGCATCCATCGCCTCGTAGAAGCTGCCGAAATGGCAGACCCCGAGCACCTTGTTGCGGATCACCGGCCACAGCTTCAACTCGACCTTGGTGGTGAAGGCGAGCGTTCCCTCGGACCCGACCAAGAGATGCGCCATGTTGTTGGGCGCATTGCGCGGAACCAGTGCATCGAGATTGTAGCCGCCGACCCGGCGCTGCACCTTCGGGAACCTTGCCGCGATCTCGGCTGCCTCGCGCGCGCCGAGATCGAGCATGTCGCGGAACAGTGCGAGCGCGCCGTCCGACGCGTTGACCTGGGCGAGGTCGCGCGGCACTTCGCCGAACTGCAAGAGCGTGCCATCCGCGAGCGCCGCCTCCATCGACAGCGTGTTGTCGCGCATGGTGCCGTAGCGCAGCGACCGGCCGCCGCAGGAATTGTTGCCGGCCATGCCGCCGATGGTGGCGCGCGAGGCGGTGGAGACGTCGACCGGGAACCAGAGGCCGTGCCTTTTGAGCTGGCGATTGAGATCGTCGAGCACGATGCCGGGCTCGACGACGCAGGTCCGCTTGTCGAGGTCGAGCGACAGGACGCGGTTGAGGTGCTTGGAGACGTCGAGGACGATGCCGCCGTTGATGGTCTGGCCGCACTGCGAGGTGCCACCGCCGCGCGGGGTGACGATCCGCCCCTCGTCGCGGGCGATCGAAAGGGTCCGCAGCGCCTCGTCCATGCTGCGGGGCACCACCACCGCCTCCGGCATGATCTGGTAGAACGAGGCGTCGGTGGCGTAGCGGCCCCGGCTGAAGGAATCGAACAGCACCTCGCCCGTAATCTCACGGACCAACCGCGCCGCAAGGCCGCCGTTTCGGGCCGATTCTCTCGACTTTCCGGCCGCGCCAGCCGCCATGGATCATCCTCACCTGTTCGCCGTGAACGTCTTGCCTAGCCTGGTCGTTCTTGGCAAGCGAAGCCCTGCCTTGGGAAGGCGAAGCCCTGCTTCCGGCGCATTGACGGGCTCCGCCGGGCGGGGGACAAGGCGGACGAATGGTGATATTCGAGCGGCTCCTCAGGGCCCATGGACCGGGCCCGGGGACCAGGCTCGGAAAGCTCAAGACAAAGACGCCTGACAAGACACCTGATCAGAGACCGGGAAGGACGCCCATGACCGTGCACACTGGAAGGCATTTTCTCCAGATTCCGGGACCGACCAACGTGCCCGACCGGGTGTTGCGGGCCATGGACATGCCGACGCTCGACCATCGCGGTCCGGAATTCGCCGAACTCGGTTTCGCGGTGCTGGCGTCCATACAGCGGGTGTTCCGCACCAAGCAGCCTGTGATCATCTATCCCTCGTCCGGGACCGGGGCCTGGGAGGCGGCAATGGTCAACGTGCTGGCTCCGGGCGACAAGGTTTTGATGTGCGAGACCGGGCAGTTCGCCGTGCTGTGGCGCGGTATCGCCGAAAAATTCAAGCTCGACGTCGATTTCATCCCGACCGACTGGCGCCATGGCGCCGATCTCGCCGCGATGGAGCAGCGCCTCACGGCCGACAAGCAGCACAAGATCAAGGCCGTCTGCGTCGTCCACAACGAGACATCGACCGGCTGCGTCACCCCGCCGCTCGAGGTGCGCAAGCTGCTCGACCGGGTCAAGCATCCCGCGCTGTTGATGGTCGACACCATCTCCGGGCTCGGCTCGCTCGAATACGAGCACGACGCCTGGGGCATCGACGTCTCGGTCGCGGGCTCCCAGAAGGGCCTGATGCTGCCGCCGGGGCTCGGCTTCAACGCCGTCTCGGAGAAGGCGCTGGCCGTCGCCAGGGCCAATCCCGCCATGCGCTCCTACTGGGACTGGCAGGAGGTCATCAACTTCAACAAGGCCGGCACCTTCCCCTACACGCCCGCCACCAATCTGCTGATGGGCCTGAGGGAGGCCGTCAGGATGCTGGAGGAGGAGGGGCTCGACAACGTGTTCGCCCGCCACAGGCGGCACAGCGCGGCGACCCGCGCGGCGATCAAGGTCTGGGGCCTGGAGACCCAGTGTCTCGATCCCAACGCACATTCGCCGGCGCTGACCGGCGTGCGTGTGCCCGAAGGCCACGACGCCGACAATTTCCGGAAAGTGGTGCTGGAGAATTTCGACATGTCGCTCGGCACCGGCCTGAACAAGGTCAAGGGCAAGCTGTTCCGCATCGGCCATATCGGCCATTTCAACGATCTGATGCTGATGGGCACGCTGTCGGGCGTCGAGATGGGGCTCGACCTCGCCAAGGTCCCGCACCGCAGCGGCGGCGTGCTGGCGGCCATGGAGGTGCTGAAGGGGCGCGACGTGGTGCCGATGTCCAAGGCTGCGGTCGCCTGAGTCGTCGTCGAATTGAAGAAAGAAGCGCGATGAACGCCCCCGTGACCAACAACGAAGACCTGCTCTACTCCGTCCAGGACGGCATCGCGCGGATCACCTTCAACCGCCCGCAGGCGCGCAATGCGCTGACCTTCGCCATGTACGAGCGCATGGCGGAGATCTGCACCGAGATCAATGCCGACCGCTCGATCAAGGCGCTGATCCTGACCGGTGCCGGCGACAAAGCCTTTGCGTCCGGTACCGACATCTCGCAGTTCCGCGCCTTCAAGACCGCGCAGGACGCGCTCGATTACGAGGCGCGGATCGACCGCGTGCTCGGCACGCTGGAGCAGTGCCGCGTGCCCGTCATCGCGGCGATCGCCGGCGCCTGTACTGGCGGCGGTGCGGGCATCGCGGCCTGCTGCGACATCCGCATCGGGACCGAGACGACGCGGATGGGCTTTCCGATCGCGCGTACGCTCGGCAACTGCCTGTCGATGTCCAACATCAGCCGCGTCGTCTCCCTGGTCGGCCCCGCGCGGACCAAGGACCTGATCTTCAAGGCCCGTCTCGTCGAGGCACCCGAGGCGCTCGCGCTCGGACTGCTCAACGAGGTGGTGCCCGATGTCGCCACCCTGCAGCGCCGCGCCGACGAGACCGCGAAACTCGTCGCAAGCCACGCTCCGCTGACGCTGGAAGCGACAAAGGAGGCGGTCCGCCGCATCCGCCGCACGCTGTCGCGAGAGGAGGGCGAGGACCTGATCCTCAAGGCCTATATGAGCGAGGATTTTCGCGAGGGCATGGATGCCTTCCTGAACAAGCGCGCGCCGAA
Source organism: Bradyrhizobium sp. (assembly GCF_028868675.1). Classification (GTDB taxonomy): domain Bacteria; phylum Pseudomonadota; class Alphaproteobacteria; order Rhizobiales; family Xanthobacteraceae; genus Bradyrhizobium. The sequence continues at coordinate 35,507 of NZ_JAGWUA010000018.1, forward strand.
CTGGAAGGGCAAGTAGGTCTTCGACCCTGACAAGTGAGCGAACGTCCGGGTTTGCAAGCTGGGGTGAAGCAAACTTGATCGCGACGGAGCTTGCCTGTGAATGACACGTTCAAGCGCTACCTCGATGCGCTCGGCAAGACCCAATTCATGCCTGCGCAACACCTGCAGAACTATCAGCGCGAGTTGCTGAGGCAGGTCGTCGAGCACGCCCGGCGCAATGTTCCGTTTTACGCGGAGCGTCTGAAATGCCTCGTCCGGACCGACGGCACCCTCGATTTCGATCGCTGGCGTGAAATTCCAATCTTGACGCGGGCGGAAGCGACGCAGTTTGCGGAGGAAATGCGTGCGGTCGACCTGCCGCCGCAATTCGGGGACGTCGCCTCACGCGTTACGTCGGGCTCCGGTGGCACGCCGCTCCGGTTTGCCGTCAACGCGCTGGCAATGCTTGCCTACAACGCGGCTTTCACGCGGCTTGCCCTATGGCATGGCGCAAATCCCTCGCGACCGCTTGCGCAGCTGCGGATCTATCGTCAGACGGCGCCGCCGCTCTATCCATCCGGCAACAACACGAAGGGCTGGTCGCAATTGGCGCCGGACACCGATTGTTTCGGGCTCGACATGCGTACGCCGATCGATGACCAGATCGAATGGCTGTCGCGGCACCGGACGCCGTACCTGATGACGCTGCCCTCCAACGCGCTGGCTCTCGCCTATGCCTCCTCCGGGACAGAATTACAATTCGAGAGGATCTTTTCGATCTCGGAGACGATCCTTCCGGGTACCCGCGAGTTGATAGCCGAAAAACTCGGCGCCAAGCTCGTCGGAATGTACTCATGTGAGGAAGTCGGGTGCATCGCAACCGAATGCCCGGAGGCACAACACTATCACCAATGCTCGGAAATGACGCTGGTCGAACTCGTTGACGACGAAGGGCGTCCGGTGCCGCCGGGCGAGCCCGGACGCGTCCTCGTGACCGGATTGTACAACTATGCCACTCCGTTCATCCGATACGAACTCGGTGATGTCGCCATTGCGGACGCCGCGCCATGCCGCTGCGGGCGTTCGCTGCCGGTGCTTTCGCAGGTGCTCGGCCGCACCCGTCACGCATTCCTGTTTCGCGACGGAAAGCGGGTCTGGCCGCGTGCCTGGAACGAGATCGCGATGCGCGGTTTCGTTCCGTGCCGCGAATTCCAGGTCGTGCAACTCGACTACGAAAACGTCGAATTCCGCTATGTTCCGGACGGCGAGCAGCCCATCGACATCGACGGCCTTGCCGCCTACGCCCGGGAGCACCTGCATCCTTCCGTGGAGATATCGGTCGTGAAAGTCGAGCGGATAGCAAGGGGACCGGGCGGCAAGCTCGACCCGTTCATCTCTCAATTGACCTGAGCTAGAACGCCGACTCGCACGATCCGTTGGTCAACGAGGCGGGCGGATTGCAGAACTGAGTAGAACTGCTCGAACTGGATTGGCTCTGGGAGTTGATGATGCTGAACAGCGTGTCGGCGCTCCAGATATTCGGATCGTCCTGACGGTGCCGCGCGATCAGCGGCTTGTCCTTCTGACCGAAATAGAACTTCAGGCCGCCCCAGATACCGTGAAACTCACCCTCGCCGACGCGGGCTTCGAAGAAGGCCGTAGCCTTGAACTTGTTGGCGAGCGGAAATGCATACTCGCTGCCGAGCGCCAGCGCATGCTTGCCGCCGAGATAGCGATGGCCGACATAGCCGACCCAGTCGTCCGTCAGATAATATTTGAGATTGATCTGGTCGAAGAACCGGGTCCGTACATCAAACATCGACGAGAAGGTGGAGGTCGTGAGCACGCCGGGAGTGCCGAAGGGAGTCGGTCCCGGAGTGGCCGTGACGGCCGTGAACGAACTCGTCGTAGATACCTGGTTGCCAAATTCGACACCGGCTATGCCCTGTAAGGTCCAGCGGCCGACATAATACTCGCCTTCACCCGCAACCTGGCCGACATAAGCACCGCCATACCGGTCCCAGATCGTGTGGCTGGTGTAGATGCCGAACAGCCCCTGCCCGGGATTGCGCCAGAAGAAGTGGCCGGCAACATTGCCGAAACCGCTGTGGTCGAAGCTTCCAAATGCCGCGTCGAGCTGGACACCGAGCGAACCTCGCAGCGGAAACGAGACTGCGCCCTGCGTACCGGCGAGCGACCGGTTGGCAAGCGATCCGCCCAGCACCTCGGTCTTGGCATTCAGGCCGTCAACGGCCGGCGCGTAGCTGGAGATTGGTGTGGGCGAGAAGACCAGAGGATCGGCATAAGCCGCCCCGGAAAACATCGACGCGCCCACTACGCTATGAAGCATAGTGGAGGTCAGCCAGTGCACTCGTGTGCGCCCATTCATCCTTATGCACTCCGTGGCCAGCTAACTCCCTACGCATCCGGGCAATCAAGCGATTCCTGCAACGATAGGGTCTGCGGTTCGCTCTCTGTGACAAAAAAGCAACGACTAATCGTCGATCTTTCGGTCGAGAACCACGATAGGCCACTCCTGGCCGAACGGATGCCCCTCCACAGGCCTGATTTTGCGGAGGATCAGCTTGGCGGGCAGCGCATCCAGAAACTGCGTCCGGGTTGGAAAGCTATATTTGGATCGTGACGCTCGATAGATGTCGATGGTGTCGATCTCAGCGCGGTCCCAGCCGGTGCGCGCGGCGAGGCTCCCGCGGTCGGGAAACTCTGCGTCGAACCTCCCAGGAAGTGCGGCTATAGGTATCGTCGTATGGCTGCCAAGATCGGGTGCCACGGCCATTGCGAACTTGAACTTGAAGTGTTGGAAGGACAGCCGGTGGGCTTTCGCAGCGGTCAGGAGTTCGCCGACCGTCTCCGGCACATCCGGTCTCAGGAAAACCCGGCATGCCAGAGTGCCGCCAGGCGTCAGGCAGCGGGCGATTTCGTCCAAAACCCTGGTCAGCCGGTGCGGATAGTCGAGCGAGATAAAGCTGCCATCGCCGATACACGCGCTGAAGGATGCCTTTGAGAATGGCATCGCGGCCCAGTCCCCGGCGACGGCAGCTACGTGGGCGGACTGTCGGGCATTCTGCGCGAGCTCGGCGCTGCGATCGATGGCAGTGAGATTGCGACCGGTCTGCAGGAGGCCCGCGGTTGTTCCGAGAAGCAGGATGCGGCCGGTGATTGATGAGACCTCGGCCTTTATCGCGGCGATCACCTCTGACGCGACGGAGACCGGTCGCGCAAGGCCGGACCAAGCTTGAAACATGGGCCGCCAATGATCTTTCACCGCACTTTGCCTCGCCGCTCACGTTGGTTCTCGTCCCAACTCACGATCTGCTGTTCGCAAGCGCCCGCCGAGGGCCGGAGATGGCCGCACTGGTCCATATGCCCGCGCGGCGTCTAAAGGTCACTTCCGCAGTTGGAGCAGTCCAGGTTATTTTTCCCTGGGCAACCGGGACCAGTGGACCGCTCCAGCGGAAGCTGGAAAGAATAGGCAAGTCATCATCGTCAAGCTGGGCCGATAACGGCTTGATCTTACCGGCGATATCCGTAAATGTGGCCCAAAGCCTCCTGGCATTTGCAATGCCAGTGAGAACCGACAGGGAAGAAACACGTGCGAAATTCGATGAAGGCCGCGTGCACTGCAGCGGCGTTGTTAGTGGTGAGCCCGGCCGCTGCCGGCTGGGAGCCGACCAAGCCCGTCGAGATCGTGGTTGCCGCCGGTGCCGGCGGTGCCTCCGACCAGATGGCGCGGATGATGCAGGCCGCGATCCAGAAGAACAATCTGATGAAGCAGCCGATGGTGGTCTCGCTCAAGGGCGGCGCCTCCGGGGCGGAAGCCCTGATGTACATGAAGAGCAGCGAGGGCGACCCGAACAAGGTGCTGATCGCCTATTCGCTGATCTACATGCTGCCGCTGTCGGCCAAGATCCCGTTCGACTGGCGCGAACTGACGCCGGTCTCGGTGATCGCGCTCGACCAGTTCGTGCTGTGGGACAATGCCGCAGGCCCCAAGACGGTGAAGGAGTTCGTCCAGGCAGCCAAGGCCGCGAGCGCGCCGTTCAAGATGGGCGGCACCGGCTCCAAGCGCGAGGACCACGTGCTGACCGTGTTCCTCGAGCAGAAGACCGGCGCCAAGTTCTCCTATCTGCCCTACAAGTCCGGCGGCGAGGCCGCGACCCAGCTCGTCGGCAACCACACCGAATCCAACGTCAACAACCCGTCCGAGAACCTGGAAGTGTGGCGCGCGGGCCAGGTCCGTCCGCTCTGCGTGTTCGACAAGGAGCGCATCTCCTACACCAGCAAGGTGACCGAGACGCAGTCCTGGCACGACATCCCGACCTGCAAGGAGGAGGGGCTCGACATCCAGTACCTGATGCTGCGGGCGATGTTCCTGCCCGGCAAGGTGACGAGCGAGCAGCAGGCGTTCTATGTCGAGCTGTTCCAGAAGGTGACGCAGACGCCGGAATACAAGGACTACATGGAGAAGCAGGCGCTGAAGCCGGTCTTCCTCTCCGGCAAGGACATGCTGAAATTCCTCGAAGAGGACGGCCAGCTCAACAAGTCGCTGATGACGGAAGCCGGATTTGTCGCGAAGTAGTCGCCTCCCCTCGCCCCCGCAAGCGGGACGAGGGAGAGGATTGCGCGCAGCTCTGAAATCAGCCCATGACCGATACTGACCTTGAAATCGTCGTCGAGGATCCGACTGCTCCGGAGGAGGATTCGCCGTCCCTCGTCGGCACGCGAACGGTCGAGATCGTCGTCTCGATCGCGCTCCTGCTGCTTGCCGTCACGCTCGGCTACGACAATTGGCGCACCGGCATCTCCTGGGACTCCACCGGACCCGAGCCGGGCTACTTTCCGTTCTATCTCTCCGTGATCCTCGCCGGCGGCAGCCTTTACGGCCTGATCGCCGCGCTCACCTCGCAGGACCGCACCTCGGACACCTTCGTCACGCGTGCGCAGGCTCGGCGCGTGCTCGCGGTGTTCGTGCCGACGCTCTTGTTCTGCCTGGCGACGCAGTTCCTCGGCCTCTACGTCGCGAGCTTCCTGCTGATCGCCGGCTTCATGCGGGCGATCGGCAAAATCGCGCTGTGGAAGTCGCTGCTCACCGCCTTCGCGTTCACCGCGATCATGTTCGTGACCTTCGACGTCGCCTTCGACGTCATCATGCCGAAGGGACCGCTCGAAGCGGTCCTCGGCCGCTAGGCGGTTCTCGAATGGAAGCGTTCGGTCTGCTGCTTCACGGTTTTGCGGTGCTGCTCACCGGCAAGACGCTGGTGCTGATGATGATCGGGCTCGTGCTCGGCATCTTCGTCGGCGTGCTGCCGGGCCTCGGCGGCCCGAACGGCGTGGCGATCCTGTTGCCGCTGACCTTCACGATGGACCCGACCTCGGCGATCGTGATGCTGTCCTGCATCTATTGGGGCGCGCTGTTCGGCGGCGCGATCACCTCGATCCTGTTCAACATTCCGGGCGAAGCCTGGTCGGTGGCGACCACGTTCGACGGCTATCCGATGGCGCAGCAGGGCCGGGCGGCCGAGGCGCTGACCGCGGCCTTCACCTCCTCCTTCATCGGCTCGCTGGTCGCAGTCCTGCTCATCACCTTCCTCGCGCCGATGATCTCCTCCTTCGCGCTCAGGTTCGGCCCGCCCGAGTTCTTCGCGGTCTATCTCCTGACCTTCTGCTCCTTCGTCGGCCTCGGCCGCGAGGCCAGGCACAAGACGGTCATCTCGATGTCGCTCGGCCTTCTGCTCGCCGGCATCGGCATGGATACCGTCTCCGGCCAGCTGCGCATGACCTTCGGCACCGCCGAGCTCCTGCGCGGCATCAACTTCCTGGTCGCCGTGATCGGCCTGTTCGGCATCAGCGAGATCCTGCTGACGATGGAGGAGCGCCTGGCGCTGCGCGGACACGCCGCCCACATTTCGCTCCGCGTCGTGCTCTCCGTGTGGCGGGACCTGCCGCGCTACTGGGTGACGCTTCTGCGCTCCTCCTTCATCGGCTGCTGGCTCGGCATCACGCCGGGCGGGGCGATCGCGGCCTCGTTCATGGGCTACAATCTGGCAAAACGTTTCGCCAAGGAGCCGGAGAGTTTTGGCAAGGGCCGCATCGAGGGCGTGTTCGCGCCGGAGACCGCGGCGCACGCCTCCGGCACCTCGGCATTGCTGCCGATGCTGGCGCTCGGCATTCCCGGCTCGGGGACGGCTGCGATCCTGCTCGGTGGATTGATGGTGTGGGGCCTCAATCCGGGTCCGCTGCTGTTCGTCGAGCACAAGGATTTCGTCTGGGGCCTGATCGCCTCGATGTATCTCGGCAACGTCGTCGGCCTCGTGCTGGTGCTGACCACCGTGCCGGTGTTCGCCTCGATCCTGCGCGTGCCGTTCGCCGCGGTGGCGCCGATGATCGTGGTGTCCTGCGCGATCGGCGCCTATGCCATCCAGAACGCCATGTTCGACATCTGGCTGATGCTGGGGTTCGGCGTGGTCGGCTACGTCTTCAAGAAGATCGGAATTCCGCTTGCGCCGTTCACGCTCGCGCTCGTGCTCGGCAACCGCGCCGAGGACGCCTTCCGCCTGTCGATGATCGGCTCCGGCGGCGACCTCAAGGTGTTCTGGTCGAACGGCCTGGTCGGCTCGATCACGACGCTGGCGCTCCTCCTGCTGTTCTGGCCGCTGATCGAAAAGCTGCTCGCCCGCGCCGGACGGCCGCGACGGGCGAGGCCCGCCCCGCTCTGAGCCCGGACGAAAACACCTGAGGATTCAGGGGTATACCCGTACGGCCGGTATTCCCTGCCGCAGTCATCCTTCGGTTGATTGTTTTCCCGGTGTTGCTTGGCTGCGACAGCTTTCGGGACGCTACAAGGCTATTTTGCCGTCACGGGTTGGACTTGAGGGGATTCTCATGAAGCGGATTATGGTTGGGATGGCAGCGGCTTTGTCGCTGTTCGCGTCGGGTGCGATGGCTGCCGATCTGGCGGCGCGGCCCTACGTCAAGGCGCCGCCCGTCGCGGCGGCAGTCTATGGCTGGACCGGATTCTATGTCGGCGGCAACGTCGGCTACAGCTGGGGCCGAGCGCGCAATACCGAAACCATTTCGAATTTCGCTACGGGCGCGGCGTTGTTCACGGGAACATCGAGCAACGACGTGAACGGCGTGATCGGTGGTGGCCAGATCGGTTACAATTGGCAAATGCAGAACTGGTTGTTTGGTCTTGAAGCCGACTTCCAGGGAAGCGGCGAGAAGGGCTCCAGCAATCTTGTCTGCGTCGGGTGCAATGACAACGGAACCGATATCACCTCGACATTGACCCAGAAGCTGACATGGTTCGGCACCTTCCGGGGCCGCGTCGGTGTCCTGGTCACGCCGAGCGTTCTGCTGTATGGGACCGGCGGTCTCGCCTATGGCGAATTGAAGACCGA
>NZ_JAGWUA010000363.1 GCF_028868675.1 Bradyrhizobium sp.
CTCCCGCACGGGGAGCGACCGTTTGCGTCTGCCGGGTTAGCTCCGTAGCGAGTGTTTCGATCCGCGCTCCCGCACGGGGAGCGACTTTTTCCTCTGTGCCAACTATCGTTCCGCCCATAGCGTTTCGATCCGCGCTCCCGCACGGGGAGCGACACGACATGCCGCACTCCACATCGTCGATGATACGGTTTCGATCCGCGCTCCCGCACGGGGAGCGACGGTGGGCCTCGTAACATTTCACTTGCTCAAGGGAAAGGGCTGCGAGCGCGCGAACGTACGGAGGCCCCGGCTCGCGGAGCCCGCGCCGCCTGCCGGCGGCGGCCATTTTGCTTTACGATTTCAAACAACTGGCGCTGGCGCGAACCGGCCCAACGCATGCCGCACGCTTGTGGTTCGCGCATCCTACACGATGAGCGGCCCGCCGAGGTCCGCGGCTTCCTTTGCCCCTACGTGCTCGACCCTGCGCCGCCAGTTTGCGCCGAGGTAGTAGTAGCGTAGGCTGTCCTGTCTTGGATCGATCAGGCCCTCGAGTCTTGCCTTGAGGGTCGCCCACTGGGCCGGATCGACCTCGATCTCGAAGACCGAGAACTGCACGCGCTGCCCGTAGTCCTGACACGCCTTGGCGACGCGCCGCAGCCTTCGCGCGCCGCCCGGTTCCGTGAGACTGACGTCATAAGTCACCAGCACCAGCATCACGACGCTCCCTCATTTCCAGAACCACGGTGGATAGGCGTCGAGGTCGCCGCGCAGGTGACGGGCAAGCAATTGCGCCTGCAAGTACGGCACGAGGCCGAGCGGTGCCATCTCGTCCAGGAATGGGTGTCGACGCTCCTCCTTCTTGCGTTCCTGCCAAGCGGTCAGCACGGTCTTGCGGCCGGCCTCCGACAGCAGAACGGCGCCACCGTCTCGCGCTTCAAAATCGCCGCTCCGCAGTTGCCGCCGATTGATGAGCGAAAGCGCAAGCCGGTCGGCCAGCACGGGTCGCAGTTCCTCCATCAGATCCAGCGCAAGACTTGGCCGTCCCGGTCGGTCGCGATGTAGGAAGCCGACCGCCGGATCGAGGCCGACGCACTCTGCGGCGCTGCGACAATCGTGTGTTAGGAGCGTATACAAGAACGACAACAAGGCATTGACTGGATCGCGAGGTGGCCGTCGACTACGGCCGTTGAAGCGGATGTCCGGATCGGGCGAGCGCAGCAGGCTGTTGAACACCGCGAAATAGCCGTTGGCCGCCTCCCCCTCGGCGCCCCGGATCGCATCCGCGCCCTCGTTCATGAACGCGACTCGACGCAAGATCCGCTCCAGCCGGTCAACTGCGGCTTCCACCGTGGCGCGGTTCTGCGTTGACATCTCCGCGCCGTGATCCCGCAAAGCGCGCTGCAGCACTACTCGCTGATTGGAGATCTTGCCGGTGACGATGCTGCGCACGATCTCATCCGGCTGCTCGGAGGCGCGGTATTGCGCGCGGCGCAGCAAGACATTACCGCTGACCGGGCCCTCGACCCGCGCCTCAAACCGGCCCTGGCGGTCGAGCAGCACCAGCGTGATGCCGGCCCGCGCCAGCGCGCTGATTAGCGGCGGTGAGATGGATATCGCGCCGAATGCCACCACGGCGCCGAGCATGTGCAGGGGCACGCGGCCGCGCTCGGCGTCGTCGATTTCGGCGACGATGTTCTCGCCTTCCTTGCGCAGCCGCGCGCCTTCGGTAGTAGCGTAGAGGGTGTTGAGCAGCTTCTTCATGGCGTGGACTCGCCGCCTGAAGCCTCCGGATCGAGCACGGCCGCCAGCGCCCGGCGGCGAAAGCTGAGCGCCGATTTCGCCATGGCCTGCGGCCGGCACAATTCGATCAGCGAGCAAGCGCGGCATCGGCTCGGCTTCCAGACCGGCGGCGGCGTGCGGCCGGAGGCGAGCAGCGCGCCGAACGACCTCACGGTGTCCTCGGTAAGCCTTCGCAATTCGGCATCCACCGGCACCACGACACGGCGCTTGGTTTCGCC
>NZ_JAGWUA010000176.1 GCF_028868675.1 Bradyrhizobium sp.
ATCTTCGCCACCGCGTCCCACACCGCCATGTCGATGGTGCCGACCGCGACCGAGCGCTCGCCGTGGCCGCCCGGCTTCTCGTTGGTCATCATGGCGGACCAGATCTTGTCCGGATCGAGATTGTCGCCGGCCTCGTTCAAGAGCGTTCTCGGGCCGGCCTCGAGGATGCGCGAGGCAAAACGCTCGCGGATCAGGCCGCCCTGCCCGTAGCGGCCGTTGGAGTTGAAGCCATAGCCGACCACGCGCTTGCCGTCGCGAACGACGTCGGTGACGACGGCGACGAGACTCGTCGTCATCCTGGTGAAGTCGATATAGGCGTTGCGGATCGGCGAGGAGATCGGCTTCGTCACCTCGCGGACGTCGAGGATGCGGACGGACATGGGGATTTGGCTTTCGCTAGCGGAATCGAGACTGACAGACCCTCACCCTGAGGAGCCGCGCTTGCGCGGCGTCTCGAAGGGCGAGGCCACGAGGCGGGCCTTCATCCTTCGAGACGCGCGTTCCGCGCTCCTCAGGATGAGGAATTGACGGCATGGATTGCTTCGTCGCTTCGCTCCTAGGCAATGACGTGGAGAGAGTGTTATTTCTTGTCCCTGAAATACGGCTCGACCGGGCCGTGCACCTTGATGGTCAGCGGGTTGCCGTAGCGGTCCTTGGCGTTGCCGGCGGTGACGCGCACCCAGCCCTCGCTGACGCAATACTCCTCGACATTGGTCTTCTCGACCCCCTTGAAGCGGATGCCGACATCGCGCGCCAGCACCTCCGCGTTGTAGTACGGGCTGTTCGGATCGACCGACAGGCGGTCGGGCAGTTCGTCATTCATCTTGGTCTCGCTCACAACAATGTCTCGATCTGCTTGCGCAATCCGTCCGGCGTCGCGGTCGGCGCGAAGCGGCCGACCACGCGGCCCGCACGATCGACCAGGAATTTCGTGAAATTCCATTTGATCGACGATCCGAGCAAGCCGGATTGCTGACGTTTCAGGTACTCATACAAAAGATGCGCGGCGGCGCCGTTGACGTCGATCTTTTCGAACAGGGGAAAGCTGACGTCGTACTTGCCGGCGCAGAACTCCTGAATCTGTTCGGCATTGCCCGGCTCCTGGCCGCCGAACTGGTTGCAGGGAAAGCCGAGCACCGCGAGACCGCGCGAACCGTAATCGCGATGCAGCGCCTCCAGGCCGCGATATTGCGGCGTGAAGCCGCATTTGCTCGCGGTGTTGACGATCAGCAGCACCTTGCCCTCGTAGCGCCGCAGCGGCACGTCCTCGCCGGCAAGCGATCTTGCCGCGAAATCGTAGATCGACGACATCGGAGCCCTTATGCGACCGGGTCGATCGGCGACGGCGGCACGCCGCCGGCCTCGATCGCCTCGCCCGCGAGCAGACAGAGGTCCTCGCGGTAGCGGCCGGACACGACCTGCACACCGACCGGCGCCTTGCCGACGAGGCCCGTCGAGACCGTCAGGCCCGGCAGTCCCATGAAGGGAATTGCGATCTGCGGCAGTTGCGCCTCCCAGACCCGCTTGAACGAGGCCTCGTCCTTGCGGTCGAAATGATCGGGGAACGGCAATTCGCCGGACACCGGCATCAGCACCACGGCGTATTTTTCCAGGAACAAGAGCCATTCGCGCGTCAGCGTCGCGCGCCGCGTCAGCGCCTTGGCGTAGTCGGCCTGGTCGAACGGCGTGACCTTCGTCCGGTTGCCGCGCAGGCAGGCCAGCGCACCGGGGTCGCCCTCGCGCTCGGCGGCCGCGAGCTGCGCCTCGTAGCCGTCGCCGAGCCAGAGCTTCGTCTGCCACTCGACGGCCTCGCGCATCGGCGGGGTGTTCTCGATCAGCTCGACCGTCCAGCCCGCGCGCTCCAGCCGCTTGCCGGCATCGCTGACCGCGGCCTTCACTTCCGGTGCCGTGGCAAGCCCGTCAGGATTGAGGCACAAAGCGGCGCGCTTCGACACAGTCGGACCTTCCAGCGGCGCCGGCACCCACCAGGGATCGCGCACGTCGCGCGCCGCCATCGCGGCCAGCGAAATCCTGAGGTCGTTGACGGTGCGCGCGAGCGGACCGGAGACCGCGCTGATCTGCGGCCCGATCGGCCGCTCCGGCAAGGCCGCGTTGAAGCCCGGAATCCGCCCGACGGTCGGCCGCAGGCCGTGCACGCCGCAGGCGTAGGCCGGATAGCGGATCGAGCCGGCGATATCAGTGCCATGCGCGATATGGCCAATGCCGGCCGCGACCGCCGAGCCGGCGCCGCCCGACGAGCCGCCCGGCGTCAGCGCGGCATCGCGCGGGTTTTTGGTGTCGCCATGGATCAGGTTCGTGGTGAACCAGCGGTAGGAGAAGGCCGGGCAATTGGTGCGGCCGAGGATCACGGCGCCCGCTTTCCGGAGATTGTCGACCACGGGACTGTTGCTCTTCGCGATCACGTCGCGCTGGATCTTGAGCCCGTTGGTGGTGGCAAAGCCTTCCTGGTCGATGTTGACCTTCACCGTGACCGGCACGCCGGCGAGCAGACCGGGGTCCTGCCCCCGCGCGATCTGCGCATCGACTTCGGCCGCCTGCCTGAGCACGTCCTCGGGCCGGTGGTCGATCACCGCGTTCAGGGCGGGATTGACGGCATCGAGCCGGGCGAGGCCGGCTCGTGCGGCTTCCTTCGCGGAAACCTTCCTGGACCTGACGAGGGCGGCGAGGTCGGCGGCGGACAGGCGCCAGAGATCTTGCATGACTTGCTCCGTTTCACCGGTCTTTTAGCGCCCGCGGCGCGGCAAAGCCATGCGGATTCCGCGAGGGACGATATTCTCGAGCTAGTGCCTGGTGACGGAGACGTCCGGCATGTCCAGCAGCGCCTCGGTGAACGGAAACTCCAGCACGATCTCGCCGTCGGCGTCGGTGACCTCGATGACCGCTTCCATCAGCGCGGGCTGCGCGCCTTCCGACTTCAGGACCTCGAGGATCATCTGGCGCGCGACCTGCCAGGCGCGGTCCGCATTGCGCAGCTCCTCGCCGTCAGGGTCGGCGATCAATTCGTCGCCGATGCGGGTGTTGAAGAAATATCTGGGCATCTCACTCCAATGGGGTCGGCTGTAGCCGATTGAAAGCGCGCCTGCGCTCACAACTCGTTTATCAGGACAGCGTCTGCGACCAAATACGAACGCACGCCCGGACCGGGTTCCGATTCGCTGTTCCGGACACGATACCGCGCCGCAGCAATCGTACAGTGCCGTCGTTTTGCCGCAAGATTTGACTGGCGAACTTTTCCGCCCGCAGTAATTTAACTCTCGGGCGGATGCGTCCGAATACGCGAAAAGGAGAGCCGAAATGGCCTGGAAAGCACCGAAGATCGTCGAAGTGCCTTGCGGCATGGAAATCAACATGTATGTGAGCGCCACCCGCAAGTAGGCGGCTGGCGAGTTTGCGTTCAACGCGGGTGGATCTTTCGGGCACGGCGTGCTTCCGGAAGCCGGGAGTGTTGCCGGTCTGAGATCCACCGCGTCACGTTGCTCCAGGAGACGGATCAATGCTTCGCGTCGTCGTCCTGGGCGCCGCGGCCGGCGGCGGTGTCCCGCAGTGGAATTGCGGGTGCGAGGGCTGCCGGGCGGCGCGGGCGGATCCTCGTGAATTGCAGCGAACCCAGGCCTCGGTCGCCTTCAGCGCCGACGGCGAGCACTGGTTCCTGATCAACGCCTCCCCCGATCTCAGACAACAACTGAACGCCACGCCGCAACTGCACCCGAAGAAGGGCGCGCTGCGCCACACCCCGATCGCGGGCGTGATCCTGACCAACGGCGAGGTCGACGCGGTGGCGGGCCTGCTCTCGATGCGCGAGAGCCAGCCATTCACGATCCATGCGCATGCCAGGGTGCTGGCGATCCTCAAGGCGAACAGCATCTTCAACGTGCTCAACGACAAGCACGTGCGGCGGCAGGCGATCGACATCGACATCGCATTCGAACTCGAACTGACCGACGGCTCCCCCTCCGGCATCGAGGTCCTGCCGTTTGCAGTTCCCGGCAAGTCGGCCTGGTATCTCGAAGGCAAGGCGCATCCCGGCGGCGAGGACGGTGCCGGCGATACGCTGGGCCTGAAGATCACCGACAAGGCGAGCCGGCGGAGCTTCCACTTCCTCGCCGCCTGCGCCGCCGTCACCGAGGGCCTGAAGAAGGAGATCGCGGGCTCGCCGCTGGTGTTCTTCGACGGCACGGTGTGGCGCGACGACGAGATGATCAGGACCGGGCTCGGCAACAAGACCGGCATGAGCATGGGACATATTTCGATGTCGGGCGAGCACGGCGCGATCTCAGCGCTTGCCGGCCTCGATATCGACAGGAAGGTGTTCCTTCATATCAACAATTCGAATCCCGCCCTCCTGCCCGCATCGCCCGAGCGCAAGGCGGCCGAGCATGCGGGCTGGCAGATACCGGCCGACGGAACGGAGATCGTGCTGTGAATGCGACGACACTGACGGGGATGACCGCGCTTTCGATCGGCAGGGACATCAGGCTGAACAATGCGGAGGAGCTGGAGGCGACGCTGCGCCATATCGGCGCGACGCGCTATCACAGCCTGCATCCGTTCCATAAGCTCCTGCACGGCGGCAAGCTGAACAAGGGCCAGGTGCAGGCCTGGGCGCTCAACCGCTACTATTACCAGAGCACGATCCCGATTAAGGATGCGGTCGTGATCTCGCGCTTCCGCGACCGCGCTACGCGGCTCGAATGGCGCCACCGCATCGAGGATCATGACGGCGACGTCGGCAGCGAAGGCGGCATCGAGCGCTGGATCAAGCTGACCGAGGGCCTCGGCCTCGACACGGCTTACGTCGAATCCACCGAAGGCATTTTGCCTGCGACGCGCTTTGCGGTCGAGGCCTATGTGCACTACTGCCGCGAGAAGAGCCCGCTGGAGGCGATCGCCTCCTCGCTGACCGAACTGTTTGCGCCGAACCTGCACGAAGAACGCATCTCGGGCATGCTGCAGCATTATGACTTCGTCAACCCCGACATCATGAGCTACTTCAAGCGCCGCTTGAGCCAGGCGCCGCGCGACGCCAATTTCGCGCTCGACTACGTCAAGAAGAACGCCAGGACGCCGGAGGAGCGCGCCGCCGTCTGCAACGCGCTGATCTTCAAGACCAACGTGCTCTGGGTGCAGCTCGACGCGCTCTATCACGCCTATGTCGAGGGCCATATTCCGCCGGGCGCCTTCGTGCCCAAGGCGGACGAAAAGTCGAGCTAGGGACAGCGATGGCCGGACCGCGTCACATCGGCGTCAGCGAGGCGAGCCGCCCCGTGCTGCCGCGGCACGCCAAGCTCAGATACGACGAGACGCGCCAGGTCTGGGTCATCCTGGCGCCGGAGCGGGTGCTGGCGCCCGACGAGATCGCGGTCGAGGTCTTGAAACTCTGCGACGGAGTGCGCAGCGTCGGCGATATCGCCGACCAGCTCGCCGCGAAATATGCGGCGCCCCGTGACGCGATCCTGACCGACGTGATTGCCATGCTGCAGGACCTGGCGGATAAAGGCTTCCTGACCGAGGCCCGCGAGAAGACGTCATGAGTGAAGTGCTCGGCGACCAGACCTCGACGCCATCAGCCGCGAGCGACGGCCTCGCGGTGCTGGAAAAGCAGCGCTCGACGGCGGAAACCTTCGGCATTCCGCTGGCCGTGCTGCTGGAAGTGACCCACCGTTGCCCGCTGCAATGCCCCTATTGCTCAAACCCGGTCGAGCTCGACCGCGCTGGCACCGAGCTCACCACCGAGGAGTGGAAGAAGGTGTTGAGCGAGCTCGCCGAGATCGGCGTGCTGCAGGTGCATTTCTCCGGCGGCGAGCCGACCGCGCGCAAGGATCTGGTCGAGCTGGTGAGGCACGCAAGCGATGCCGGCCTCTACACCAACCTGATCACCTCGGCCGTGCTGCTGACCCGCGACAAGCTCGCCGATCTCGCGGAGGCCGGCCTCTGCCACGTGCAGATCAGCTTCCAGGGCACCGAGCAGGGACTGGCGGACCGCGTCGCCGGCTACAAGGGCGCGCATCGCAAGAAGATCGAGGTCGCGAGGTGGACGCGCGAGCTCGACCTGCCGCTGACGGTGAACGCGGTGATGCACCGCCAGAACCTGCACCAGCTTCCTGATATCATCCAGATGGCGGTCGATCTCGACGCCGACCGGCTCGAGGTCGCCAACGTCCAGTATTACGGCTGGGCGCTGAAGAACCGCGCCGCCCTGATGCCGACCGTCGCGCAACTCGACGAGACCACGCGTCTCGTCGAGGAGGCGCGCGAGCGGCTGAAGGGCCAGCTCGCGATCGACTATGTCGTGCCGGACTATTACGCGCTGCGGCCGAAGAAGTGCATGGGCGGCTGGGGCCGGCAGTTCTTCAACATCTCGCCGGCCGGCAAGGTGCTACCCTGCCACGCCGCCGAGAGCATCGCCGGGCTCGATTTCGAATCCGTGCGCTCCAACCATTCCATCGCCTGGATCTGGCAGAACTCCGAGGCCTTCAACCGCTATCGCGGCACCGGCTGGATGAAAGAGCCGTGCAAGTCCTGCGAATTCCGCGAGATCGACTTCGGCGGCTGCCGCTGCCAGGCTTTTGCGCTCACCGGCGACGCGGCCAACACCGATCCGGCCTGCGCGCTGTCGCCGATGCACGAGAGCATCTTCAAGCAGGCCGAGCGCGAAGCCGAAGGCGAGACCAGCCGTTTCCTCTACCGCAATTTCGCCGGCGGCACGCTGGAGCCCGACGGCGATGCCTGATTCCGACGCGGCCAGGTCGGCCAGGCGCGCCGATCCCTTCGCGCCGCTGACCTCGGAGATGCTCGCGGTCGGCGACGGCCACGATATCCACGTCGAGAGCGTCGGCCGCGCCGACGGCATTCCCGCCGTCTATCTGCACGGCGGACCCGGCAGCGGCTGCCAGCCAGACCATCGCCGCCTGTTCGATCCCGAGCGCTTCTGCGCCGTGCTGTTCGACCAGCGCGGCGCCGGCCGCAGCCGCCCGAAGGGCGGGCGCGAGCACAACACGCTGCCGCATCTGATGGCGGACATGGAGACGATCCGCGAAAAATTCGGCTTCGAACGCTGGATGGTGGTCGGCGGCTCCTGGGGAGCGACGCTGGCGCTCGCCTATGCGCAAGCCCATCCCGCGCGCGTCTCGGCGATCGCGCTGCGCGCGACCTTCCTCGGCACGCGCGCCGAGGTCGAAACCGCTTTCACGACGACGCTGTCGCAATTCCATCCCGCGCTGGCCCAGGACTTTTTGAGCGTGCTGCCGGCCGGGGAGCGCAAGCGTCCGGCCGAAGCCTATTGGCGGCGCATCCTCGATCCCGATCCGGCCGTTCACGCTCCCGTCGCGCGGGCGTGGCACGACACCGAACGCATCCTGTCGGAGCACGGGCCCGCGCGCACGCGGCTTGATCTCGCGTCGCTGAATTCGACGAGACCGCTGCCCTCCACGCCGTTCATGGAAGCGCATTATTTCGTCCATGACTGCTTCATGGCGCCGGATCAGCTCCTGCGCAACGCCGGACGGCTGGCCGGCATTCCCGGTATCATCATCCAGGGTCGCTACGATCTGCTGTGTCCGCCCGGAACATCGCAGGCGCTTGCGGAGGCATGGCCGGGTTCCGAGATCCGCATCGTGGAACAGGCCGGCCATTCGCTCTATGATCCCGGGGTAAGGGACGCGGTGATGAAGATGGTCGCCGACCTCGCTTCCGCGACCGCACGATAAACAGGAAGCCCAGGAAAATGCCGCTCGCCGGGAAAGGCATGCTGTTGACGTCGATGGACATCGACGAGGCCGATGAAGCCGACTTCAACCGCTGGTACGACCGCGAGCACCTCGAGGAGCGCGTCGCGATCGACGGTTTCCTGGAGGCGCGGCGCTATGTCGCGCATGCGGGCAGCCCGAAATATCTCTGCCTCTATTCGACCACGACGCTCGACGTGCTCGACAGCCCCGCCTATCGGGCGCGGCTCGCCAACCCCACCGACTGGTCGCGCCGGACCATGGCGCGCTTCCGCAACATGATTCGCGTGGTGGCAAGGATCACCATCAGCCGCGGCACCGGGCGCGGTGCGGCGCTCGGCCTGGTGCGGCTGCGCCCGACGCGCGACAACACGACGCAACTGCGTGATGCAGTGCGAGAAAAACTCGCACCCGAGACAGCCGACGGCATCATCTCCATGCATCTGCTGGAGAGCGACGCAGCGCTGTCGGGTCCCACGGCCGAGATTCCGTCGGTGCGCAGTGCCGGCGCGAACGACTGGTTCGTCCTGATCGACGGCACAGAGGTGAGCGCCGTCTCCGCGGTCATCGCCGAGCGCTTCACCGGCCCCGCGGCTTCGCCCTCCACCCTCCCCATTTCGGTCGGCACCTACGACCTGATGTGGGACCTCGCCAAGAGCGACATTGCGAGCGACATCGCGCGCGGCTGATCAAAGCCACACGCTTCGCGCGATGCTGCATTGCCGCATAAATTGCACGATCATTAATGCTGTGCGCGCGCAGCTCCCATGAAAGCTGGAGATCGCGCAAATTTGCCTTTGTGCGCGCTTCCGAATGATTCTAATAAGGTAAGCCTATGATCCAATTCAGAAACCAGATGGACGCGGCTTAGGCGTTCGCGACTCGAAGAGGCCGCGCCGGTCCTTGAGCCTGTGCGGACAGGGTAGGAATGAAACCGACCGATATTGCGGCCCCCGACTACTTTCATAAGGTAGTCGATTGCCAGTGGGCTTGTCCTGCACACACCCCCGTTCCCGAATACATCCGCTTGATCGCACAGGGCCGCTACAGCGACGCCTACATGATCAATTGGAAGTCGAACGTGTTTCCCGGAATTCTGGGACGCACCTGCGACCGTCCTTGCGAGCCGGCCTGCCGCCGCGGACGCGTCGAGGAGACTCCGGTCGCGATCTGCCGGCTGAAGCGCGTGGCCGCCGACTTCAAGGACGACATCAAACAGCGCCTGCCGCGCCCCGCGCCGACGAACGGCAAGCACATTGCGCTGGTCGGCGGCGGTCCGGCCTCGCTGACGGTGGCGCGCGATCTCGCGCCCCTCGGCTATCACTGCACCGTGTTCGACGGCGACCCCGAAGCCGGCGGCATGATGCGCACGCAAATCCCGAAATTCCGCCTTCCCAACTCGGTGATCGACGAGGAGACCGGCTACATCCTCGGTCTCGGCGTCGAGTTCAGGGGCGGCCACCGCATCGAGAGCATGAAGTCGCTGCTCGCCGAGAAGTACGACGCGGTCTTCGTCGGCTCCGGCGCGCCGCGCGGCCGCGAGCTCGAGATTCCCGGCCGGAAAGAGGCGGCCGCCAACATCCATATCGGCATCGAATGGCTGGCCTCGGTCTCGTTCGGCCACACCGACAAGATCGGCAAGCGCGTCATCGTGCTCGGCGGCGGCAACACCGCGATGGACTGCTGCCGCACGGCACGGCGGCTCGGCGGCGAGGACGTCAGGGTCGTCGTGCGCTCCGGCTTCGAGGAGATGAAGGCGTCTCCCTGGGAGAAGGAGGACGCCATCCACGAGGACATTCCGATCCTCAACTTCCTCGTTCCCGTCGCCTTCATCCACGACAATGGCAAGCTGACCGGCATCACCTTCCAGAAGGTGCGCGCCGAATACGACGCCAAGGGCCGCCGCAACCTGGTGCCCTCGGGCGAGCCCGACCAGACCTTCGAATGCGACGACGTGCTGGTCGCGGTCGGCCAGGAGAACGCCTTCCCCTGGATCGAGCGCAACTGCGGCATCGAGTTCGACAAATGGGGCATGCCCAGGGTCGACGCCAAGACGTTCGCCTCGACCAATCCGAAGGTGTTCTTCGGCGGCGACGCCGCCTTCGGCCCGAAGAATATCATCTGGGCGGTGGCGCACGGCCACGACGCCGCGCTGTCGATCCACCGGATGCTGTCGGGCGAGGCGATCGACGAGCGGCCGCTGCCGGAGGTGCACGTCTCCTCGCAGAAGATGGGCATCCACGAGTGGAGCTATGACAACGACATCTCCGCCGACAAGCGCTTCAAGGTGCCGCATCGCGACAAGGTGATTGCGCTGAAGGACATCCGCGCCGAAGTCGAACTCGGC